>CAZIBN010000014.1:0-60982 GCA_964537395.1 uncultured Elusimicrobia bacterium
TCACCCAATTCCTGAAAGACGTGAAATGGGGTGAACTCGACTACCTCATTCTCGACCTTCCGCCGGGCACCGGCGATGTTCAGCTGACTTTGTGCCAGACCGTGCCGATTGCGGGTTCCGTCATCGTGACCACGCCGCAGTCCATCGCCCTCTCTGATGTGCGCAAGGCCGTCGCCATGTTTAGGAAGCTCAACGTGCCCATCCTCGGCGCTATCGAGAACATGTCCGGCTTCATCTGTCCCCATTGCTCGAAGGAAAGCAAGATCTTCGCCGAAGGCAGCGCTGCCGCCCTCAAGAAGAATCACGGCGTCGATTTATTGGGAACCATCCCTTTGGATCCTAAGATCGGCCAGGCGTGCGAGGATGGCAAGCCGCTCGTTCTCTCGCATCCCGACTCCGCGCCGGCCAAGGCCTTCCGCGAAGCCGCCCGCAAGGTCGCCGCCCAGGTCAGCATCCGTAACGCCACCGTTAAGCCGCTCGAAATCAAGCTCGTCAAAGTTTAATTAAAGGGGTCAGGCTTTCTGATTTTGCGATTCTCGAGAATCGCAAAATCAGAAAGCCTGACCCCTCAACCAGGAGACATCATGACCACCGCCACCGCCGCCCCGGAAACCACGCCGATCGCCGTTGGAGCCGTCGCTCCTGACTTCAAGCTTCCCGATTCCGAGAAGAAGGACTGGACGCTGTCCGAGTTCAAGGGCAAGAAGCCCGTCGCCCTGTTCTTCTACCCGCTCGATTTCTCCCCGACGTGCTCCAAGGAGAACGCGTGCTTCTCCCAGGACCTGTCGCGCTTTGAGAAGTTCGCGCAGGTGTTCGGTATCTCCGTCGATTCCGTGTGGTCGCACAAGGCGTACAAGGCGCAGATGGGCCTGAAGCACACGCTTCTCGCCGACATGCACCGCACCGCGATCAAGGCCTACGGCCTGTTCCACCCGGGCGGGAACATCTCCCAGCGCGCGACCGTCCTCGTCGGCTCCGACGGGAAGGTCGCCTTCGTGAAGGTCGAGGCAGACATCACCAAGGAGCGCGACTACAAGGAGCTCGAGGCCGAGCTCGCCAAGCTCAAGTAAGCTTCCTCACGCAAAAGAACGCGCCCTCGACCGAAAGGTCGAGGGCGCTTTTTGTCGGAGGCTCGCACCGGTGCGAGCCCCGGCTACGGACCGTAGAGGCCGTCCTCTGCCTCTTCCGTCATAAAGAACAACCGGTACTCCTTCACCGCGAAATCGCTGACGATCATCATCCGGTCGTGCTCAGGCGAGGGAGGCTCCTCGATCGAGTATGTCATGGGAGATGTCCCGTCTTTCTCGAAAAACTGATCCCAGTAGTCTTGGCCCCAGCCGTCCTTCTCGCGGCCATATTTGAAGTAGATCGCTTTGAACTCGTCTTTGGTGGCCGTCTTCATTTTTAAGATGCCGCTCGCGATGGCTCCCGAATCTTCATGATCTATTGTTGTAGATAATCACTCGTTCCGGAGCTAGCTCACGTGCCTTATTCGACACACTTCGCCTGGAGCGTTAACGCCACGCTGTGCCGCGCGCGCTATTAAAATATCTCACAGTGTACACGCGTCCGCAGGAGCGCGTGTTAGGCGGCGCTTCGCTCCACTCCAAGAACGAACTCAGTCACGTCTGCGGCAAGGCGTTCGGGCGCCTCGAGCGCGGCAAAGTGTCCGCCCTGCGGCATGTCCGTCCAGTGAACGACATCATATGCACGCTCGATCCATGTTCTCGGAGGGAATGGCGCCTCGTACGGAAACCGGGCGATGCCACACGGCGCTCGGACGCGCTCGCCGCGTTCGAAGCGCAGCGGCGTCCGCGCCGATTCCAGATAGAGGCGCATCGATGAGGCGATCGTATTGGTCGCCCAATAGATCGTAACGTTCGTCAGGATGGCATCGAGAGGGATCGCGCTTCTCGGATCAGCCCATTCATGGAACTTCTCGACTATCCATGCGGCTAACCCGGCGGGAGAGTCGCCTAATGCGTAGCCCAAGGTGAGCGGCCGAGTCCGCTGCACATGACCGTACGCGCCCTGATCATCGCTCCATTGCGCACGCTGGAGCATGAAAGAAGCCTCCTCGGCGGAGGGAGCGCCCTCAACGAAAGGCGCGTATGAGCCCGGGATGTAGTTGAGGTGGAGCGCGGTCACGCGGGAGGGAAACCGCACGGCAAGCCATGTCGCGATGCCGGCGCCCCAGTCGCCCCCTTGTACTGCAAAGCGATCATAGCCCAGCACAGACATCAGCTCGGCGAAGAGCGCCGCAATTCGTTCATTCGACATGCCGATCGTCGGGGACGCCTCGGAAAAGCCATAACCTGGCAACGACGGAATCACGACGTGAAACGACTCCGTCAGCATGGGCGCGATGGCCAGCATCTCAACGAATGAGCCGGGCCACCCGTGGAGTAGCAACAGCGGCCTCGCGTCAGGGCGCGCGGATTTCATATGGATGTAGTGAAGACGCAGGCCGTCAAGTTCGGCTCGAAAATGTGGCAACTGGTTTATGTCGCGTTCACGCGCTGGCCAATCGAAATCCTCCAGCCAGTAGCGCACGATATCACGCATCTCGCTCAGCGGAACGCCTCCGCTGTCGTTGACGCCGCCGGGCCAGCGCGTCGCGCGCAGGCGATCGTGAAGATTCTTGATCGTTTCAGAAGGCACTTCAACGCGAAATGGCTCGATCATATTCGGTTCTCGCCTTATCCTGGCCGCCTAACTTGTGATTGTACTGGTCGGCATAGCGCCGGAATGAATGCTGGCTTGATGTAGCAGTGTAGTGTGAAAATCAGCATTAATCCAGCTTGTGGGTGAGTATTCTTCGGCGATATGCTGCGGACGGGAGCTGTATAGAACCAATATCATAGCGCGCTGTTAAGCGCGCACGGTGCGAGAGTTAAAGGCTTCCGCCGGTTCAGGAACCCGGCAGGGGCGCGCGCGGAGGAGCCGTCGCGCAGAACGGGTCCACGCCCGCGAACTTGTCGGTGACGAAGTCCTGGGTCGCGGGCTCGAAGGTGTAGCGCGACATCCAGCCGAAGCACTGGATGGGGCCGCCGTTCTCGGGCGCGACGCCCTCGCCCGCGGGGTCGCCGGTCGTCGGGACGTCCTTGAGCCGGTACAGGCAGGTGCGGAAGTCGAGCGAGGCGTTGAGGACGGACAGGATGGTCCCTTCCTCGTTGATCACGGATTGGCCGTGGTCGGGCAGGTCGCCGATGAAGGCGATCGAGGTCGGCGTCGTGATGTCCTTGAGAAAGGTGCGCGCGTCAGGGCGGTCGAGGTACTTCAAGTCGGCGGCCATGCTCGCGGCGTCGGAGCGCAGGCGCATGGGGCCGTTGGGCACGTAGAGCAGGTCGAGGCGGTGCGCCTCGCCCGGATAGGAGACGTACAGCGGGTCGAGCTGGGTCTGGTCCACCTCGTAGCCGGGGTGGTTGAAGACGACGCGCGGGCCGCGCAGGCGGCGGGCGACGTCGAAGACCTTCTCGGTTTCCGAGCCGGTCTTGATGTCGTAGCGGGTGTGGTAGACGCAGCCGCGGATGAACTGGACCACGCCGTAGTCCCGGATGCAATCGGGGGAGGTGGTCTCGATCACCGCGCCCATCTCAGTCATGCGCGAGGCCTCTCCGTTCTTGACGCTGTCGCGCATCTCGTAGTCGAGGAGGGTGAACGCCTTGAGGCCGCACTTGCCGTCCGAGGAGAGGGGGAACTTCCTCTGCTGGAAGCGCGGGATGTTCCCGTCCTTCACCTCGCGAGGCGCGGGCTTGGCCGGCTTCGGCGTCTTGCGCGCCTGGGCCGCCGCGGCGTTCACGCCGGCCTCGACCTGCGTCTCGAATACGTTCTGCGCGGACGCGGTCAGGCTGAGGATCAAAAGAGTCGTGATCAAAGTCATCGGGGTTTCCTGCCCGGGAGGCTCCGGGCGGCGGCGTGGTCGATCTTCATCGCCGAGATGCTAGCCGTTGCGCGGCGCGGACGCTAAGGCGGAAGGTCCCAGGCCGCTCGCGTTAAAGGCCCTATGCCGTCGTGGGCCCGGCGAACGCCAGCACGTGCCCGTCGGCGGCGCGCGATCGGAATTCGCACCGGCGCGAGTTCCCTTTGGTAATATGCGGGCACCCTTATGAAATCCCCGATTGATCCCAGAACTTTAACTGTCCTTATAACCGGCGCCACCTCCGGCTTCGGCGAAGCGACCTGCCGCCGTTTCGTGAAGGCGGGCGCGAAGGTGATCGCGACCGGCAGACGCGCCGACCGCCTCACGGCGCTTAAGAAGGCGCTCGGCAAGCGTTGCTGCACGGCCGTGTTCGACGTCCGCGACCGCAGGCAGACCGAGGCCGCGCTGGCCGCGCTCCCGAAGGAGTTCTCGAAGATCAACCTCGTCGTGGCCAACGCCGGGCTGGCGCTCGGCCTCGGGTCCGCCGCCGAGGCGGACCTGGACGATTGGGACACGATGGTCGCGACCAACATCAACGGCCTGCTGTACACCGTGCGCGCGATCCTTCCCGGCATGGTCGCGCGCGACGAGGGGCACGTCATCCTGCTCGGCTCCACGGCGGCGGATTACCCCTATCCGGGCGGGAACGTCTATGGCGCGACCAAGGCCTTCGTGAAGCAGTTCGGGCTGAACCTGAGGGCCGATCTTCTTGGCTCCAACATCCGCGTCACCAGCATCGAGCCCGGCCTGGCCGAGACCGAGTTCTCGCTCGTGCGGTTTCACGGCGACGCCGAAAAAGCCGATCAGCCGTACAAGGGCCTCGAGCCCCTGTGCGCCGACGACGTGGCCGAGACGATCTTCTGGTCGGCCACGCTCCCGCGGCACGTCAATATCAACCGGCTCCAGGTGATGCCGGTGATGCAGGCGTTCGGGCCGTTCGCCTTCAAGCGGAAGTAGTGTGCCGAGCCTGCCTCAAGCCCTGCGCGATAAGGCCCGGGACAGGCGCTGGACGGCTGAGAGGATGGCGAGCTTTGCCGCGGCCATGCCCAAGGTCGAGACTCATCTGCACCTCGACGGCGCGCTCTCTCCGGAGACCGTGCTCCGGCTGGCGCGAATGGCTCCCGGTTCGCCCCTGCATGGGCTGACCGTCGAGGAGATACGGCGAAAGGTCGTGGTGGATCAGCCGCGCGCGAGCTTGGCCGCGGTGCTGGACGCCTTTCACGCGTTCTACCCGCTCCTGCTTTCGGCGGAAGCGGTGGAGATGAGCTCCTATGAGCTGGCGCGAGACTGCGCGCGGCAGAACATACTGCACGCCGAGGTGCGCTTCGCGCCTGCGCTGCAGCAAACCGCGGATTTTCCGATGAGGGCCGTGCTCGACGCCGCGCTGCGCGGCCTGGAGCGGGGCCGGGAGGACTTCGGCGTGGGAAGCGGCGTGATCATCTGCCTGCTGCGTCCTTTCACCGTCATGAGCCGCGCGGCGAACGAGGCGATGGCGTCTCTCGCTGTGGAGTACGCGGGGCGCGGCGTCGTCGGGCTCGATGTGGCCGACGCGGGGCCGGGGGACCAGAAGCTGTCCGAGTACGGCGATTGGCTGAGGCGAGGACGTCAAGCCGGGCTCGGCCTGACCGCGCATGCGGGGGAGTCCCCACGCGGAGGGGAGATCGAGGATGCGCTCGAGATCGGCGTGGACCGGATCGGCCACGGGATCATCCTGCGCGAGCGCCCGGATCTATTGAAGGAGCTGATCCGACGCGGCACCGTCGTCGAGGTCAATCCCACCTCGAATCTTCGGACCGGCGCGGTCGCCTCGTACCGAGAGCACCCGGTGCGCGCCTGGAAGGACGCGGGGCTCAAGGTCACGCTCAGCACCGACGATCCCGGCGTGTTCGGCATCGATCTGGCGCACGAATACGAAGCGCTCTCCCGTGATGCGGGCTTCACCGCCGAGGAGCTCCTGGACATGGCGTGGAACGGGATATGGTCTTTGTTCCTGCCTGAGGCGAGGCGCCAGGAGTTGGCCGCGCGCTTCGAGCGCGATGCCGCCGCCCTTGATTAATCGCGCCGCCGGGCTATAATTAAAGTCAGATGGCGCAAATCCAATTGAACGACGACAGCGGCGACGAAGACGTCCCGCCGCTGGATCCCAAGAGGGTCGCCGTGTTCGTGATCATGCTCGTCATGATCGCCTTCGCGGGCTGGCGCTATTGGCAGGGGCGCGCGGCCGTCGCCGCGGTCGCCGAGGCGTCGAAGGATTACCGCAAGCTCTTTCCTGCCCGGTCCACGGAAGCGCCGCCTCCGGCGCCGAAGCCCGTCTTCAGGACCGGGGCGCCCGTCTCGGGCATCGGCATGCTCAAGATCGACGACGACATGCGCACGTCCAAGCCTGTTCCGGCCGCTCCGCCGCCGCAGGCACCGCCACAGGCGGAAGCCCCGCCCGTCGTCGAGGCACAGGCCGAGGCCGCCGCGCCGGTGAAGCCCGCGAGGAGAGCGTTCAATCAGCCGCGCCTGAACTCCGGCGGCTACTCCGGGCTTAATGGGGGTGCGGGCATCGGCTTTTCGGGAAGCGCGATGAGCGGGGGAGGAGGGGGCGCTGCCGCTCCTGCCGCAGCGGATCCGGCCCTGCCCAACATTCCGGGGATGCCCGCCGTGCCCGCCGCCGACAAGAAGTAGGGCTACTTGACGGGCGGCGTGGCTGCGTTCAGGCTCGCCTTGACGTCGGCGGACAGCCCCAGGACCTTGTCCACATATTCCTGGGAGTGGTTGTAGCCCCAGATCGAGCGGGGCACGTCCTTGCTGTAGCCGTGGACCTTCAGGTAGTTGCCGACCGAATAGGCGGCCGTGCCGAAGTTGAACGGATCGCGCTTGCCGCCGCCCGGAGCGCGGGAGTAGGCCTCCCAGCTCGTCGGCAGAAACTGCGGGACGCCCATCGCTCCGGCGTAGGAGCTGCGCAGCTCAGAGGGCTTCAGCCCGCCCAGGTTGCCCTCGGCCGATAGGCGCGCGAGCGCCTTCAGGTCGTTCTCGGCCTGGATCGCGGCTCGAGTCCGACGGCCCTTGGAATCGGTGCGCGTCGAGATCTCCTCCAGCGTCCGCACGATGGGGAATTTCCCCGTGTTGCGTCCCCAGGTTGTCTCGACGCCGAGTATGCCCAGGATGTGCTCGGGCTTCACGCCGAAATCCTTTTGCGCCTTCTCGAACACGTCGTGATTCTTTCTGAAGGCGTCGAGCGCTCCGCGAGGGGCCGGAGCGCGCGGCGGCGGCGGCGGTTTGACGCCCAACTCCCGGATCTCCGCCAGCACCGCGGGCTCGAGAGGAGGGGTAGAGGCCATGTCTTTAGCGGCCTCGGCGTATGCGGCGGGCGGGATGTTCGCGGGAGGAGGTCCGGAGGCTCGCGCGACGGCCGTTTGCACGTCGACATCCTCGGGCTCGACGCCGTTCTCCTTGAGCACGCCCTCGGCGGCCTTCGCGACGGCCTCCGGGGTGACGGGCTTCCCCGAGCTCTGGAGGTCGGCGATGGCGTTGCGGATCCCGGCGTCCACCTTGTTGTCGAGCGCAAGGCCGCGCATGATGCCCGCTTCGAGGCCGGAGTTCGCCCGCATCACTGCGGCGTCGCCTCGGTCCTTGAGGCCGCGTGCGGCCGTCACCAGGTTCGCGGCGGCGCCGGTCATCTTCTTCTCATCGGGAGCGTGGGCCGCCGGCGGGATCGCGCTGTCTTTGCCGCCTGCGTTCGTGGTTGTGGGACGGCGTGCGTCCGAGGCGGGGCGGGCGCCGTCCCCGTCGCCGCCGGAGGCGAACGTGCCGACGCTCGCCGTCGGCGCGCCGTACCCGCCCGGCAGGTTCACCGTGCCGCCGGCCTGCCGTGCGGCCGCAGCTGCCGCCGGCGCCTGCTCGTCCTCGGCGCCGGCGATGCCTCCGGCCGCCCCGCCGTTCGACGACGGGCTTGAGAAGCGGCGCTCGGCGGATTGCATCAGGACCGGCGCGGGAGGCTCGAGTTCCGCGGGGTGGTCCTCCGTCGGCGCGTCGGATCGAGGCGGGGCCGCCCCATGCGGGCCTCGCGAATCGGCGAACATACCGCGCACTGACACGGGCCTGCGTGCGGGAGCGCCCCACCACGTGACTAACAGAATGATCGCTCCCGCGAAGACGGCGTGCCGTCGGTCGAAGCTCACGGCATAGTGTGTCCCGGTCGATAGAGCCTGTCAAGGCCGGCTCTCATGGGCTATACTCCGGCATGCTTTCCGCGCTTCTGGCTTTGAGCCTGTCGGCCGTACCGGCCCGGGCCGACACGGCTTTCATCAATACGGTCACGGAGGCGGCGCAGGCGCAGACGAAGGAGCGCGTCGTTTACGACGGCCGCTATGTGAGGCTCGCCTACCCCGGAGGCGATGTGCCGGCGGGCACGGGCGTCTGCACGGACGTCGTCATACGGGCCTACCGGAAGGCCGGGCTCGATCTTCAGGTCGCGGTGCACGAGGATATGAAGAGAAATTTCTCCGTCTACCCGAAGAAATGGGGGCGGCGTGAGCCTGACACGAACATCGATCACCGTCGCGTGCCGAACCTCATGACCTTCTTCGAGCGCCGCGGCGCGGCCTTGCCGATGACGCGGCGCGCCGCGGACTATAAGCCCGGAGATGTGGTGGCCTGGGACCTTGGCGGCGGGGTCACGCATATCGGCGTCGTCGTCGCGGACCCTCTCGGCGCGGCGAAGCCCCTGATCGTCCATAATATCGGCGCGGGGCCCAAGCGAGAGGATGTATTATTTGACTGGAAGGTCATCGGGCACTATCGGTACGCACCTTAGGAGCTTCATGAAAAATCTGATCCTCGTCGCCGCGCTGTTGTGCTCGCCCCTTTTGTCCTTTGCCAAGGGCCCGGATATCGTCGAGGCCCCATTGGCCGGGGACGCGCTTAAGACGACGGTCCACCGCCTGTCGAACGGGCTCACGGTCTATCTCAGCCCGAACACCCAGACCCCGCGGGTGGCCGCGAACATCGCGGTGCGCGCAGGCTCCAAGAGCGATCCCGCGGACAGCACCGGCATGGCCCATTATCTCGAGCACATGCTGTTCAAGGGCACGCGCGCGCTCGGCGCGCTCGATGACGCGAAGGAAGCCGCGCATCTGGCGCGCATCCTTGCTTTGTATGAGAAGCACTTCGCCGCCACTGACCCGGCGGAGCGCGCTCGCATCTATAAGCAAATCGACGCCGAGAACATCGCGGCGTCTCAATACGCCGTTCCCAATGAGCTCAGCAAGGTCTACGGGCAGCTCGGCGTCACCGGCGTGAATGCGTACACGTCCGATGAGCAGACCGTGTATGTCGGTAATTTCCCCTCGAACCGCGCGGAGGCCTGGGCGACGGTCGAGGTCGAGCGGTTCGCGCGGCCGGTGTTCCGGCTGTTCCTGGGCGAGCTTGAAACCGTCTATGAAGAGAAGAATCGCACGCTCGATAATGCCTCGCGCATCCTGAGCGAGGCGCTCAATAAACGCATGTACGGGGATCATCCGTACGGCCGGACGACCATCGGATCCATCGAGCACCTGAAGAACCCGTCGCTCAAGAAGATGTACGAGTTTTACGGACGCTGGTACGTCCCGGAGAACATGGCGATCACCCTCGCGGGAGATTTCGACCGGGCGGCCATGCTGGCGCTTTTGGAAAAACACTTCAGCGCTTGGAAGCCGAAGAAGCTCGCGGCTGACGACAAGCGGACCTTGCCGGTGCTGCGCGGCGAGGCGACCGTCGAGGTCAAGTATGAGGCCGAAGAGATCGTTCAGATCGTGTGGCCGACGGTGCCGGCGCGTCATCCCGACGCCGACGCGCTGCAGGTGCTGGACATGATGCTGAGCAACGGGCGCACGGGCATCATCGACCTGCAGCTGAACCTGGCGCAAAAGGTGAAGCGCGCCGGCGGAGGCGCGGAGTTTTACATCGAGGCCGGCGAGTTCTCGGTCTACGCGGTGCCCAAGCTCGGGCAGGCCCTCGAGGAGGCCCGGGCGCTCCTGCTCGAGGCCGTCGCGGCGGCCAAGGCGGGGGGCTTCGCCGAGGACGACATGAAGGCCGCGATCACGAATTTCGAGGTCGGCGAAAAGTACCAGCTCGAGTCGAACGAGTCGCGCGTCGCGCGCATGACGGGCTCCTTCATCCGCGGTGAGCAGTGGTCCGTGACGGTCGAAAGCCTGGACCGGCTGCGACGCGTGACGAAGGCGGACGTGGTGCGCGTCGCCATGAAGTATCTCGGTGAGGACCGGATCACGGCCTACCGGCGTAAGGGCAAGCCGGAGCTTCCGAGCATCGCCAAGCCGGTGTTCACCAGGCTCGCCATCGACGCCGCGCGCCAGTCGGCCTTCGCCGCGCAGGTGCTGGCCATGCCCGCCGAGCCGCAGACGCCGCGCTGGCTCGAGGAGAACCGGGATTACACGCTCTTGCCGCTGCCGTCGGGGAAGCTCTATGCGGCGGCGAATCCGTTCAATGATCTGTTCTCGCTTACCTTTTCCTTTGAGCGAGGCCGCCGCCAGGAGCGTGCGCTGTGCTCGGCCATGGGCCTGCTCGACCTCGCGGGGGCGGGAGCGATGTCGGCGGAGGAGTACAAGCGCGAGCTGTACCGGCTGGGGTCGAGCGTCTCTTATGGCTGCGGCGAGAACACATCGTACGTGTCCGTCAGCGGGCTTGATGCCAATCTCGAGGCCACTCTCGAGCTGATGCGAGCCCGCTTTGCAGCACCGACGCTGTCGACCGACACGCTCAAGAAGTCGGTCGATGTGGCGATCGGCGCGCATCAGGACACCAAAAAGGACCCCGGAGCGGTCTTTTCCGCCCTGGGCCAGGTGACGCACCGCGGCAAAGACAGTTCGGTGCTCAACGAGCTCACCGACGCCGAGCTTCGCGGCCTCGAGCTGGGCCGGATCCAGGCTCTGATCCGAGGCGTCTTCGATTTCAGCCGGAAGACCTCGTACATCGGCAACCGGGCTCCCGGGGATATCGCGAAGCTGGTCGGCGATCAGGGGAAATTCAAAACGCCTTCCGCGCGAGCACCGCTTCGGCTGATACGGCCCTCACGGCCCAAGGTCTATTTCACCCACCGCGACATGGTGCAGGCGCAAGCCGGCGTGTTCGCCGCCGATGAGATCTTTGACGCTGAGCACGCCGTGGACTACGCGTTCTATTCGAACTATGTCGGCGGCGGCATGGGCGCGTTGATCTTTCAGGAGATCCGTGAGGCGCGTTCGCTGGCTTATGCGGCCGGAGGGACGTATGCCGCCGGCAGCTATAAGGGCGACGACGGCCAGGTGTACGGAAGCGTCGGAAGCCAGGCGGATAAAGCCATCGACGCGGTCACCTTGCTGTCGGAGCTGCTCCGCCGTCCGCCGATCGCGGCGAAGCGCTTCTCCGAGACCAAGCGGACGATCGAGGAAGGCTACCGCAACAACCGGACGCCGTTCCGCGCCATTCCCGGGACGGTGCAGGGCTGGGAGGAGCAGGGCCTCGTCGGAGGCGACCCGCGGCCGAGGCGCTTCGCTCAGGTGCTCGGCTACGGCCAGAAGGACCTGGAGACCTTCGCGTCACGGTTTAAGTCGAGCACGATGAGCTATTACGTCCTGGGTCATCGCGACCGGGTGAATCTCGACGGGCTCAAGAAGCTCGGCGACTTCGAGGAGAAGACCCTCGAGCAGATCTTCCCGTACTAGGAGTGTGTCTGAGTAATTGGGCAGGAGCGTGGCTGCAACTCCGGCGTTCTTCCCTTGATCTATTCTCGATGATAATCACTCGTTCCGGAACGAGTTGTTATCTATTGCCGTAGATCAGCGCGCCGAAGGGCCCACTTTTGTTTGGGCCCATTAATACGACGGTCATGCGTCTTCCAGGCCTACCGGATTTGAAGCGATCCGGCTACACTCGGTGGGCATGCCCGGCATCGATCGAAAAATCACTTGTCTTCCCGCGTTACTTGCTGCCGTCTGCATTTGCCGGGCTCTTCCCGCGTCCGGCAAGCAAGCCAGCCAAGACGCGCTGACCGTCATCCCGGATTCGCTCCATGCCGGACAACAGGGGCAAGCCTACGACGGCACATCGAAGACCCGCTCCGTCCCTGCGTCCGTTCTGGCGGCGGCGTCCGCTCCGGCGAAGCCCCTGGCGAAGCCGGCGAAGAGCTTTGAAGACGTGGCCGTGGACCTCATCGACGAGCTTGCCGCCAAAGATCCGGCTCTCTTCGCCAAGATCCAGGCCGAAGGAGTCCGCATCCGCGCGCTGCCGACGCACGAGGAGCGGGTCGCCGCGGTCGAGGCCGCCTATCCCCGCCTCGAGCGGAGCCTTGACCGGTCCGCCTCGGAGGGGAGGCTGAGCCCCAAAGGCGCGGCGAGCTGGGCCACGTTCCGCGCTCAGGCGAAGGCGGCCCTCGCCGAAGGCACGCTCTTCGAAAAGGCCCTGTTCGCCGGCGACGCCTTCGACCGGAAGGTTCAGCGCCTGCTGAGCAGCGGCCGAACGGTGCTCGATCCCAACACGAAGCTTCCCGAAAGCAGGGCCGATTACATGAGCCTGGCTCAAAGGATCCACGCCAAGCTCGGCGTCCCCGGCAATTCGACGACTTTGACGACGCGTCAGATCGACGAGGTCTTCGGGCTCGTCGGCGCGGAATTCGGCATCCGGCCCGAGTTCCTCAAGTACATGGCGAAGACCGAATCGGGCCTCAGGCAGACGGTCCCCTCGAACCCCGCCGCGGCGGGGATCATGCAGATCGAGCGCGTCCACAAGGAAGCCTATTCCGGCGAGCGGAACGCCGGCAACGACACCATCACGAACATCGTCTTCGGAGGCCTGCTCCGGGCGCAGACGGACCGGGAGATCGCGCGGCGCTTCTCAGCGGCCGGGATGGTGCTGCCGAGCGACCCCCGGGTCGTCGAATTCCTGGGAGACCTCGCCTACAACCGGGGCCCGGGGCTCCTGAAGCACATCGCGATGCATGCGGCGGCGCAGAAGATCGATGTGAATAACTTCACTGAGTATGTCGCGGGTCCCGGGGGCTCCTACAAGATCATCGATGGCGGAAAATCGATCGTGATCACTCCCGGCCCGGGGACGGGCATCGACGCGACGGCGAAGAATTCCGTGCTGGCGCTGTCTTCAGATGCAGTCGGCCGGGTCCAATTCAGCAAGAAGCTGACCGAAGGCCTCGGTGACCGCAATGGAGACGGCCGGGTCGATCACCTCGACGTCTGGCTGACCCGAGGCATCAAATACCTCAGTGACCCGAAGCTGTCCGGGCCGGCTTAAGCGCGCTCGACGTCCTCGAAACGGACGAGCTCCTGGCGCTCCTCGTCCCACAGGGTCAGGAACACGCACTTGAAGCTCTTCCACAACGTCAGCCGCGAGGGGTTCTGCAGGACGGGGTTCTCCAGCATGCAGCGCTCGAGCTTGTAGTTCGGTATGCGGCTGTTCAGGTGGTGGATGTGGTGGAATCCGATGTTCCCGGTCATCCACTGCAGGACGGCGGGCAGATCGTAAAACGAGCTGCCGCGCAGGCTCGCCTCGACGAGGTCCCACTTGTCCTCGCGGCGCCAGTAGGCGCCCTTGAACTGGTGCTGGACGTAGAAGAACCACACCCCGGCGATCGCGGTCATGATGCCGACGGCGAGCTGGACGAGGAAGAAGTGCTTGAGCCCGATCGTGTAGTGCGCGAGCGCGAGCAGGGCGACCAAGGCCAAGTCATTAAGGAGGATGCTGCGCCGCTCCGCCTTCCAGTCCGCCGGGATGATCCCGGGCCAGCGATGGTATAAGACGAAGTGGAACGCGGGGCCGATGAAGAACAGGACCGGGATCGAGCGGTAGGCGCGGTACTTCCAGCGGCCCCACGAGGTCAGCGCGGCGTATTCCTTCACGGTCAAGGTCTCGATGTCGCCGTAGCCGCGGCGGTCGAGGTTCCCGGACGTGGAGTGATGGATCGCGTGGGTCTGCTTCCAGTAGGTGTAGGGGGTCAAGGTCAGCACGCCGAGCACCGCACCCAGCCAGTCGTTGGCGCGGGTGGACTTGAAGAAGGAGCCGTGGCCGCAGTCGTGCTGGATGATGAATATCCGCATGAGCAGGCCGGAGGCGGGGACGGCGAGGAGCAAGGTCACTGGCCAGTAGCCCTTGTAGGAGGTGAAATACATCAGCGCCATGACCGAGAAGAACGGTATCGCGGTGTTGGCGATCTGCCACAGAGAGCTCGGCAGATGCGATTCCTTGTATTTCGACAGGATGGCGTTGAGGGACGCCAGGTCGAAGGCGGGCTCGGAGCTTGGGGAAAAGGCGGCTGCGTTCATGGATTTATGGTAACAAAAACCCGGGAACGGCCGCAGGGCTACTTCTTTAAATAGGCGCGGGCTTCCGGGAGCTCTTCTTTGATCTTTTCGATGCGCTTGTCGTCGGCCGGATGCGTGCGCAGGAATTCGGGGGGCCCGCCGCCGCCCGCGGCCGTGGCCATGCGGCCCCAGAAGTCGACGGCGCCGCCGGGCTCGTAGCCGGCCTTGGCCATCAAGATCAGGCCGATGTGGTCAGCTTCGCTCTCCTGGGCGCGGCCGAAGGGGAGCAGGACTCCGACGGTGGCGCCGGCGCCGTAGGCCTGTTGAGCCAGCGACTGCGTGGCGGCGGGCTTGCTCGACATCGCCGCGCCGAGCGCGACGCCGCCGAGTTGGGCCAGCAGCCCCTGGCTCATGCGCTCGGAGCCGTGGCGTGCGAGCGCGTGGGCGATCTCGTGCCCCAGCACGACGGCCATGCCGTTTTCGTCCCTGGTCACCGCCAGGATGCCGCTGTACACCGCGACCTTTCCGCCCGGCAGGCACCAGGCGTTGACGGTCTTCGGGTCGTCGATGAGGTTGAACTCCCACTTGAAATCAGGCTTGTCGGCGGCCGCGGCGATGCGCTCGCCGACCCGGCGCACCAAGGCCGTGGCCTCGGCGTCGGTGGAGATCTTCGCCTTGGAGAGCGCGTCCTTGTAGGAGCTCTCGCCGAGGGCCGTCTCCTCGCCGGCGGAGACGAGCACGAGGTGCGACCGGTTCGTGTAGGGCACGGTCTGGCACGCCGCGGCGGCGGCGAGCAAGGGCAGGAGCAGTCGGGAATGCCCGTGTATGGTCATCGGTGAGTGTAGTGTAGTCCCGGATCGAAAGCGGAGGCCATGTAGGAATTGTAAAATTCTCGCTTCGGTTCGGCCGGGGTCCCCACATGGTGTAAACTATGGGCATGAGACACGCGCTTTTGGCCGTCCTGCTGACCGCGGCGATTCCGGTTCGCGCCGCTGAGATCCCGAAATTCGGCGCCGGGGTCGTGCTCGGGGTGCCGTTCGGCGTGACGGCCAAGTACTGGCTCGATCCCCGGTATGCGGTCCAAAGCCACCTCGGGGTTTCCGACGGGAACTTCGTCATGGACGCCGATTTCCTGAGGAACTTCGACAAGGTCCTGCCGCGAAAGCTCCCCGGCTACCGCATGCCGCTGTACGCGGGGCTGGGGCTGAAGTTTAAGACGGAGACGGAGACCTTCGTCGGCATCCGCTTCGTCGGCGGCGTCTCGATGTTCCACTCGAAGAAGCCCATCGAGTTCTTCGCGGAGGTCGCTCCCGTCCTGCGCCTCGCCCCGAACGAAGGCGCCGCCTTCGACGGCGCCGTCGGCATCCGCCGCTACTTCTAGACGCTAAGGCCCATTCCACACCGGCGTCTGTGTCCGGGCGCTTGCGGCCGGACCTAGTACCCGCCCGACGCGCCGCCGCCGCCGAAGCTCCCGCCGCCGCCTTTCGGTTGCTCCTGGGCGTGCGGTTGGGCCGAGGGCGAGGCCGCGATGGCCGAGGCGAGCAGGCCGGCGGCCGCGCCGGGTCCGGAGTCGCCGAGCGCCTCGGAGGAATAGGCGCCGCGCCGTCCGTTCGGGCCCGCGTCGAGCCAGCGCTTGAGCGCGAGCGCCACGATCATGAGCTCAAGGCCGAGCATCGCCGGGTCCCAGGCGTTGCGCTTGAGGCCAAGGTAGGGCTTGATCGAGCACTGCGCGACGAGCAGGCCGATGCCGCCCGCCCACAGGATCGTCCGCGAGCGGTCCCGCGCGCCCCAGGCCAGCCAGATGAGGGGGATGAGGAAGATCGCGGCCATGGTCGCCAGGCCGAACGCGTCGGTCACCGGCACGGGGTGCCAGGATTGGACCAATCCGTCGAGGCGCAGGTTCAGGAATAACGGCACCGACAGCGCGAGCAGGAATCGGACGAGCTCAAGCCGCTCGCGTTCGCGACGGGGCAGATCCGGCCACCAGGTCGCGGCCGCGAGCAGGACGGCATAAAGCGCGGCGAGGAGGACGCGCGTCGTGTGCTCTCCGTACTCGAACGAGCCGACGAGAAGAGCGAGAGCGACGACCGCGCCGAAGGAGGCCAGGCGGTAGCCGTAGCGCAGGTAGGCCGCGCCCGCGCCGAGGGCGGCCGTGACCGAGAAGACCGCAAGGGAGAAATGCCAGCGCGAGCCGCTCTGGAAGCCGCGTTCGGCGCCGTAGGCGAGCAGCACGACCGCGCCCGCGACGAGAGCCTCCTCGGCGCCGAAGCGGCGCACCTTCAGGCGGCGGATGATGAGGACCTCCGCCGCCGCGACGGCCGCGGCGGCCAGGCCCCAGGCGATCAGCGCCGACTCTACGCGTCCTTTGAGGTCCTTGAGCATCAGGGCCGAGAACGCCGCGAGCGCCAAGGCCGCGAAGCCGAATAGCAGTATGCGCAGCGGCCAGGCGGCGTGCGCGGGCGCTTCACCGGCGAGGGCGCTCGCGTCGGCGGTCTTGTCGGCGGCCAGAAGACCCGCCGCGCGCCAATCGCGGATGCGCTCATGATTCCGGGCTCGCTCCTCGACGTCCTCCGGGAAGATCCTCACGACGCGGCCTCTTTGAAGCGTGCCCGCGCCCACAAGAGGGTTCCCAGCACCGCCGCGGAGCTGAAAATGATGGTCCACAGCAGAACATCGAAATCGTGCCCGCCGATCGCATCGAGGAAGCACGCGACCGCCGCGACGTAGGCATAGACGACCGCTGCGGCGAAGGTGTCGAAGCGACGCTCACGCATCGACCACGCGCCGAGCGCCGCGCACGCGGCCATAAGGATCCAGAATTGAGGGCGGTCGAAGCCTTTCGTATAGGAGAGCAAGGTCATCAAGGTCATGTGGACGCCGAGCGTCCGGTAGGTGCCCTCGAAGTGCCGCTTGACCTCGCCATGTCGCGAGGCGGCGCTGAGCCCGATGAGGACTGCTCCATAGACGATCAAGGCGGGCTTCGATCCCGAATCGAGGAAATTCCAGATGCCGGCGCGCAGGCCGATCCAGGAGGCGAGGTTCAGCAGGCCGGTGGCGAGGACGAGGCGGTTGTCGAAGCGGTAGGCCAGCGCGGTGAACAGAAGCCCGGAGCCGAACAGGTACAGGTCCCACCAGGAGCCGAGGACCTTCCACTTCCATTCGAGATACGAGAAGAAGATGCCGACGAGCCCGCAGGCGAGGTAGAGGACGTAGTCGAACGCCGCCGTCGGCGCCTCCACGCGCTCCGGCGCGAACGGCCGACCCGCGCGGAAGCAGTAGCCGAAGCACGCCGCCGCCGCCAGTCCCACGGCCGTGAGGATGGTCATCGGGCCCAATTGGTCGAGGCGGTCCTTGACGGTCGCTCCGACCCCGGCCAGGATCAGGACCGCGCCGAGATAAAGGAGGGCGTGGATCTCGCGAGCCAGCGGCAGGTGGGCGCGGGTTTCGAGGTCGTCGATACGCTGTGCCGCGTCCGGGGCGAGCAGGCCCCGGTCGCGGAGGTTCGCGACGAATTCGTCCATAGGGGAGTGTACCCCTGAGAGAGTTCTCTCGCAAGCCCCCTGGAAATGCCTTCCCATGCATAACCATCGTCCCAGGACGGCTAAAATGCATGAGACGGCATAAGATCAGATTTAAGTGACCGGCATTGGCACCGGTGCGAACTCTGTGCCGTGATCGGCACGCAGGGTTGCCCCGTCGGCGGGCGGGACAATAGGTCTTGACGCTCGACGGAGGCGGGGGTACACTGACACGACAGCCCCGCCACGCCGAGATGATCAAAACGAGCCGATCCCGCCTCGAAATCCGCCAGGAGCCCGACGCGACCGCGTCCCTCGCGGGCCTCGCTTTGGCCAGCTTTGGCTTGGTCGAGATGATCTTCATGTTCGGCACGGTGGTCGCCTCCTACGCCCTAGAGCGGCCTGTGCCGTTGCTCATTCCTTGCCTGCGCTTCGGGTTCGGCGCCTTGTTCGTGGCGTCGGGCTGGCTGTTCCTTCGCGGCCGCTCGCGCGTCGTGCTCGACCGTGAGCACCGCATGGTCGCGCGCTACCTCGGCGTCGGCGGGCACTCGGTCGGCGGCAACGCGACGTGGGACCTTGAGGAATTCCAGGCCGTCATATTGGTCAGCCGCGAGCGACGGCGCCTGTTCGCCCTCGCGCCCGGTCGAGCCTACGTGGTATGCCTGCGCCGCTTCGACGGCGGGGACCTCGATCTGTACTGGGCCAGCGACGCCGAGGACGGCTCCCGCGTGGCCGCCAGCGCCGCGGACTTCGCCGGGCTTCCCTACTACGGCCGCGAGCCGGCGTAAACGGAAGGGGTCAGGCTTTCTGATTCGTTCAATTCCGTAGACCGGTTGGCCACACAATTGAACGAATCAGAAAGCCTGACCCCTAGCCGGTTAGCGGGGGCGCAGCGGGGACGGCTTGCCGTCCTTCATCGCGAAGTGGCCGCGCAGGGCGCGCGCCGTGGTCGGGGCGACTGGCTTGTTGACCGGAACCTTGAGCTCCGCGCCGATGCGGCAGACGCCGGCGAAGCGCGTGTCGTGCATGATGCGGTACAGCTCGCAGCCCGCGCCGATCGCCTTATTGCCGAGCTCGCTGACCAGATCGAGGACCATGTCTGTCGCGCAGAAGCACCAGGGGCAGGAGCGGTTGGTCACCGACAGGTGACCGCACTTCGGGCAGGCGCGGCCCATCTTCGCGTAGCCGTCGCGCACGAGCACCCGCGCCACGCACCCTTGCTGGACCGCGGCCGCGACGGCCTCGAGGCCGGTCACGGCGCCTCCCTGGCGGGCCTCGTCCAATAGCCGATGGACCAAGACGCTCTCGCGTACGCTTCGGGCCTGGCGCTCGTTGTGCAGGACGCGCTCGAGGACAGCCTCGATAGGGCGGTCCGGGCCCAGCACAGGCTCGAGGATGAGGTCCTTCTGCAGAGCGGGCTCGAGAAGGGGCACGAGGGCCGCCTCGAGCGCCGCGGGGGCGCCGAGGATGAGGCGGTCGTAGCGGCGCTCGCGGGCGAGCGTGGCGGCGCACGCGGCGACGAGGCCGAGGCCGTCCAGCCCGTTGAAGTCGCTCTTGAGCTCTTCGAGCTCGATGGCCTGACCCATGTGAAGCTCGATGAAGCGCGCCCTCGTCGGGCCGAGCAGAAGCGCCATGAAGCGGTGATACTGCCCCGCCAGAGCCGCATGGGGGCGAAGGTCGAGCGTCTCCGCGGCGGTCAAGGTGCTTTTAAAAGGCTGGGGCAAGGCGAAGGTCTCGAACAGGCCGCGCTTGGCGCAGGAGAATACCGCGGCCATGCGGTGCGGTCCGGGCACGAATTCCGAGGCGATGAATTTCTCGATGCGGTCGAGGTCTCGGCCGAGAAGCTTCAGGCTGGGGTCGCGGCGCGCATCGGCGGCGAGCTTGTGGAAGGTCGAGGGATACAGGCCGCCCCCATCGACGGCGAGGTGCAAGGTGACCGCGTCGGCCTCCAGGGAGCGAAAAGCCGCGAGGGCTTCGATCCTAGCGGCACTCAAGAACAGTGGTGTGGGCGGCATGATCGGTTCCTTGCCTTAAGGATAGCCGGGAACGCCGCTGCCGTCAAGGAAACTCGAGCTTAAGACGGGCCTTGACGGAATCGGCTTCTCAGGCTATCCTCCGTCGACGCCCGACGATCCCGGAGAACCCCTATGACCTTCACCCTTTTGGCCGCCATTCCCGCCGCGATCCTGACCGCGATGTACCTGTACGAGCGGCGCGCGGCGTCCCCGCTGAGAGCGCGCGCGGCGGTCTCGACCCGAGACAACGCGGTTAACGGCCGACGCTGATCAACGCTGACAGGCCGGGCAGTAGGCGCTGGCGCGCCCGCCGATGCTCTTGCGCGTGCCGATGACGGGCCCGCCGCACGTCCCGCACTGCTCCCTGCCGTAGACCATCACGCCCATCTGCATGCGCCCGGGGCGTCCGAGCGGGTCGAGGAATGCCTCGTCGTCGAGGGTCGCGCCTCCGGCCTCCACGCCGCGGCTTAAGATGTCGCCGCAAGCTTCGTTCAGCTTGTCCGATTCGGCCCGCCGCAATGACTTCCCCGCGCGGGCTGGACGAATTCCGGCCATATGCAGGGCCTCCGTTGCATAGATGTTTCCGAGACCCGCGATCAGCTTCTGGTCCATGATCAACGCCTTCACCGGCGCCGTGCGCTTGCGCAGGATCTTCCAGAGATAGTCCTTGGTGAACTCGGGATCCATAGGCTCCGGCCCGAGGTCCGGCAGCGGACATCCGACGCGGCCGAAGCGACGCGAGTCGTGAAAGCGCACGGCCTCGGTTCCGATCCACATCTGGAAGCGGACGTGCGGGCTCACGCCGCCGACGGTGATGCGCCCGGACATGCCGAGGTGGAAGATCACCTCGCCGCGACCTTCGATGACGACGATCAGGTATTTGCCGCGGCGCTTGAAGGCCGCGATCGTCCCGCCCGTGAGCGTCTTGATCGCCGCCAGCGGCGGCGCGCGGTAGAAGGTCGGCTTCCCGAGCGCCACGGCCGTGATGATCTGCCCGGCGTAGCGCTCTTGAAGGACCCGGCGCACGGTCTCGACCTCGGGAAGCTCGGGCATGAGCCCTATTTACCGCAGGAGCCGCGGTTCCACGGCAGGCGGGCGAGAACGAGCGCCATCGTGCACGTGTCGGTCACGGCGGAGAACATCAGGCCCACGCTGACGAAGCCGGACAGGAACAGCCAGCGGGGATCGATCGTCGAGCCCAGAGCCAGCCCGGTGAACACGAGCAGGCCGGCGGCGAAGCGCACCTGGCGCTCCATGCTCCATACTTGAGACGTGCCATGTATGACGGGCTTGCCCGAGGCCATCCAGGCGTCGAGGCCGCCGCGCACGACGAGAACCTCGGTATATCCGAGCGCCTTCAGCCGGTTCGAGGCGGAGGAGGCGCGTGCGCCGGAGCGGCACAGCAGATAGACGGGCGCGCCCCGGTCGAGACGGACGGCGAGCTCGTCCAGGCGCGAGAGGGGGATGTTCAGCGCGCCTTCGACGCGGATCGTATCGACCTCTCCGACCTCGCGCACGTCCACGAGCTGGCCGGCGCCCTTGGTCTCGAGGGCCTGGTGTGCGGCTTCGGCTTCGATGAAGGCTTCGTTCATTTTAATACCGGGGCACGGAGCTGTCTATCGAGGCGGACCAGGCGTCGATGCCTCCGGCGAGGCTGACCGCGTCGTAGCCCTTCTCGCGGAGGAATTTGACGGCCGTCGCCGAGCGGCCGCCCACCTTGCAGTGCACGACCAGCGTGCCTCCCTTATCGAGCTCGCCGAGGCGGGATTCAAGGAAGCCGAGTGGGATCAAGGTCGAGCCCGCGATCTTCGCCTTCTCGTATTCTCGCGGCTCGCGGACATCGAGGAGGATGAATTTCTCCTTTCGGTCCATCTTTGCCTTGAGCTCTTGAACCGAGATCTCGGGGACGACGGGCCGCCCTTTGCAGGCGCCGAGGACGAGAGCGAGGGCCGCGAAGGCCGCGAGCAGCGGGCGGCGGGCGCTCATCTCAGTACTGCGGCACCGACGGATCGATCGACTCCGACCAGGCGTTGATGCCGCCGGCGACGTTGGTCGCGTCGTAGCCCTTCTCGCGCAGAAGCTGCACGGCTCGCGCCGAGCGGCCGCCCATCTTGCAGTGCACGATGAGCTTGGCGCTCTTGTCGAGCTCACCGAGGCGCTCGGGCAGGGCTCCGAGGGGAATGAGGGTCGAGCCGGGGATCTTGGCGATCTCGTGCTCGTGCGGCTCGCGCACGTCGAGGAGCACGAACTTCTCTTTTTTATCGAGCTTGGATTTCAGGTCTTGAACGGATATCTCGGGAATAGACATGGGCGCTTTCTCCTTGAGGCCGCAGAACGCTTCGTAATCGATCGGGGCCTTGATCGACGGATTTTCCGAGCAGACGGGGCAGACGGGATTCTTTTTAACTTTTAATGTGCGCCAGCTCTGCTCGAGCGCATCGTACAACATCAGGCGGCCAGAGAGCGGGCGGCCGATGCCGAGGATGAGCTTGAGGGCCTCGACGGCCTGCATGGTGCCGATGACGCCGGGCAGAACGCCGAGCACGCCGGCCTCAGCGCAGTTGGGCACGAGCCCGGGCGGCGGGGGCTCGGGATAGAGGCAGCGGTAGCAGGGGCCGTCCTTGAGTCCGAACACGGAGAGCTGGCCTTCGAAGCGAAAGATCGAGCCGTACGCATTCGGCTTTCCCGTGAGAACGCAGGCGTCATTGACCAGGTATCTGGTCGCGAAATTGTCGGTGCCGTCGGCGATCACGTCATACTTCTTGAACAGCTCGACGGCGTTGGCGGAGCTGAGTCGTGCCTCGTGTAGCTCGACGTTGACGTAAGGATTCAATCCCTTTAGACGCTTTTCGGCCGATTTCAGCTTCGAGGTCCCGATCGACGCCGTGTCATGAAGAATCTGCCGCTGCAGATTCGACTCGTCCACCGTGTCGAAGTCCACGATGCCGATGCGCCCGACGCCGGCCGCGGCGAGGTACAGCGCCAGCGGCGAGCCGAGCCCGCCCGCGCCGACGCACAGCACCGATGCGTTCTTGAGCTTCTTCTGGCCCTCGGCTCCGACCTCGGGCATGATCAGGTGGCGGTGGTAGCGGGCCTTCTCCGCCGTCGTGAGCTCGAGCTCGGCGACGGCCGAGCCGCCGGCGATGGCGGGGACGATCAGGATCGTGTCGCCGTCCTTGACCGGCGTGGCGAGGCCCTGCATGTCGCGGGCATCGTCGTCGTTAATATAAACATTGACGAAAGAGCGCAGTTTACCTTCCGGCGACATCAGCTGCTGTCTCAGCCGCTCGTGCCTCGTAAAGAGCTTCTCCAAAGCGTCCCCGACGCTGTTGGCGTCGACAATTATTTTTTCCTGCTTGTCGGCAAACGCGCGAAGCGCGGTCGGCAGCCGTATTTCTATGCTCATGATTATCCTTCGAGTAAGATTTCTTCTTCGATGAACGAACGACCATCTTCCGTTCTCTGCCAGGACCGCGAGTCGACGGCCTTGCCATCACGGACCTGTAAAATCCAGTAACTACAACATGGCATCGCCATCGTCAGATCGAATGGCGACGGCCAGGCGGGAACTTGCGGGTGCGAATGGAAGAATCCCACCACGCCCCGCCCGGAGCCCGACAGCTCGGCTTCCACCTTCGCCAAGGTCTTCGGATCGATCAGGTACTTGTTCGTCTTCGCCGAGGCGTCCCAGCCGTTGGGCAACGGCCGCGCCTCGTCCACCTCGAGCGCGCGGCCGGGCTTGTCGAAATCGTCCGGGATCGGGCCGATGAGCAGGCCGCAGCCTTCCTCGGGGAAGGCCTTCTCGCAGGTCTTCACCGCGATCTCCTCAACAGCCCTGTTAAGCCGAAGGCTCATGGCTGCCAGAACCTCTCTCCGAGGTAGCGTTCTCCGGAGTCGCAGAATACGGTGGCGATGACGGCTTCGCGCTTCTGCGCGACAAGGTCGCGTCCAAGCCGAAGGGCCGCCGCGAGGTTCGCGCCGCCCGACGGGCCGAGCAGGATGCCGCCCTTGCGCCCCAACGTTCTCGCGGCGTCCTGTGCTTCCTCTGTGGCGATCTGGATGCGGCTATCGGCGACCGAATCGTCGTAGATCGCGGGAATGATCGAGGTCTCCATGTGCTTGAGGCCCTCGAGGCCGTGCATGGGACCGTCCGGTTCCATGGAGATCAAACGGATATCTTTTTTCAGCTCGCGCAGGCGGCGGCCCGCGCCGACGAAGGTCCCGCTGGTGCCCAGGCCCGCCACGAAGTGGGTGACCTTGCCGTCCGTCTGCGCGAATATCTCCGGACCGGTCGTTTCGTAATGGGCGCGCCAGGTCATCGGGTTGGAGTACTGATCGGCGTACCAGTAGCGGTTCGGCTCGGCCTTGAGCATGAGCCGGACCTCGCGGATGGCGCCGTCGGAGCCTTCGAGCGGATCGGTGAACAGAAGCTCGACTCCGTAGGCTTCCAGGATCGCCCGCCGGTGCTTGCTGATCGAGCCGGGGACGGCGAGCGCCACCTTGACTCCCAGGCGCGCTCCCAGCCACGCGTAGGCGATGCCGGTGTTGCCGGAGGAGGAGTCGAGCAGGATCTTGCCGCCGGCGAGCTTGCCCGTCTCAAGAGCGTCCTTGAGGATGAAGTAGCCCGCGCGGTCCTTGACCGAGCCGCCCGGGTTGGCCCACTCGGCCTTGGCGACGATCTTGACCTTCTCGCCGAGTTCCGGAAAGGCGAACGAGACGTCCAGGAGGGGAGTGTTCCCGACTCGAATTCCATCAAATGATCGGGAGGCCGTAGCGGTCATAGCGTAAGTGTATTATACCTGACTAAATCGGTCAAGTATAAGGGCTCAGGGCACGGTTTGCGGGGAGAAGACGGTCACGTTCAGGGATTCTCCGTCCAGGACGACGACGAGCTCGTCGCGGCCGTCGCCGTCGAGATCGGCCGCCGTCAGCGAGCGCACCGGGGACCGGAACTTGCACGAGGCGACAGGCTTGCCCGCGGCGTCGAGCAGGAACACCCAGCCGTTGCTTGTGCCCACGACGAGGCGGGGCGGCTTGCCGGCGTCGAACCGGCCGAGCGCGCGGCCGGTGATCGTGATGGGGCCCAGGTCGACAGGGCTAGGGCTTTCCCAGCGGCGTCCTTCCTTGCTCCTCACGGCGGTGAAGATGTTCAGGGATTCGCGTTTGGAGCCGGCTCCGGAGTCGAAGGCGTATAAGCGCGGCTCCTTGCCGTCGTCGAGAAGGACGCGGTCGGAATTTCCGCCGAGCAGGAGGCGTTCCTTGACCTTGCCGTCGGTTCCGAGCAAAGCCAAACGGGAGACGGCGTGCAAGGCGGCGAGGGCCGGCCGGCCTCCGAGGCGGACGACGGACAGCTCTCGGACGTCGGTGGTATCGGCGGAACTCCAGAGGAGCTTGCCGTCGGGGCGGTAGGCGTCGAAGCCCTTCTCTCCGTACATGTGGCCGACGACGATCGCCGGGCCGCCTTCCTTGGATCCGAGCAGAGCGACGGCGGCCACGCCGTCCTTGACGGGGATGTCCACGACCGCGCCCTTGTCGTTCCAGGTCCGCAGCCGGTAGAAGTCCCAGGTCACGGGAAGCGGCGCGGCCTTTCCGCGCTCGAGCCACGCCACGTTCTGAAAGATCGCGTCGGCCGTGTCGGTCGACGCGAGCGGCGCCGCGAAGAGGAGCTTCGCGTCCGCGTCGAGGACCTGGGTCGTGTGGCCTCGCGAGCCGAAATCGGCGCAGACGAGACGGATCTCCTTGCGGCCGGGCAGAACGGAGGCGTCGACGAAGCTGCCCTTCGCGCACCAGGCGACTCCGCGCTCCATGAACGCCGAGGCGGGCTCCCAGAGATGGCCGCTGGTCATCGGATGAATTTTCTCTGCCAGGCCCGGATGCGCCAGAATCTGCGCCGCCGCGGGTACGGACAGCGTCGCCGCGACCGCGGCCAGACGAACGAGCCGCTTCATCAGGCTTTCTTGGGCGGCGTGCCGGAATCTTGCGGGACGAGCTTCATGCCCGAGCCCATCAGGCTCGCCATGAAGGCCGCGAGCATGTTCGCGGAGGCCCCGTCGTTGCCCGCGCCGCCGCCGCCGGACACCATGATGTCGGGCGTGATCTTGATCTTGCCGTCGGAGACGCGCTTCATGACCTCGATCATCGCGAGCGGCCCCTGTCCGACCGCGGCCGCCTGGCGCACGTACGCCTCGGCGGTGGCCTGCCCGACGGCCAGGATCTTCTCTCCTTCGGCCTTACCGACGGCCGCGATGCCGGCCGCGATGCCTTCCTGCTCGAGCCGGGTGGCCTGGGAGCGTCCCTCGGCGCCGGTGATCAGGGATTGCTTCTGCTGGGTCGCGATCTGCACGTCGATCTCGGCCTTGACCAGGCTCGGCTGGAGGTCGGCCTGCGCCTTGGTCTTCTCCATCTCGCGGCGCCGGGCCTCGGCCTCCTGCTGGGAGTCGAACATCGACATCTGCTGATTGGCGACCACCTTGTTGGTCAAGGTCTGCATCAGGCGCTCGGGCAGCACGATCTGGCAGATCAGCACGGACACACATTCCACGTGGTAGCGCTTGAGCTCGGCGACGATGTGCTCGCCGGCTTTGCGCTGCTCCTCGTGGCGGTCCTGCATGAACTTCATCGCCTCGGAAGACGATGACTGGTTGCGGAACGACGAGTCGATGAGAGGATGCACGACGTGCTCGATGAGGTTGTCTATGGTGCCGATGCGCGCGACCATATGCGGCGCCTGCTCGGGCAGAACGCGCAGGATCACCTTCACTTCGACCGTCATTTGGAATCCGTCCTTGGAGACGATCGAGAGCGGGTTGAACGCGCGCTCGCCGCGGGTCGGGGACTTCTCCTCGGCCCAGTCGATGGTGATGTTCGTCGTGGGGATGATGTGGGGCGTGTAGGCGAGCTTATTGAGGTAGTAGGTGCCGGGGCCGAGGACCTCGCGCTGGATGCCGCGATAGCCCGCGTCGACGACGTAGCGCTCGATGCCGTCCTTGAGACGGTCCTCGGGCTTGGCGTGCGCCGCCCCCGCGGCCGCGCCGATGCCGGCCGGATCCTTGCCGATGTTGGAGACGATGACGGAGACCTCTCCTCGCGCCACCTGCAGGACCTCGTCGAACGCCGCGTCGAACATCAGCGGGTTGACGTAGTAGGTTCCGGGCTTCAGAAAATCGAGCTGGGGTCCGCGCTGGCCTCCGGCACTTAGGAAAGCAGCCCCATCCTGAAAGTCCTTGTGGCCCTGCACGGACTTGGCCACGTATTCGGAGGCGGGAAGCGGGTCGCCGTCCTTCGCGGTGACCATGCCGACCTTCTGCGCCGGGATCATGACCGCGTCGCGCATCTCGACGGAGAACATCGCCGTGTTGACGCGGTAGGAGCCGGGCAGCAGGATGTCGATCTGGGGTCCTTTTTGCCCTCCCTGTTCAAGGAAGGCCTGGCCGTTCTGAAAATTCTCGTGCCCCTTCACGCTGCGTCCGAGTAGGCGTCCCGAGGCGATCGGCTGGCCGTCCGTGGCGACGACGACGCCGATCTTGTTGTTGGTGATGCGCAGGGCGGGCCGCTTGACCACCTTGAAGAGGTAGGGATTGATCCGGTAGGTGCCGGGGGGCAGGATCTGCACCTGCGGGCCCTTCTCTCCGCCGCCGCTGAGGAAGGCCTCGCCGTCCTGGAAGAGATTGTGGTTGCCGAGCGCCTTGCCGAAGATCCGGCCGGGAGGCACCGGCGCGCCGTCGATGCATTCGATGAGCCCGACCTCGTTCTCGGCCACCACCATCATCGGCGCCTTCTCCGTCCTATACAGGAAGGGGAACAGGAAGTGAAGTCCCGGGCCGAGGATGCGGGCCTGGATGCCGACCTCGTTGGCCATCGCGACGACGCGGCCCTCGGGCATCGAGGTCCCGAGCCAGCGGCGCTCGAGCACGGCGATCTGCACGCCGCCGACGACGACGATCGAGTTGTAGACGAAGACGAACGCGGCGAAGACGAGCAGGCTGAACACGGCGAAGCCGAGATCGCCGGTGAGACCGAGAGAGGAGAGGAAACTTGAGATCAAGCCCATGGGGAACGCCTCCGGAACGCCTAAGTCACAAAGATTCTAAGAAAGCGTTACGTCGGTAACAAGGCCTATGAAGACCCCCGATGGGGTCAGGCCTCCCGTTGTTGGAAAAAGTTATCCCCAGCGTTTCCAACGTTGGAAGTGCTGGGGATAACTCGGCGGCGAGGCAACGCCGGTTAAAACTCTTCGGAGAAGGCGACGGCGCCCGTCACGCCCGTCTGGTACGCGGACACGCGGCGCTCGAAGAAGTTGGCGAGCTCCTGCACGTCCTGAAGCTCCATGAAGTTGAACGGGTTCTTGGAGCCGTACACGGGCTTGATGCCGAGGTTGGCGAGGCGCTGGTCGGCCACGCACTGGAGGTACTGGCGCATGCCGTTGACCGAGAAGCCGGCGATTCCGCCGCTCAGGAGGTCCTCGGCGAACGCCATCTCGCAGTCGATGGCTTCCTGCATCATGACGATGACATCCTGCTCCATCTTGGGCGTGAAAAGCGTGGGGTCCTCGGCGCGGGCCGTCTTGATGATCTCCATGGCCGCGGCGATGTGCATGCTTTCGTCTCTGAATACCCAGTTCGTGCCGCCCGCCAAGCCGTTCAGCAGCCCCTTCGATCTCAAAAAGTAGACATAGGCGAAGGCGCCGAAGAAGAAGAGACCTTCGACGCACGACGCGAAGCAGATCAGGTTCATGATGAACTGGCGCTTCTGCTCCTGGGTGTCGGTCCGGTCGAGCTTGTTGATCGAGTCGATCCACTTGAACATGAACTCGCCCTTGCGCTTGATCGAGGGGATGTTCTCGATGGCGGCGAAGGCCTGCTCGCGCTCGGCCGGGTCGGGGATGTAGGTGTCGAGCAAGGTCAGGTAGAACTCGACGTGGACGGCCTCTTCGAAAAGCTGGCGCGACAGGTACACGCGCGCCTCGGGCGAGTTCACGTGCTTGTAGAGGTTGAGCACGAGGTTGTTGCTGACGATCGAGTCGCCGGTCGCGAAGAACGCGACGAGGCGGTGGATCAGGTGGCGCTCGGCGGGGGAGAGCTTGCTCTTAAGGTCCGTCACGTCATGGGAAAAGTCCACCTCCTCGACGGTCCAGGTGTTCTTGATCGCGGCCTTGTACATCTCGAAGAAAACGGGGTACTTCATGGGGCGGAGCGTCAGAACGAAGCCGGGGTCGAGGATCATGGGAGGTCTCCGAGGAAAAAGCCGTGTCTAAAGGATACACCAAAAATCGCGGCCGGCGGGATCTCTTTATGATCGAGATCCCGCCGGCCGTATCGGGTTATTTTACTGGCACGCCTCGCAGCTCTCCGGGTTCTCCAGGGAGCAGGCGACGGCTTCCGCGGCGGTGAACACCGGGGCGGGCGTCGGGGCGACATTCGCCGCCGTGGCAGCGATCGTCGTCTTGGCGATCTTCGTCGCCGGGCGCGAGCGCAGGTAGTAGCTGGTCTTGAGCCCCTTCTTCCACGCGTACATGTACATGGAGGAGAGCTTGCCGATGTTCGGGCTCTCCATGAAGAGGTTCAGGGACTGCGACTGGTCGATGAACGCGCCGCGGTCGGCGGCCATGTCGATGAGCGAGCGCATCGGGATCTCCCAGACGGTGCGGTAGGTCGCCCGGATGGCTTCGGGGATCTCGATGATGTCCTGGATCGAGCCCTCGGCGAGCATGATGCGCGCGCGCATCTCCTCATTCCAGAGGCCCAGCTTCTTGAGCTCCAGGCACAGGTACTTGTTGACCTGCAGGAACTCGCCGGACAGGGTCTCGCGCTTGAAGAGGTTCGAGATCTGAGGCTCGGTGGCCTCGTAGGCCCCGACGATGGAGGCGATGGTCGCGGTCGGCGCGATCGCGAGCAGGAGCGAGTTGCGCAGGCCGTTCTTCATCATCTCGCCGCGGAGCTTCTCCCAGCGCGTCATGTCCGCCGGGGTCACGCCCCACAGCTCGAACTGGAACACGCCCTTCGCGGCCTTCGTCTCGGGGAAGGACAGGTGCGGGCCCTTTGCCGACGCGAGCTCGACGGACGCCGAAAGCGCGTGGAAGTAGATCTCTTCCGCGACCTTCTTGGACAGCTCTCGCGCTTCCACGGAATCGAACGGCATCCCGAGCTGGAAGAACGCATCTTGGACGCCCATCACGCCGAGCCCGACAGGCCGCCACTTGGCGTTGCTGGCCTTGGCGGCCGCCGTCGGATAGAAGTTGATGTCGATGACGCGGTCGAGATACTTGACCGCGGTGCGCACGTTCGCCGCGAGCTTGACGAAGTCGAAGCGGCCGTCCTCGACGTACTTGCTCAGGTTGATCGAGCCGAGATTGCAGACCGCGGTCTCGCCCTGGCTCGTGACCTCGATGATCTCGGTGCAGAGGTTCGAGGAGTGCACGACGTTGGCGGGAGAACCGGTCTGGTTCGCCTTGAGGTTGCTGGCATCCTTCCAGTTCATCCAGCCATTGCCGGTCTCGGCCAGGGACTTCATCATGCGCGCGTACAGATCGCGCGCCTTGACCTGGCGGACGAACAGCTTCTTCTCCTCGCCCTCGAGATAGGCCTCTTCAAAGGCCTTGCCGTAGAGGTCGGTGAGCTGGGGCATGGTCTTCGGGTCGAAAAGGGACCACACGCCGTCTTCCTCGGCCCGCTTCATGAACAGGTCGGGGATCCAGTGCGCGAGATGCAGGTTATGCGCGCGGCGGGCGGCGTCGCCCGTGTTGTCGCGCAGTTCCAGGAACTCTTCGATATCGGCGTGCCACGTTTCAAGATAAACCGCGCAGGCGCCCTTCCGTTTGCCGCCCTGATTGACGGCAACGACAGAACTATCAAGTGTCTTGAGCCACGGGATGATGCCGTTGGACTGGCCGTTCGTCGAGCGGATCAACGAGCCGCGGGCGCGGACGCGCGAGTACGACACGCCGATGCCGCCCGAGAACTTGGAGAGCAGGGCGATGTCGGTGTAGCGGTTGTAGATCGCCTCGAGGTCGTCGATGGGCGAGTCGAGCAGATAGCACGAGCTCATCTGGGGGTGCTTCGTCGCCGAGTTGAACAGCGTGGGCGAGCTCGGCATATGCTCGAAGCGCGAGATCAGGTTGTAGAACTCGACGGCCTCCTGCACGTTGTCGGCGAGGCCGCAGGCCACGCGCATGAAGAAGTACTGGGGGGCCTCGATGACCTCGCGGGTCTCGGGGTTCTTAAGGAGGTAGCGGTCGTAGACCGTGCGCAGGCCGAAGTACTCGAACAGCTCGTTGCGCGAGGATTCGATCGCGTCGTTGAGCTTGCGCGAGTTCGTCTGCACGAACTGGCCGACCTTCTCGGAGATCAGACCGTGGCGGACGCCGGCGCCGATGGACTGGGAGAAGGAGTGGATGTCCTGGTTTTCCACTTCCTTAAGGATGTACGTGGACAGAAGACGAGCGGCCAAGCGGGAGTACTCGGGCTCCTCGGCGATCAGGAGCGCGGAGGTCTGGATGGAAAGGTTGTCGAGTTCCTTCGTGGTGGCGCCGTCGTACAGGCCGCCGATGGTTTTGGTGGCGATCTTCAGCACGTCGATATTCTCAAGGCCCTGGCCGGAGCGGGCGACGGCGCGGACGATCTTGTTGACGTCGACGGACTCGAGGGAGCCGTCGCGCTTGCGGACCTGCATCGTGGTCGCGTTCGCGTCCTCGTTGTTGTTCGTTCCGGCGGGAGTGACAGGCGTCGTGGCTGCCGTGTTCATCCTTTTCTCCATGACATTTTGTAGCGTTCTTGTGCCCGAAACCGAAACGCGGCTCGCGTGCGTTTTTGGGCAGGCTAGAGAATAACCGATGGGTTTATTTTTGTAAAGACCCAGATGGACACAGACAATCGTTCAGGAGCTTCTAGTGTTGTTAAGTAGCGTCTTCTATATCGCTCTGTTTTTTATTTCCGGCTGCGCGCCCGCGCCGAAGCCGCAGAAAGCGCTGCCGGACTTTTCCCTGACCGGCGTCACCATCGACGGCACATCTCCGTTCGATCTGAGAACGCTGCGCGGCCGCGCGTGGATCGCGGATTTCGTGTACACGCGCTGCACGGGCCCGTGCCCGATGATGACCGCGAACATGGCCGGGCTGCAGAAGCGCTTGCCCGGATCCATCGGCCTGCTCTCGTTCACGGTCGATCCCGATCACGACTCGCCCGAGGTCCTCACGCTGTACGCGCGGAAGTTCAACGCGGATCCGCAGCGCTGGTTCTTCCTCACCGGAGAGAAGGCGGAGCTGCTCCGGCTCGTGCGCGACGGCTTCCTGCTGCCGGTCGCGGAGAACGCCGCCGCGCTCCCCGGCGAACGCATCGCGCACTCGACGAAGTTCGTCCTCATCGACGCGCAGGCGCGCGTGCTCGGCTGGTACGACGGCGACGACGCGGCCGCGCTCGACAAGCTTGCCGCGGACGCCAAGCGCCTGTGAGCTCCGCCTGGCCGCACCTGGCGCTGGGGACATTCGGCGCGGGCTGCGCCGTGGGCGGCCTGATCCTTTGGCTTTTCCCGCTCAGGGGAGGCGCACGTTTGGCCGCCCTCGTCGCGGGCGGCGTCGGCCTCACGGGCCTTCTCGCGGCGACAGGGCTCGATTCGGTCGAAGATCGCCTCATGCGTTGGGGCGACGCGCGCCTGTGGGAGATGCGCGATGGGCTCTGGTGGCTGTGGCTCATCCCGGTCATGCTCGGGGGCATGATCGTGATCGGCGCCGGCTTGGGCGCATCGTTTCTCTGGCTTGGGGAGGCGTTCGAATCCAGGAATCGGAAGATGAGGGGGGCGCTTCTTTGCGCCTCGGTCGGAGCCTTCGGCTGGGCGATGACCGGCATTCATCTGTTCGGATTTTTCGACATCGCGTGGAACTCCGACCTCGGGCCTTCCCTGCCGCCGCGGGGCGTGGTCGAAGCGGTGCTTATGGTCCTGGATATGACCGGCCTGGTCGCCGCGCTGACGCTCGCGCCGCGCCCGCGTGTGAGCCCATGAGCCTGGCTCAGTATTTCGTCGACAACTTTTGGGCGGCCGCCCTGATGATCGGCATCATCGTCATAGCTTGGATGATCTTCACCCCGGTGGTCCGGCCCTCCTTGCCCGGCGAGGGGAAGTTCGGTCTTAAGCTTATTCCCGGGTCCGGCTCGATGGAATCCTATGAGGGCGAGGTGGATGGCGTGCGGGTTCATCTCGAGCACGACGGGGATTGGACGGTGACTTTAGAGGCCGATTGCGCGAGCGCGGCCGAGCTGTTCGCGCACCGGCCGATGGCGGCCTTCGATCGCCCCATGCGCGCTCTCTTCGGTCCGCTGCGCCGTTTGGAGACGCCGGCCGCGTACGGCAAGGGCTGGGCGTTCTACGGCTCTCCGGCCGCGAGCACGATCGTTTCGCGGCTGCCGGGGCCGAGCACCGCCGTTCCCTGGAGCCGGATCGAGCTTGGCGCTGAAAGCCTTACGGTCACGATCGAGTGCGACGGTAAGATGTCGCTGGAGAGGCTCCGGGAGCAGGCCGCCGCCTTCCTTGAATTACTCGGCGCGGTTCGAGGCTAGGCGCGGCGGCCGTGCGCGTTTGCGGCCTTATATAGGAAGATCGCGAGGACCGCGATGAGCAGGGCGAGCGTGGACTGGAAGGTCAGGAAGCAGGCGACCTTCAGGACGGCGAAGGCGGGGGAGACGAAGCGCACGAGCCACCCCGAGGCCTCGCCGACGAACGACGAGCCGAAGCCCAGGCCGATCACCCACCTCTTCGTGCGGTCCTCCCATGGCGCGAACAGCGCCAGGTGCGTGAGCAGGAGGATCATGACGCCCATCGTGGCGAGGTGCGCGTGGCTGACCTCGAGCATCGAGGAGGCGCTGCGCGGCTGGGAGTATTCCTCGGCCGAGCCCAGATAATAGGCCGATACAGAGCTCGGCGTCAGCGACATGCGCTTGAAGTACATCGCCGCGTTCGTGGCCCAGAGGCCGGCCGCGAAGACGAGCGTCCAGGCGAGGGTCATCCTCATCAGGGGATTGTGCTGGAAGCCGCCGCTCTGCATGTATTTCATGACGGGGAGTTTATCACTTCGCGGGTTTGGCGTTAAGGACCTGATGGACCGCAAGCGCGCGCCGCACGGACCGCGTGACGGCCTCGGCGGTCAGCGAGGCGCCTGAGATGTTGCGCAGGCCGCGCCGCAGGGCGAGCTCGTCGTCGAGCTTTCGGCCGGGGAACTGGCCGAGCCAGCGCTTGGAGGCCATGTACTCGTCGGGCTCGATGAAAGAGAGTATCTCGACGAACGCGACCTGAGAGCCGGCGCCCACGACGACCATGACGGTCTCGTTCATCGTGCGCACGAGGTGAGACTCGAAGTAGGCGGCCGTCGAGCCCGCGACGTAATAGGTCCAGACCTTCGACCCGAGCCTGGATCGGGCCGCCTCCTCGACGGCCTTGGCCTGCGCGTCGCTGAGGAACGCGGTGCGCCGTTCGGGCGCGACGCCCGGGAACGCCAGGGCGAGGGCGTCCTTCTGCGACATCAAAACGCGCGCCGAGGCCGGGAGCGCGAACAGCGCGCTCCCGGCCAGGACGGCGGCGATCAGAATATGTACGCGAGACCGAGGTTCCACTGGTTGACTCCGGTGCGGGCCTGGTTGAGCATCCACTGGTGGTCGGCCTTCACCGCCACCTGAGGGATCGGCTTGTAGGTGAGGCCGGCCGTGTACTCGACGCGGCTGTTCGCCGGATTCTTGGCGAAGGCCGACGTCGTTCGGGCCTGGGTATCATAGCGTTCGTAGCGGACGAAGGGGGAGAGCGAGTGGCCCTTGGAGTTTTTCACCAAGGTCAAAACATCGAATGCTCCCTCCACGTAGCCGCCGAACAGCTTGCTGCCGACCGAGGTCTTCGCCGCGTTCGTGTAGCCGTTGGCGGTGTTGACCGAGTCCGCGTTGCCGACGCGGCCTTCGGCGTACAGCGCGCGAAGCTCCGCGCCGCGGTACTCGGCCTTCAGGTGGCCTTCCCACAGCGACACCGGCACCGAGGCGGCGATCAGGCTCTGATCGGCCTGTCCGACGTAGATAGAGCCGCCGAGCATCACGCCCGACATGGGCTTGTAGTCGATGCGGGTGACCGAGGCGAGATCCTCCGCGTAGCTCTTGGCTCCGGAGGAGCGTCCGTTTCGAAAGCCGCCGGATGAGGCGAAGCCGGTCACGCCCGTGTTCGTCGTCGCCTGCAGGCCTGACACGAGGTAGGAGCGGTACGATACCGGCCCGATATCGCCGTACACGCCGGCGCCGTTCTCGCGCCAGGTGGAGGGGATGATGCTGGTCTCGACGCTGGTGCGGCGCACGCCGTGGAAGGTCGTGGGCTCATGGATCTCGTTCTGCAGACCCATGGGCACGATCACGGTTCCGGCGCGGATCCCGATCTCGTCGCGCAGGTGGAAGTCGACATAGGCCTGCTCGACCGAAACCTCGCCGCGGCCTTTGCCCGTGGAGCCGTGCTCGAACTCGGTCTCGGAGTTGAACAGGATCCAGTCGTTGAACTTATAGCCGACGTAGAGGACCGCCCGCAGGAAGTCGGCCTCGTCGCGCACGGCCGCCGGGTCGGCGTCCTGCTTGCGCTTGGAGAAATTCTGATACGTCATCTCGCCGTAGCCGCCGATGGAGACCTTGTTGGGCCGGGCCCGGTAGACCTTCGTCGCGGCCGGAGCGCCGCCGGCAGAGGGGGCCTCGGCGACGGGCTCGGCGGACTCGCCGAGCTTGAGCTTCTCGATCTCCTGGGTCAGGATGTCGACCTTGCGTTCGAGCTCGGTGAGCTTGGGGCTCTCCTGGGCGAAGGCGGGAGCGGTTGGGGCGAGGGCGACGAACAGAGACAGCAGGACGGCGATGCGGGGCTTCATGAACGGCCTCCTTTATTAAGGACGACGGGGATTCCAGGATCGAAGAAGGACCGTCCTCGGAAGGACGGGGGGGTCTTTCCGAGGACGAAGAGCGCGGTGGACCAGGCGTCGGCCTCGGTCGCGCTCGGGAGAACGGCGGCGGCGGCGCCGGGGCGGCGCACAGCCAGGCCGTCGAAAGGGGACTTGATGTGGCCGGGATGCTCGCTGTCGCCGGAAACCGACACGGACGCGTCTTTTATCAGCAACGGCTTCGCGCGGCCGGGGACCATTACTGGCCATTCGCCGCCGATCGCCAATATCTGGCCGCCGAAGTTGAACATCGCGCGGGTCACGCCCGCTTCCTTTAAGACAAGCGCGGCCTTGTCGAGCGCCCAGCCTTTGCCGATGCCGCCGAAGTCGAGGCCCATGCCGGCGGGCAGGTCGATAGTCCGGGCCGCCGGGTCGAGGCGCACCTTGCTCCAGCCGACGAGGGCAATCTTTCCCGGACCTCCGCGCAGCACGGGGAGCATGGTGGGGTCGAAGGCCCCGCCGGTCTCTTGCGCCAACCGCAAGGCGGTCTCGACCGCGGCGTACATCTCGGGGGAGACCTTCACGGGCCCGGTGCCGGACGCGCGGTTCAGGACGGAGGCCTCGCTTTCCTGTTTATAGAGGCTGAGGATGCGGTCCCAGCGCTCGATCTCGGCGAACGCCGCGCTGACGGCCGCGTCCGGCGCGCCCGGAGCATCGATCTCGCACAGGGTTCCCATCGTCCAGCGCACGCGCTGGGCCTCCGCGCCGAACGCGTTCGCCGCGAGCGTGAGCGCCAGAAGGGGCAGTGCCGTCTTATTGAGATTGAGTTTCAACAAGAAAAGTGTACCAGACTCCTTATTGAAATGCAACATCAATAAGGAATCAGGGCAAAAAGAAGGAGGCCCGCCTTTCGGCGGGCCTCCGGTCAGCCCGGCTTGGAGCTACTTCTGGGCTTTGATCTTGGCGATGATCTCCTCGAACGCCGCGACGGGATAGGCTCCGCGCAGGGGGACGCCGTTGATCAGATACCCCGGGGTGCCGTTGAAGCCGAACTTGTTGGCTTCCCGCATGTCGGCCTCGATCTTTTTCCTGACGACCTCGCCCTTGGCGTCCTTGGCCGCCTTGGCGACGTCGAGGCCGAGGTCCTTGGTGAGGAGCTTGTAGTAGTCCTCGCCGAGCTTGTCCTGGTGCTCGAACAGAGTGTCGTGAAAGGCCCACGCCTTCTCGGGGGACTGCAGGGCCAGCGCCTCGAACCACTGAGCCGCGGGCATGGCGAGAGGATGGAAGTCGAGGGGCTTGTTCTTGAAGACCACGCGCAGCTGGTCACCGTGGATCTTCCGCAGCTGCTCGATGTTGTTGTAGCCCTGTGAGCAGAAGGGGCACTGGTAGTCCGAGTACTCGACGATGGTGATCGGCGCGTTGGGGTTGCCGCGCACGCGGGCGTCGGGGCCGATCTCGGGCTTCAGCGGATTCTTGAGGGCTTTTTCCCGTTCCTGCGCCTCGGCCATGGCCTCTTCCTTGGCCTTGCCCTGCTTGTATTCGTTCTGGGCGTCGACGACGAGATCGAAGAACTTGATCTTGTCGGCCTTCTTCAGCGCGGAGAGGACGAGGTCGGGGTTGGCCTCGAGGGCTTTCTTGAGTTCGTCTCGAGAGATTGCGGCGGCGGCGGCCGGCACGGCGATCAGCACGGCGAGAAGCAGGGGCGTTACGCGAGCGAGGTTCATGCAGGTCTCCTATTTGAGAAGGGCCAGAATATCATTTTCGGCCGCGCGGACGTCCAGCTTGCCGACCCAGCGGCGCGCGATGCGTCCTTCGGGGTCGATCAGGAAGGCGGCCGGCAGGCCGCGCACCGCGTAGGAGGCGGAGGCTTTGCGGTCGGCGATGACTATCGGGAAGGTGATCTTGTGTTCCTTGAGGAACGGAGGAACGGCCGTGTAGGCGTTCTCGTCCATGGACACGCCGAGGATCACGACGCCCTTCGGCGAAAGCCGGCCATGCAGGGCTTCGAGGTCGGGCATTTCCTCACGGCAGGTGTCGCACCAGGTGGCCCAGAAGTTGACGAGCACCGGCTTGCCGAGGTGCGAGGAGAGGGTGACGGTCTTGCCGGCGAGGTCCGGCAGGACGAGGTCGGGCGCCTTGCGCGAGCCCGCGGGTTCGCCGCAGGCGGCCAAGGTGAGAACGAGTACGGCGAGGATCAGTTTATTCATGCGTGATATCATGAGCATAACATAAGCCGCCCATCGCTCCCAACGGGAGCGATGGGCGGTTGTTTCGTTAACGGCTTAGCAGCCGCAGGGAGTCTTCGGACCCATGGTATATGTCCTCCTATTTTCCGACTTTATGCTGCACCAAAATCTGTTTCGCGATCTTCGCGACCCGGCCGAACACGGTCGCGTCCCGGCGCGAGCGGGCGAGCATGATGGCGCCTTCGTACAGCGCTACGATGGCCTCGGCCGAGCCGCGGGCGTCGAGCTTTGAATCGAAATAGCCCTTGGACTTGCAGCGCTCGAGGCAGGCGGACAGCCCGTCGGCCCACTCTTCAAAGAAGCCGGCGACGCGCAGCCGGAAGACCTCGTCCAGATCGCTCATCTCGAGGGCGATATTGCCCACGAAGCAGCCCGCCTTGCAACCGTTGCCGTCGAAAAAGCGCTCCGCTTCTGTGAACATCGCGGCCACGGCGTCCTCGGGAGCCGCCTGCGAGCAGATCGGCTCGACCTTGCGCGACTGGAACTCCTTGATCTTGTAGTCGAGCACGGCTAAGGCCAGTTCCGACTTCGAGTTGTAGTGGTGAAGCAGGTTGCCCTTGGTCATCCCGCACGCCTTGGCGATCTCATCCAGGCAGGCATGGTTGTAGCCTTTGAGGTGGATGACATGCTCCGCCTCCTGGAGGATGCGTTCGCGGACGGCTGGGTCTGCTTTTCGGGCCATAATTGATTGACTGACCGTACAGTCAATCAATTATAGCGGAGGCATCGGATTCTGTCAAGCGCTATTTTACAGCGGGGTGACGCCGACGCCTGCCCTGACGCCCGAGAGGTCGTAAACCCCGCCGTGCCCGAAGCCTATGCCGCGTGTGGGATTTTTCGCCAGCCACAGCGGCGTGTCCAGGTCCACGAACTTCACGCCGCCGAGGCCCGCCGCCAGGTGGGCGGCCGCGCCCATCGCGAGCGGAGTTTCCACCATGCCACCGACCATGACGCCGAGCCCCGACGCGCGGGCGATCAATCCGCAGTCCCAGGCCTCGAGCACGCCCATCTTCATGAGCTTGAGGTTCAGCACCTGGGCGGCGCCCGTGCGCGCGAGTTTCAGCGCATCGGCGCGGCCGCGGAGCGATTCGTCGGCCGCGACGGGGATCCCGGATCTCTTGTGGAACGCGATAAGGCCCTTGATATCGTCGGCTTCGGCCGGCTGCTCGAACAATATCGGGCGGATGCCGCGCATCTTAAGAAGTCGGACGAGCGTCAGCGAGTGAGACGGGCCATAGCCCTGGTTGGCGTCGAGCGTGAGTGCGGCGCGTGGATGCGCCTTCGCGACGGCGGCGACGCGCGCGGCGTCCTCGCGGGCGGCATAGCCGACCTTGATCTTGATCACGCGCACGCCGAGGGTGCGGATGCGGCGTGCGGCGGCGTAGGCGGCGTCCGGGGTTCCGAGCGTGACGGTCACATCGGACACGACGCGGTCCGTCGCTCCCCCGAACAAGGTCCGCAGCGGCAGGCCCGCGCGCCGCGTCCACGCGTCGAGCAGCGCCACGCCGAGGCCGGCGCGGGCGGCGCCGCCGTGCTTCGGGAGCCAGCCCTCGAGTTCCTCGAGACGCGTCCGCCATGCGGCGGCGTCCAGGCCGAGCCAGCGCTTCCCGGCGTTGCGGATCTGCTTCTCCGATCTCGCCGCGGTCTCGCCGTTGAAGGCGGGAAACGGGGAGGCTTCGCCGTGGCCGATGGTGCCGTCGGCCAAGGTCAGGCGCACGAACACGGTTTCGAGCTCGGCGGAGGAGCCGCCAGCGATGGCGAACGGCTCGTTCATCGGGACGAGGACGCGTCGCGCGTCGATCGCGACGATCTCGGTCGATGCTCGCCGCGTCACGGGAGGGTGGTCACGACGCAGGCGTCGGAGAACGAGAGGCCGTGGATCGTCGTGCCCTGGCGGTCGGGGATCAGGAACAGCTCGTGCGGAGTGTGGATGGATTCGCGGGTCAGGTCGTACAGGCGGGGGGTGTCGAGCACGACGAAGCTGCGGCCGTCGTCGTCGAACTGGATGTCGCGGCCCTTGTTGCCTTCATGCAGCCACAGGTCGTCCTGCTTGACGAAGACGCGGGTGCGGCCGGTCTCGGCCGGCGACATGACCGCCAGCGCCTGCGCGGCGTGGTAGACGATGCGGAGGAAGGAGGATTGGGTCTTGTTGGCCTGCGCCAGGCGCAGCCCGTCGCTCTCGGTGTCCCAGCGGCCGTTGTGCGCGGTCTCGCCGTCGCGCGCCTCCACGATCAGCGAACGGCGCATCGAGATGTCCTTGTCGAGCGTGAGCGACGGCTTCACCCCCGGGCGCGCCCCGAGGCTGATCTCCTGCGTGACGGTGCCGCATTCCCGGCGCGGAGGATCGGCGATCTCGGTCGGAGGGGGAAGGTGCGAGGCGCCGATGAGGTCGGCGAGCGCCGTGCGCAGTTCGCCTTCGAACTCCGGGTAGCCGCCCTCCCCGAGCCGGTCGAAGACGATGCGCCCGCGCCGGTCCACCAGGTACAGGGCGGGCCAGCCTTCGTTGCTGTAGGCCTTCCAGAGCCTTCGGTCGCTGTCGAGGATGACCGGATACTCGACCCCGTAGCGTTTGAGGATGCTCTTAGTCCAAACCGCTTCACGATGAAAATTGAGGTCAGGGGTCAGCACGCCGATCACCATGACCTGGGACAGTGCATAGCGGTCGAACCAGGCCTTGAGCGCGGGAAGCACCCGGATCGAGTTGATCGAGGTCGGATTGATGAACGCGATGACGACGACCTTGCGTTCGCGCATGCGGGACAGCGACAGCTGGGTCGCGTTCAACCAGGCGCTGACGGGCGGAAACTCCGGCGCCACAGGATTGATCGGGCGCTCGGCGCGGGCGGGGGCGGCCGTCAGCAGGAGCAGAAGCAGGAGGATCTTCATTGCGGCTCCGCATCATGCCCGGTCAGCACGATCTCGACCAAGGTCGAAAGCCGCTCGGCGCGGTCGATATTCCCGTTCTTCTGGTAGATCGAGATGAGGTTGCGGATCATGCGGGCCAATATGTCGCGCGAGCTGACGGGCTTGCCGAGCTCAGGGCGCCATTCGTAGCCGTTGCGCACGAGCATGCGCTTGACCTCGGGCAAGGTCATCAGCTGTCCGCCTCGGAAACAGTCCACAAAAAGCGCGGAGCCGCCTTCCTTGAAGCCGGCGAGGAAGTGCCCCGGCGTGCCGACGCCGTACAGCGGCAGGCGCAGGCGCCGGGCGAGGAGGAGCATGAGCACCGTCAAAGTGACGGGGATGCCGCGGCGCGTGTCGATGACGCGGGACAGATAGCTGTTGTCGGCGTCATAGTAGCGCGTTTCGTTGCCCGCGAAGCCGAGCGAGTGGAAAAGGTGGTTCGAGAGGCGGCGCACCGACTCGCCAATCCCGGCGTCGGAGGGCATGTCGGCCGAAATGGCGGCCGCCACGCGGTCGAGCCATTCCCGGTACACGGCGGCGTCCACGTCGGCGAAGCCGAAGCGCGAGATCAGGATCGCCCCATCCTCGAGGTCCGGCAGCTTCGCCAGCGACAGCCGCACGAAGTCCCGGCGCAGGTCCTGGAACCGAAGGTCGCCCGCCACGGACTCCAGGCGGATCGCCATCTCAGGAGTGGCGGAGGGGCGCAACTCGTCGAGATAGGGGATGATGGCGGCGCCGACGCCGAGGATCTGGCTCCGCACCAAGGCGAGGCTGGAGGGGTCCTCTTCCTCTAATAAGGTGACCAGGCTACGCAGGGCCTTCTCATCTAGACTCACGCAGGCATTGTAGCCGGGGAACCGCGTCTTTTCAAGGCTTCCTGTGTGAAGTGGGGTCAGGCTTTCCGATGTTGCAATACTTTCAATTGAAAATCGGCGGATAAAATAGCAACATCGGAAAGCCTGACCCCACTCAATATGGTTGAATTTATCGACGGTATACCGTCGAGAAAATGAGCGCACCCCGCCCCCACGAAGTCCTGGCCGCCCTGCGAGCCCTCGAGGACCTGGCCTCAGGCGATCCCATGAGCGTTCGCGGCGTCCTGGCGACCATGGTTTCTCTCGACGGTTCGCTCGGCGAGCGGCCCGGCGCCTCGTGCGTGATCGCCGACGAATCCGCCGCGGGCGGCGACGGCGTCCTGGCGGTCTCCGCTGTCCCCGAATCCCTGCGCGACGCCGTGCTGGCCGCGGTCGAAGAGCAGACCCCGCGCCTCGTCGAGGTGGAGCTGACCGAGGACGACGCAATCTTCGGCCCCGGAGGGCTGTCCGGGCGAGCCGAGGTCTGGATCGAGCCCATCACCGGCGAGCTCCGTGAGCGCCTGCGCGAGGTGCGCGAAACCTTGCTGCGCGGAGAGGGCCTCGTCATCGAGCTCGCCCTGTCCGGCGAGGACGCCGGCCGCCGCCGCCATTTCCCGCCCGATCATCCCGGCGTGAAGGCCTGCTACCAGGAAGGCGAGTCGGAGCTTGAGGAGGAAGCCCAACGGGGTGGCGTGCGCCGCCTTCTGAGATTCCCGTTGATCCCCATGGGGAAGGCTCTTATTTTGGGGTCGGGCGAAGACTGTCGCAGGCTGGCTGAATTGCTCGACCGTTTGGGATTCGTCGTGACCGTCGCCGATCACCGCCCCGGCCGCCTGCATGGCGAGGGCTGGGACCGCGCGCGCTGGCAGCTCGTCGAAGGCGGCTGGGAGGTGGCGCGCACCGCCTGCCGCCCCGACCTCGACACCTACATCGTCATCGCCACGCGCAGCCATTCCGCGGACCTGCGCGCGCTGAAGGGCGCGGTGCCGAGCCCCGCGCGCTATGTCGGCCTCGTCGGGGCCGTCGGCCGCGCGGCCAAGATTTTGGGCGAGCTGCGTGAGTCCGGAGTCGAGCCCCGTTCGGGCGCGTTCTCCGCTCCCGCCGGCCTCGATGTCGGCGCCGAGACCTCGGAAGAGATCGCGCTCGCCGTGACCGCCGAGATCCTGGCGGTGCGCGCCGAGCGCAAGGGCGGCCGTCCGGCGCGCGCGCGCGCGCAGGGCTCCTCGCCCGCGCAGCGCAAGGGCGGCGTCAAGATCCCGGGCCTCGTGCTCGCCGCCGGCCGCGGCAAGCGCTTCGGCGCGGCTTCGAAGATGCTCGCGGCCATCGATGGGCGGCCGGTTTTACGGCATGTCGTCGAGTCCGCGCTCGCCTCCCGCCTCGACCCCGTCATCCTGATCCTCGGCGCCGGCGCCGAGGACGGGCTCAAAGCCATCGATGGCCTCGACGATCCGCGTCTGCGCGTGGTGTTCAACCCGGCCTGGTCCACGGGCAAGGCGTCCTCCTTCGAAGTGGGGCTTCGCGAGGTTCCCGCGGACGCGCCCGGCGTCGTGGCCCTGCTCGGCGACATGCCGCGCGTGCCCGCCTGGCTTGTCGAGCGCGTCATCGCGGAGTTCGAGCTGTCGGGCTCGCTGACCTTTCCGATCTATCCCGGCACCGGGGGCCCCGTGAAGGGCCATCCGACCGCCTATCCTCGCGAGCTGTTCGGCGAGATCGGACGCCTCGTCGGGGACGACACCGCGATGGCCGCCGTGCGCGCGCATTGGGGCGAGGCGGTCAAGATCCCGCTCGACGACGGTTCCACGCAGGCCGACATCGACACCGCGCAGGACCTCGAGCTTCTCAACGTGAAGCCGGAAACTCAGGGCCGGCTTGATCTTTAAATTAATACAGCAGACGGGAACCTTAGAGAGAAATTTCGGTGGCTTCTGACAGACTGACGTCGCGCCGCGTGGCCGCGACCGAACGCAACGGTCCGCGCGTCGGGGTCCTGGCCGTCGGCGTCGCGGCCGTGGCCCTGCTCGCCCACTGTCGCGCGCTTGGGCACGGCTTCCTCGCTTGGGACGACGGTCTTCACGTCGTGGACAACCCGTACCTGGGCCTGGGCGCCGCTCAATTCCGGTGGATGGTCACCACGACGCACATGGGCCATTATCATCCCCTCACCTGGCTGAGCTACTCCGTGGACAGGGTTCTATGGGGCCTCAATCCCGCGGGCTTTCACGCGACAAACCTCGCGCTGCATGCACTTAACGCCGCGCTCCTGTTCTTGATCGCGCGTGAGCTGTTCCTTCGGGCGCCCCCGCGGCCCGAATTTTCCCCAAGCGCTGCCAACGCGTGCGCCGCGTTCGCGGCGGCGATCTGGGCCGCGCACCCGCTGAGAGTCGAGTCGGTGGCCTGGGTGTCCGAGAGGCGCGATGTGCTGAGCGGCCTGTTCTTCTTCGCCTCCATATTCGCGCATCTGTCCTATGCGGCGGCGACCGATTTGCGGAGCGGCGCGGCCTGGCGCTGGCGCGCGGCGCTCCACGCCTTCTTCGCCGCTGCGCTGCTCTCCAAGGCGGTCACCGTGACCTTGCCCTTGCTGTTGGTCCTGATCGACGTCTACCCATTGGGGCGTTTCCCCGGCGCCATCCCGGTACGGTTGCTTCGTTCGTTGCGCGAGAAGGCGGCGCTCTTCGTGATGGCCGCGGTCGCCGGGGCCGGCGCGATCCTGGCGTCCCGCTCGATCCCCTCGACGGTCCCGTGGGAGCTCCTTCCCTTGGCTCCGCGTCTCGTCATCGCCGGGTATGCGGCGGCGTTTTACGCGTTCAAGACGGGGTTCCCCGCGGGACTGAGCCCGCTTTACGAGCTGCCCGTGGGGTTTGCGGTCTACGACGCGCTGCGGCTGTCCGGGGTTGCCGCGGTCGCGGCGGTGAGCGTCGCGGCGTGGGCCGGCCGCCGGCGCTCGCCGGCATTGGCCGCGACATGGGGAGCCTACCTGCTGCTGCTCTTTCCCATGTCCGGGTTTTTCCAGAACGGTCCGCAGATCGCCGCGGACCGCTACAGCTATCTCCCGGGAGCCGCGCTCGCCCTGGGCCTCGGCGCGGCGCTGTCCCGATTTGGGCTGAGCGCGACGCTCGGACGGGGCTTGGCTGCGGGGTGGGTGGCGGTGTTGGTCGCGGCCTCCGTCCGTCAGGGCGGCTTCTGGCGCGACAACGAGTCGCTCTGGCGGCGCGCCCTAGACGTGGCGCCGGCGACCGTCACCGCGCGCGCCAACCTCGCGGTCGAGCTGCGCCGCAAGGGGCGGGAGGCGGAAGCCGAGGAGCACCTCCGCGCCGCCCTGGCGCTACAGCCTCGTCACATCGGGGCTCACCTAACCCTCGGCCTGGCACGGCGCGCCCGGGGCGACGTCGCCGGGGCCCGGGCGATTTTTTCTCGCGCTTGGACGCTCGACCCTTCCGAGCCTCTGATTCCGCTCAATCTCGCGCTGCTGGACGCGGGGGCTGGGGAGTGGGCTTCGGCCGAGACCTGGCTGCGCGAGGCGCTCGCGCTGGATCCCGGCCTCGCCCGCGCCCACGAGGAACTCGGCGCTCTGCTGCTGCGCTCGGGCCGCCGCCCCGAAGCGGAGCGCCACCTGCGTGAGGCCGTCCGCCTGAGACCGGACCAAGCCCTCTACGCGGAGAACCTGGGTAAGGCGCTCCTGCAGCAGGGCCGCGCCGCCGAGGCCGAGGCGTTCTTCCGGACCGCCTTGGAGCTAGAGCCGCGTCGCGCGTCCGCGCTTCGCCTGCTCGAGGCCGCTCGCGCCGGACGCTGAAGCGTCGCGGAATAGGTCGAGCTGCTTTCGGAAACAGTCAGTAGCTGATCGAGACGACCGACCAGCGCTCGGCTCCCGCTTCGGTTTCCCAATAGAGCGCCTGCCCCGCCTTGAGGCCGAACAGCGTCTGCGCGAACGGGGCGGCCCAGCTCAAGGTCTCGCCGCCTTCCTCGGCCTCGTCCTCGCCGACGATGCGGATGGATTTCTTCTGGCCGTATTCGCGCTGGATCACGACCGAGGCCCCGAAGCGGATCTGCTCCTTGGGCTGATTCGCCGGGTCCACGGGTATCGCGGATTCCAAGCGCGCGCGGACATAGCGCAGGTCGCGCTCAAGCTCCCGCTTTCTTTTCTTTTTAGACTCGTCTTCCTGAGCGCCTTCGAAGCCCTTTAATCCGGCAAGGAGAGCTTCCTCGCTGTTCTGAAGGCTCGATAGCCCGCGCGGCGTCACGTAATTGGGCTGGGGGGAGACCGGCCGCTCGGGCGGATCCTCGTCGGGGCCCTGCGCGTCCTCTTTGACGAACGCCCGGCTCATAAATCCCTAGTGCTTGCCGGCGATCAGGGCGCAGGCCTCATCGAGGGTCAGCGCCTGCTCTTCGCCGGTCGCCAGGGCCTTGACCTGCATGACGCCGCGCCCGGCCTCGTCCGGGCCGATGACGATGGCGTAGCCGGCCTTCTTCTGGTCGGCGTACTTGAATTGGGCCTTCAGCTTGCCGGTGCCGGGATAGACGTCGATGGCGAGGCCCCGGGCGCGGAGTGCTGCGCCGACGTCGAGCGAGCGGCCGCGCAGTTCATCAGAGAACACGGTCACGACGGCGTCGGGCGCGGAGGGGTCGCCGTGCTTGCCCGTCTCCTCGAGGATCAGCATCAGGCGCTCGAAGCCGATCGAGCCGCCGCAGGCGGGCGTGGGCGCGCCGCCGAACTTCGCGGTCAGCTTGTCGTAGCGGCCGCCGCCGCCGAGGGAGCCGGATAAAGAGGGGTGCCGGAACTCGAACACCGGCCCGGTGTAATAGCCCATGCCGCGCATGAGGCTCGGGTCCACGACGATCGAGGAGGCCGGAACGAGGGCTTTGACGGCGGCGATGATCTTGTCGAGCGGCTCCGCTGCCGTGGCGCTGTCCGCGAGCAAGGTTTTGACCAGCGCGTCGGTCACGGCCTGGCCGACCGTCGCGACGAGCTCTGCGATCACCGCGTCGCGGCCGATCTTATCGAGCTTGTCCACGACGACGCAGGCATGCCCTCTCTTATCCTCGGGCACGCCCGCTGCGGCCAGGGCCTCGTCCACGAGGCGGCGGTCATTGAGATGCACCTTCACGCCCTCGAGGCCGAAGGCGGCGAACACGGCGAGGATGGCGGTGATGACCTCGACCTCCGCACCCCAGGAGTCGGAGCCGATGATGTCCACGTCGCATTGCGTGAACTCACGGTAGCGGCCCTTCTGCGCGCGCTCGGCGCGCCAGACGGGCCCGAGGTTGAAGGCCTTGAAGGGGTGCGGGAGTTGGGAGCCGTGCTTGGAGTACCAGCGCGCGAGCGGCAAGGTGAGGTCGAAGCGCAGGCCGAGGTCGGCGAGGTCGATCTTCTCGGCGGCGGCGCGCTCGAGGGCCTCGCCGCGCTTCATGATCTTGAAGATGAGCTTCTCGTTCTCGCCGCCGCCCTGGCCGGTCAGCACCGCGAGGTCCTCGACGGCGGGCGTTGCCACGGGCTGGAATCCGTAGGAGCGGTAGACTCGGGTGATCGTCTCGACGGCGCGGGAGCGGGCCGCCACCTGGTCGGGCAGGAAGTCGCGGAAGCCCGACGGGGGCGTCGTGGGGATGGTCATGGCGGATAGATTAGCAAAATCGCTAAACTCGACGTATGAGCGCCGAGCGCGGAGGCCTGACCGTCGTCCACGGCCCGTTCGAGGCCCTCGAAGACGCGTTCGTCGAGCGCGTCCGGGCGCTGAAGCCAGTGGCGGGCGGCAAGCCGCTGCTCGTGGTGGCACCCTCCCGCGTGATGACCGACCGCCTCGAGCGCCTGCTCGCCGTGGAGAATGGGCTGCCTTTGCTCGGCGTGCATTTTCATACGTTTCATTCGTTGGCCGCGGCGGTCGTCGAGGAGGGGGGCTTCCCCGCCCTCGCGCTCGTGTCCGATCCCGTCTTCCACGACGCGGTCGTCGATCGAGTGCTCGACAAGGCGCCGTCGCTGGGGATCGCGAAAGAATTAAGGCCGAAGGCCTTGGCGTCCGCCGTGCGCTCGAGCCTTCGCGACCTCATCGACTCAGGCGTAGATCCTAGGCAGGTGGCCGAACATTTTGGTTCCACGTTGCTTAAGGATGATGAGGAGGCCGGCCGTCTCAACGCTTTGCTGTCTCTGTTGGCGCTGTACGAGAAGGAGCTCGCCCGTTTAGGCGTGCAGCCGCCCTCCGCGCTCGTCAAGCAGGCGGCAGCGTATGCTCCAGCTTCTGTCTGGCTGTCAGGATTTTCCGGGATCCTTTACTATGGTTTCTACGATTTGACGGGACTCCAGCTCGATTTCTTCGAGGCCGTCACCAACACGAGACCCTCCCATCTTTATTTTCCGTACCGGCAAGGTCACCCCGCCTTTCGCTTTTCCGATGAGTTGTTCGAACAAAGGTTGTCTGGCCACTCCCTGCAGGCCGTGGCCGGCGAAGCCGGCCATACGGCCCTCGGTGGAGCTCTTGATTCCTTGTTCGACCCGTCCAAACCTCCGGTCGCCGTGGAACCCGGTCGTGTCATCGTGGTCTCCGCCTCCGGCGCCCGCGACGAGGCCTGGGCCGCCGCCAAAGAGGTCTTACGGCTTATCGGCGAGGATGTCCCGCCTCACGAGATCGCCGTCGTCGCCCGTTCCCTTGAGCCCTACCGCCTGGCGCTCGCCGAGGTGTTCGCGGCCGAGGGCCTGCCGCTCGACCTGTCCTGCGGCGAGCCGGTCCTGCGTCACCCGCCGGCCAAGGCCGCCCTCGATCTGTTGACTTTACGCGAGAGGGACTTCCCGGCGCGCACCGTCGAGGACCTCGCGGGCTCACCGTACTTCACCGCGGCGGATCCGCGCCGGGCGTCGCGCTGGCGCCGGCTCGTGGACGCGCTCGGCATCCGCGCGGGCTGGCTGCAGTGGCGCGGCAAGCTCGAGCCGCGCATCGGCGGCCCTGTCGAGCTGCGCCCTCACCGGGTTCGTGAGGGGCTTCCGGGCGAGCTGATCCCCGCCGAAGACGCGCGGGCGCTGTGGGACTTCGTGTCCGGCCTGCGCGAGAAGCTCGGCGCGCCGCCGGTGAAATGGTCCGAGCGGGCCTCGGAGGCCCGCGCCATCCTCGCGGCCCATCTGCGTCTGCCGGACGACGCGGCCGCGGCCGAGCGCGATGCCTGGGGCGCCGTTCAGGACGCGCTCGAGGAGTTGTCCGGCTTCGACCGCCTCGGCGAGGATTGCTCATGGGAGGATTTCCTCGACGCGTTCGAGCGCAAGCTCACGCGCTCGACGCGCGACGCGGGCGACGGACGCCTCGGCGTGCGCGCTCTCGACGCGATGGACGCGCGCGGCCAGCGCTTCCGCGCCGTCGTGCTGATCGGCCTGAAGGAGAAGCTGTTCCCGCGCCAGGTGCTGGAGGACCCGCTGCTGCGTGACGGCGCGCGCGCGGTCCTGCGCCATCCCGCCGGCTACTGGATCGGGCGAAAGGCCTCCGGCCACGAGGAGGAGAGGCTTCTGTTTTATCTCGCGGCCGCGTCGGCGAAGGAGCGCCTCGTGCTGATCTATCCGCGCTCCGACGAGGCGGGCAAGGCCTCGGTGCCCTCGACCTACCTGCGCGAGCTGTGCCGCGCCGCGGGCCTGCCCGCGCCCGGCGAGGGCGACACGCGGCGCGTGCCGCGCCAGCCGGCCGAGCGCCTGCGCTCCGCGCCTGCGGAGCTTCTCACGCCTCGTGAGGCTTCCCTCTTAAGCGTTCTTGAAGGTGGCGCGCCCGATCCCGCGCTCGGCGCCGCCGATCTCACCGAGGGCCTGGGCCGCGTCGCGGCGCTCAACGACCGCGGCGCCGCCGGCGAGTACGACGGGCTGACCCGGCCGATCGCGGCCGAGCTCGCAAAGCTCAAGAAGTCCGGCGTCTCGCCGACGGCGCTGGATATGTACGCGACCTGCCCGTTCCGGTTCTTCGCGGCGCGCGTGCTCGGCCTCGGCGACCGCGAGGAGGGCTCCGATCGCGGCGAGCTCACGCCGCAGGCGCGCGGCCTCGTCTATCACGCGGTGCTCGAACGTTTCTATTCGGCGCTGCCCGAGGCGGAGTGGGAAGGCAAAAAAGATTGGGGCCCGGTTTTCGACGCGGCGGCCGAGGCGGTGTTCGGCGAGAACGATTGGCGGGCGCTGGGCATCTATCCGCTGCTGTGGGAATCCGCGCGTATCGACATGAGCGCGCGCCTGCGCGGCTTCATCCAATGGGACCTCGAGCGCCTGCGCGCGGCGAAGGTGCGGCCGCGCCTGTACGAGACGCGCCTGCACGGCGGCCCGCCGGAAGGCGCACCGGGCGGCGTGCCGTGGAAGGGCGTGGCCGACCGCATCGACGCCGATGAGAATGAGAAAACGTTCCGCGTCGTGGACTACAAGACGCGCTCGAGCCCGCGCTGGAAGAAGCTGGCGGAGAAGGCCGCGGCCGGAGAGGTGCACCAACTGCCGTTCTACGCCGAGCTCGCGGGCAGCGCCTTGGGCGAGGGCTGGTCGTTCGGCGGTGCGGAGCTGTTGTTCCTCGAGGTCGAGGAGGGAGAGGAGCGCTCCGCCGCGCTGAGCGCCGAGGACTGGGGCCTCGCGCGTGGGCCGTTTCTCAAGATCCTCGCCGAGCGCGTGGAGGCGATCGCCTCCGGGCGCTTCCCGATCCGCCCCGAGGATGGCGAGCGCGGGCACTGCTCCTGGTGCGAGTTCCCGACCGTCTGCCGCAAGGCGCATGCCCCGTCCCGCGCGCGCGGCCTGCGCGCCGGAGTTCCGGGAGAGAAGTAAGATATTGATGATTTAGTGGCGACTGTTTTCGGAAATAATGTTGGTCAATTATGATGGTTCCAGTCGTGCTGGGCTCGCTATTGATAATAATCACTAGTTCCGGAACTAGTGATTACCGTCGGTGCTGACAGAGGGTTGCCCCTTGACGCCGCGCCACCCCTGTCTTACACTTCCCTCATGGCCGAACGAGATTGCCCGAAGTGCCCGTTCTCACCGATGGACGAGATCGTGGCCGGAGAGATGGTGCTCGACGAGTGTCCCAAGTGCAAGGGACGCTGGTATGATTTCGACGAACTGGCGAAGACGGTCACCGACCCGGCCGCCTTCAGCGCGGCCGTCGCGAAAGGGCCGTTGCGGCCGCGTCAGGGCGAGGCGAAATGCCCGGTCTGCCTCGAGGACATGATGAACGGCGGCTTCGGCAACGAGCTGCTGCGCGTGGATCAGTGCGCCGGCCATGGCTTCTGGCTCGACGCCAGCGAGCTGCGCCTGCTCAACACATTGATGGCGTCCTAGCCGTTCAGGGAGCGAGGTCCGCCGCGCCGCTCTTGTCGTAGGGCGGCAGGCTGAAGGAGAAGCGCGAGCCCTTCCCGAGCTCCGTAACGAGCTCGAGGTCCGTGCCGTGCGCCTCGAGGATCATGCGCGACAGCGCCAGACCGACGCCGAAGCCCTTCGCCTCGCGCTTGCCTTCCTCGGACCGGTAGTAGCCGTCGAATATCTTCTTTTGGTCCGCGGGCGCGATGCCGATGCCGGTGTCCGATACGAAGATCTCCACGCGTCCGCCGGGAAGCGCGTGCGCGCCGACGGTCACGGCCCCGCCCTCGTGAGTGTACTTGACGGCGTTGGTGAACAGGTTCGCGACCACGAGCGAGAGCGCGTCGGGATCGCCGGCGCAGGGCAGGGACGTTCCGGGTATCTCGAGCTTGACCGCGTGCTTCCTGCGCGTCGCGAGTATCTCAAGCCGGGTGACCGCGCCGCGCAGCAGCGCGGTCGCGTCGACACGCTCGATCTCGACCTCGAACTTGCCCGCCTCGAGCCGTCCGAGGTTGAGCAGGTTCGTGGCCATCGTCGACAGCGCTCGGATGTTGGCCGAGAGCATGTCGTGCCAGGGTGCGGATTCAGCGGTGCCCGGCTCGTTCTCCTTGAGCAGGGCGTGCGCCGTGTGGATGACGGCCAGGGCGTTGTTGAACTCATGGCTGACGCCTGAGACGAGCTGCGACTTCAGCCGGCCCGCTTGGCGTTCTCTCTCGAACTGGGCGTTGAGCTGGGCGGCCATCGAGCGCATCGAGTTCAGGAGGTCCAGGATCTCCGGGGGAGCGCCCGGCAGGTCGAGCGTCCAGGGCTCGCCGAGCTTCCATGCGGAGGCCTGCGCGCGCAGTCGCTGAAACGGCACGACGATGATGCGCGCGACCCCGGCGGCCACGGCGAGGCTGCCGAACAGGCCGAAGCCCAGCACCGCTGCGAAGGTCAGCAGCGCCGCCTCGCGCGCGGCGCGCCGCTGTGCGTCGAGCCGGATGAAGCTCAATCGCCCGAAATGCGACATGCGCTCGATGTGGCGGTCGACGGCCTCGTTGTCGAGCGCATGGCGGATGGCCTCGATGCGGCTCACGTCCCCGCGCTTGGATCGTAGGAAGAGGCGGTTCTGCGCCGCGTCATATTTCTCGAACTCGGCGTCGATCGCGTTCCATTCCGCCAACTCTTTGGGATCGCGGATCAGCGCGCCGATGCTGCGACTCGATGCGGTGAAGTCGCGCACGACCTCGGCGCGGCGGCCGAGCCATACGGCATCGCGCGTCGTCAGAAAATTGTCGGCGAACACGTCGATGCGGTGAAGCCGATTGCGATGCGCCGGCAGCTCCGTCAGCACCAGGAGTTGGTCGGCGAAGCCGCTGCCGAGCCGATCTTCGGCTTTGCTGTGCGTGAGGTAGGATACGGTCGAAAGCAAAGCGAATATGCTCAGGGTCGTCGCCAGGATAGCGGTCAGGCGTGCGCGCAGGGACCAGTTGCTCATGCTTTTATCATGCGTTTTTTTCGGATTAGCGTGCAATCCGCTGAATTACCGATCGAGGCCGGCTCGTCCCCGTCTGATATCCCCTAATTCCTATAATCTGGGCATGTCCGCTCCCGACAAAGCCGACCGAGACCGCGCGCGCCTGAGCCTGGGGTCGAGCGTCGTCGTCGAGGCCGGGGCGGGGACCGGCAAGACCACCTTGCTCACGGATCGCATCCTGTTCCTCGTGCTCGCGGGGGAAGCGCCCTCGCGCGTCGAAGAGGTCGTCGCGCTGACGTTCACGGAAAAGGCGGCCGGCGAGATCAAGGTCCGCCTGTCCGAGCGCCTCGCCGAGCTGGCGGCCCGGCTGTCTTCGGGCGCTCTCTCCGAGAAGGCCGCGGAGCGCTCCGACCGGACGCTCGAGGAACTGCGGGCCGGTTTCAAGACGCCCGACGCGAAGATCCTGGAGCGCGCCCGCGCCGCCCTCGAGGACCTCGACAAGGCGCCGATCGGCACCATCCACTCGTTCTGCTCCCAGCTTCTGCGTCTGTATCCGGTCGAGGCCAGCGTCGACCCCGGGTTCCGCGTCGACGAGGGCGAGGGCTTCGACGAGCTGTTCGCCTCGGAGTGGGCTAAATGGCTCGACGACGAGCTCGGGGAGCGCCCGCCGCGCCGCGCGCGCTGGCTGGAGCTTCTCGGCGTCGTCTCCCTGGAGGAGCTGGAGGGACTGGCGCGCGAACTCGGCTCGGAGCGCTTCGAGCCGGAGTCCGTCGGCGCCCCCGATCCCGCCGCTGCCGTGGCCCTGCGCGCTCTCGCGGAGAGCGCGGCGAAGCTTCCGCTGGGGCGAGCCAAGCCGCGGGGGGGCATCCTTGAGGCGTTGGCGGCGATCGAGAAGCGCCTGACAGCGGCGGCCGCCGCGGCCGAGTCGGAAGATCCGCCTCTCGGCGCCGTCGACCCGCCCGAACCGTCCAATGCGAAGTGGCCGAAGGCCTGGGAGGAAGACGAGGCCGGGGCGGAGCAGTACGAGCGGATGATGCTCATCGCTAAGGCCGCGTCGCCGCGCGGGGAGGCCGTGACGCGTCGCGCGGCGCGCCTGCTGGCTCCGTTCGCCGCGCGTCTGCGCCGCGAGTACGCGCGCCGCGGGTGGGTGTCCTTCGACGGGCTGCTGCGCCGAGCGCGCGACCTCGTGCGTGACAGCGTCCGCCCGCGCGAGGAGCTCAAGCGCCGCTTCGCCGCGATCCTCGTCGACGAGTTCCAGGACACCGATCCGCTGCAGGGGGAGCTTCTTCTGTATCTCTCGGAGAGCCCCGGCCGCATGGCCCGCGCGTGGCGCGACGTCGTGCCCGCGCCCGGCCGGCTGTTCGTCGTCGGCGACCCGAAGCAGTCCATCTACCGCTTTCGCGGCGCGGACATCGCCGCGTATGAGGGCTTCATCGGCCGCCTGCGCGCGGGCGGCGCGCTGGCCTGCGACCTCACCGCGAACTTCCGCTCGGTGCCGGGGGTGGTGGGGCCGGTCAACGATGTGTTCTCGCGCGTGATGCGCGCGGAGGCCGGCGTGCAGCCCGGCTATAAAGGCATCATCGCGGCCAGCCCGGAGGTTCCCGGCGCGGGTGTGCGCGTCGTGGCCGTGACCAACCCCTCGGGCGAGGCGGACGCGGCGGCGTGCCAGCGCACGGAAGCGGCCTGGGTCGCCGGACGGATCCTTTCGGAGCCCGGGCGGCCCCTGAAGGACTACGCCGTCCTGCTACGCTCGTCCTCGGCGTTGCCCGCCTTCCTCGACGCGTTCAAGCGCGCGGGCATCCCCTATGCCGTCGAGATCGAGCGGCACTTCTACGGTGCGCCGGAGGTCGCAGACCTGCTGAACTTATTACGGGCGCTCGACGACCCGGACGACCGGATCGCGGTCACGGGGCTTCTGCGCTCGCCCCTGGCCGCCCTCAGCGACGACGGCCTGCTGAGCCTCTCCCGCGCCGGCGCGCTCGATTACCGCAAGGATCCTCCCGCGCGGACCTTGCCGGAGGACGAGCGCCGCGCCGTCGCCCGCCTGTTCGAGACCCTGCGGGCGCTGCGCGTCCGGGCCGGACGCGCTCCGCTGGGCGACATCGTCGCCGCCGCGCTGGCCGAGACGCGCCTGCCGGAGCTCGCGGCGCGCGCCTACCACGGCCAGCAGACGGTGTCCAACCTGCTCAAGCTCCAGCGCCTCGCCGCCGAGGCGTCGGAATCAAGAGGCGCCACGCTCAAGGATTTCGTCGCCGAGGTCCAGGAGTCCGCCCGCTCGCTGCGGCGCGAGGGGGAAAGCCCGCTCGCCGACGAGCATCTCGAGGCGGTCCGCATCATGAGCGTGCATAAGTCCAAGGGGCTCGAGTTCCCCGTGGTGTTCGTCGCCAACCTGTCAGCGCGTCCCGCGACGGGAGACAAGGCGGCGGCCCGTCCCGACTGGACGACCGGCCGCACCGCCTTGCGCGTTGGCGGCGCGGCCTCGGCGGCCGCGGCGCTGTCGGACGCGCGCGAGAAGCGGATGGAGCGTCGCGAGTCCGTGCGGCTGCTTTACGTCGCGATGACGCGCGCCAAGGAGCAGCTGATCCTGATCGGCCGCGAGAAGGCGGAGTCGGGCTCGCTGGCTTCGCACCTGGACGCGGCCGAGGCCTGGCCGCACGCCGGCCTCGAGCGCGGCCTGCCCGCGCTGTTCATCGAAGCCGGCAAGGTCCCCGAGCCCGAAGCCCCGCCGGCCGCGCGCAGCGCCACCGGCGCCGACGCGGCCGCGACCGCGCGCGCGTGGGAGCGGCGCGCGAAGCGCCGCGCGGGCACCGATCAGCCGCGCGCCCGCGCCGCGACCGCCTACCTGCGCGAGAGGCCCAAGCGCGTCGCTCCTCCGGATGAGCCCGGCGGCAGCGTGTCGGGCGCCGAGGTCGGCCAGCTCTGCCATCTCGTGCTCCAGGGCTGGGATTTCGCCGCGAAGAAGGATGCGGGCGCGGCCTGCGCGGACGCCCGCGCGCTCCTCGAGCGCCGCGCGCCGGGCCCCCGCTGGGAGGAGGCGGAGCGCGAGGCGGTCGGCATCCTGAAGTCCTTCCTCGCCTCCGCGGCCGCGCGGGAGCTGTCAGGAGCCGAGGTCATGGGCCGGGAAGTCCCCTTTGCCTACGCGGCGGGCAACACCGTCGTGCGTGGCGCTGTGGACCTCGTGTACCGCTTGAACGGTCGGCTTGTCGCCGCCGATTTCAAGAGCGAACGCGTCGAGGAAAAGTCCGCGGCGAAGATCCGGGAAAAGTACGCCGAGCAGGGCCGCGCCTACCTCGAGGCGATCCGCCTCGGCTGGGGAGAAGCCGCGGAGTTCCGCCTGCTTTTCCTCCGGCGCCCGGAGCTGTGAACTCTCTCCTGCCGCACGAGCTCGCCTTCGGGGCGTTTCTGGCCCTGACGTGCGCGCGCCTCATCCGCGTTGAGGGCATCGCGGGGACGCACACGCTGTGGTTTCTGGGCCTGCTGGCCGCGAGCGCCGCCGTCGTGCGGCTGGCCGCGTGGCGTCCGAGGCTGGTGTACTGCGCCGTCGTCGTTCAGGCGCTGTTCTACCTGATCCGTCCCGCGGTGGACGTGATCCATCCGCTGCGCGCGGACGCCTTGTTCGAGCGCCTCGATCTTCTGCTGTTCGGTTTTAATCCGAACCTCGCGCTCGAGCGATTCAGCTCGCCGCTTTTAAGCGACGCTCTCAGCTTTTTCTATCTGTTCAGCTTTCTGCCGTATCTCGCTTTCGCCTTCATCGCCTACTATCGCGGCGAGCTGGAGGCCTTCAGGCGCTTTTGCGCGGGGCTCTTCACCGTCTACGCGCTGGGCTTCCTCGGCTACACGCTATGGCCTGCCGTCGGGCCTTACGCCTCGATGGCGGAGCGCTTCCGCGGCCCGCTGGAGGGGGGCTTCCTGACGATCGCGCACCACGCGTTCGTCCTGCGCGGCACGAACGGGATCGACGCGTTCCCGAGCCTTCACTGCGCGTTGACGGCGTATGTGTTGTTCTTCGATCGCGCGCATTCTCCGCGGAGATTCCGGCTCATGCTGGCGCCGGTGGCGCTGCTGTGGGTCGCGACGGTCTATCTGCGCTACCACTATGTCGTGGACGTCGCGGCGGGCTTCGCGGTCGCGGGGGTCGGGTTGTGGGCGGCGCGTCAGCCCGGCTTGCGGCGGTTCTCGAGGTCGCGGAGCTTAACCTCGTAGTCCTTGCGCAGGCCCTCGCGCTCCTCGGCGAGCTTGCGCAGCTTCTCGTCGAACTGCGAGGCGTATTCGATCTTCGCCATGTTGAGCTCCTGGCGTAGACGGCGTTCCTGCTCCCCGTAGCGCTCGGAGATCTCGGCTTCCTTCTGCGCGAGCATCGAGCCCTGGCGGGTCTTCTCGGCCTCGAGCTCCTTGACGCGCGCCTCGTGCGTGGAGAGCAAGGCCTCGCGCTCCGAGCCGAGGCCGGACTCGAGCTCGCGGCGGCGGCGCTCGTAGTCGTCCTCGAGCTTCGCGCGGCGATCGGCGAATCCCTTCTCCAGCTCGCGGCGGCGGTTCTCGGCCGCGGCCTCGCGGCGCTCCGACTCCTCGCGCAGCGCGGTCGATTCGCGCTCGGAGGCCTCGCGCGCCTTCAGGCGCAGGGCTTCCTCACGCTCGCGCAGCGAGTGCTCGAATTCGGCGCGCGCCTTCGCGGCCTGCTCGTCATAGGTCGCGATCAGCTCGCGCTCCTTGGCGATCAAGGCGGCGTCGGTCTCCTTCATGCGGCCGCGTAGAGCCTCCTCGACCAGCTTCTCTCTCTGCGCGAGAGAAGCTTCCAGCTCGCGGCGGCGCTGCTGGAGCTCCACGTCGCGATCGTCCTCCCACTGCTTGCGCTCGCGTTCGATCTGGTCTCGCTGAGCCTTGAGCCAGATGCCCTCACGGTGGGTGAGCTCCTCCTGCATCTCGCTTTCCTTGCGGATCCAGGCTTGCTGCAGCGCGGCCTCGGCGCGGGCCAGCTCGGCCATGCGCTCGTCGATCGCCTTCTGCATGCGCCCTTCGATATCGGCGCGCATCTGCGCCGCGGCGGCTTCGCGGTCGCGGGCCTCGATCTGCAGCGCGAGGCGCTGGGTGTCGAGCTCGGCCTGCCGTCGCTTCCAGGATTCCTCCTGGGTCGCGGCCTTTCTCGCATGCTGGGTGTCGAGCTCGGACACGCGCAGCTCGAAGCGTTGCTCGAGCTCCTGGCGCAAGGTGGTGAGGGCCGCCTCCTTCTCATGATAGGACGCTTCCATGCGTTCCCGCTCTGACCGGAAGATGGACTCGCGCTGGCCGGCCCATTCCTTGTCGCGCGCCGTCCACGCCTGCTGGAGCGCGGCCTGCTCGCGGATGTACTTGTCCTTGAGCGAGGCTTCGAGGGCGGCGTTGCGCTCCTCGAGCACGGCGCGCTCGCGGGCGACCGCGTCCTCGTAGGTCTTGCGATAGCGCTCCTCCTGGGAGGCGGCCTCGATCTTGACCTGCGCCTCGCGGGCGAACGCCGCGTCGCGCATCGTGCGCTCCTTTTCCGCGAAGCCGGACTCGAGGCGGGTCTGGGTTTCGGCGGCCTGGCGGCGCAGCGTCTCGCGTTCCTCATCGAGGGCGGCTCGCTTGGCGTCGAGCTCGGCGCTGGCGGTCTCCTCTGCATGCGCCCGTTCGGCTCGCGCGCGGCCTTCGGCCTCGCGTGACAGCGACGCCTGCTTGGCTTCCTGGCGCTTGAGCTCATCGGTGAGGCGGCGGCGGAACTGCTCCTCCAGCGTCTGCAGCCTCTGATCGTGCTGGGCCTGGTTCGAGGCCTCTTCCTTGAGCGCCGCGGTCAGCAGCTCCTGGCGCAGAGACTCGGCGGACTCATCGTGGGTCTTCTTCCAGCGCGCCTGCTCGCCGGCGAGCACGCGGCGCATCTCGCCCTCGCGGGCCATGAAGGAGAGGGAGAGCTCCTCCTCGCGCTTGGAGGCGGCTGCTTCCATGACGCGGCGCTCCGCCGTGGTCTGCTCTCCGAACTCGGCACGGGCTCGCTCGAGGGAATCGCGATGCTCCTGCTGGAGGCGGCGCTCACGCTCGGCCCAGCGTCCGGAGAACGCGGCGTCGAGCTCAGCCTGGCGGCGGGCGAGCTCGCCTTCGAGCTCGGCCCGGGCCTTTTCGGCGCCCTGAACATCGGCGGCGCGGCTGGCGGCCAATTCCTCTTCCTTGACGCGGTAGCGCGCCTCGAGCTCGCCGCGCTCGTCTTCAAGGCGCTGGCGGCTTGAGGCGAGGCTGTCGCGTAGCTTGGCCTGATGGGCCTCCCACTGCTGCTTCTCGCGCTCGGTCCATTCGGTCTGCATCTGCAGGAAGCGGCGGCCGAGCTCCTCTTCCTTGACGCGGTAGTGATCCTGCAGCTCCTGCTGGCGGCGGAAGATCTCCTCCTCCTTCTTCTGGTAGCCGCCCTCCATCTCACGCAGGCGCTCGTTGAGGGCGCCGTCGCGGGCGCCGTACTCGGCCTCCATCTCGGTGCGCTGGGAGGCGAGCTCGGCGCGGCTCTTTGAGAGGATGTCCTCGATGCGCTTCTGCTGCGCCTTCCAGACATCCTTTTCCTTCAGCACGAGCTGATCCTGAAGCTGCTGATATTTGGAGACGAGCTCGGCTTCCTGCTTCTCGTGGTGGGCGAGGACGGCCTTGTTGCGCTCCTGCATGGACTCGGCGAGCTTGGCCTCCTTCTCCTGGTAGTGCTCCTCGAGGAAGCGGCGCTCGGCTTCGAGGCGCTCCTGCAGGCGGCCCCACTCCTGCTCGTTCTTGTGCTGATAGTTGCGGTCGAGCTCGGCCTGGCGCTTGGCGTGCTCCTCGTCGAGATGGCGGTGGTGGTCCTCGAGGGCCTGCTCCTTCTGGCGCAGGCGCGTCTCGAACTGGTTGATCTTCTGCTCGAATTTCTCGCCGAGCGCGTGCTCTTCGCGGGCCAACGCCTCGCGGTTGTGCTTGAGCAGGTCCTCGATGTCGCGCTCGTAGCGGCGGCGGAACTCGCCTTCCTTGGTCTTGATCTGCTCGTCAAGAAGGCGCTGCTGGCTTTCGAGGTCCTTCTCCTTCGCGCGCAGGGCGTCGGTCTGGATCTTCAGGCGCTCGAGGAGGGAGGACTTGGTGTCGGAGAGCGCCTTCTCCTGGTGGGCCAGCGCGCCCTGAAGCTCGCGCTCGGCGTCCTGGCGGGAGGTCTTGACCGCATCGATGACCTCGCGGCGTAGGCCGCCGATCGAGGCCTCGCGCGCGGCGATCTCGCGCTTGAGCGAGTCGATCTGCATCGAGAGCTGGAGGCGCTCCTCTTTGACATGCGCGTCCTGCTCCCGGAACATCTCGCGCTTCAGCTCCTCGCGAAGCTGGTCCTCCATCTTCTTGTGGTCCGAGATGGACGCTTCCCACACCTTGACCGTCTCGCGCCAGCGCTTGACCGTCTCGTCCTTCTCGCGCGAATCGAGCGCGGCCTCGTCGCGGGCCTTGTTCGATTTTTCCGCCTCGGCGCGGGCATCGCTCAGCTCGGAGCCGAGGCGCTGCAGACGCTCCAAAGCCCACCGCAAAGCCAGGCGCGCGGTGTCGAGATCGTTGACCGTGGACGGGTCAAAGCCGTTAGGCTGATCAGGAGGAGGCGGTTCCGGGCGATTGTCCATGGTTGTTCGACGCGTCGGCGCCGCGCAAAGGAATAGTGCCTGTTCTCTGTTACAAACTCATTAAGGAGGGCGCGGCCGGCTGCTTATACGGGTGCCTGGCCAGCGGCTTCACGGTATCCAAGCTGGTCCGTCCGCGGGTGCTTCCGATCTAACTATCCACGTGGATAGTCGTTTGCTGTAAACCTTCAAAGTCGTTCTGATCTTCTTAGGCAGGGTGCGGCCTATTCTGCGATATGGGGGGATGTCGACTGGGCCCAATTCGACTGGGCCCTTCGGCGGGCTTAAAAAGGACCGAAGGCTCAGGCCTTAAGTAAGGAAGGGGGGTATTCTCTGATTGTGAATCGTAATCTCTCGATCCTGGCCGCATTATGGCTGGCCCTCAATCCATTAGCAGCCTTTGCCCAGGTAAAAGTCGGCGCCGTCGCCGCTCAAGGCTCTTCCGCCGCAGCCGCGTCAGCGGCAATTTCTGCCGTTATTCCCGGCCCCACAACGAATGTCGGTCTGCCTTCGAGTTCGTTGTCCTTATCGGTTTCGGTCCCCGCCGTCGCTCCCTCTCCCGTTGCGTTGTCGGTCAACGCCGTAACCGCCATCCAGTCCGTGTCCGTTCCCGCCGCTAATATCACGCCGGTCTCCCTTGCCGATCCTTCCCGCAAGGTCACCCCTTCCGTTGCCGTTAATCTGTCCGTATCTCAGGTAAGCGCTCGTTCAACACCTTCGCTCGTTCCTGTCACCCGTTCAGAGAAGGCCGTCTCAGTCGTCCGCGACGAAGTCGCGAACTGGAGCACTCGTCATCCCCAAGACTCCGTCCTCGCTCCGTCGTTGTCGCGCTCGTTCACGAGTCTTTCCCCTATATCAGCCCCCGCCTCGGCTCCAGAGACCCTCGGCGACGTCCCCGCGCCCCGCACCCCGGCGCCCACCCTCGGCCGTCCGCGTTTATCCAAGGCCTTGCTCATCTCCGGCCCCGCCCTCGTCCCCGTCTCCCTCGCCGCCCCCGCCGTCCCCCCCCCC
>CAZIBN010000015.1:0-60360 GCA_964537395.1 uncultured Elusimicrobia bacterium
GGCAAGAAGGCCAAGGCCCTGGCTGACGCCGCGAAGGACGCGATGGCCGCGGCCGCGGGGCAGAAGGAGACACCCGCAAGGGTGAAGGCGTACCAAAAGGCTTTGCAGGACACCGCGCTCGCCTGGGAGAAGATGCTGTTCGAGCACGGGCTCCAGCACGCGCTCGACGAGCGCCGCGCCCCCGGCCTGCGCTTCGGCCTGACCCTCGATGAGAGCCTGCTCAAGCGCCTCGACGACCTTGAGTGGATCTCCGAGGCCGTGCGCCGCTCCGGCGCGGACTGGGTGCGCCTCGTGTTCCGCGCGAACTCCTCCGACTTCCTCTACTCCTCGCTGCGCTCGTTCAACGAGTACGACGGCGTGGTCGAGGAGCTGGCGAAGAACAAGATCAAGGTCATGGGCTGCGTGCTCGACGCCACCGCGTGGCCGAAGACGCTGACGCCGGAGCTGTACGCCGAGCGCACCAAGAATCTCGTCCTGCATTACCGCGGGAAGATATCGAGCTGGGAGGTCGGCACCGAGCTCAACGGCGACTGGCTCGGCGGCGCCAGCGCGCCGTTCACGCCCGAGCAGGTCTACCGCACCTACACCGCGGGCGTCAACAAGGTCAAGGAGCTCGACCCGGAGCTTGAAACCGTCGCGACGCTGTATGCCTGGGAGGAGACCGCCCCCGACGTCGAGCACGCGCTGTCGAGCTGGATCCCGGTGCAGGTCAAGCGCGGCTTCGGACGCAACCTCGACGTCGTCGGCCTCAGCATCCAGCCGGAGGACAACCCGCTCGGCATGGGCTTCGAGCGCGCCTTCGACGCGACGGGCGAGGCCCTGCCGCGGCAGACCTTGATGGTCTCGAGCCTCGGCTACGTCGAGAAGGAGGACCTCAAGGGCTACTGGTGGCTGGCGCCCGACGACGCGGACGGCGCGCGCAAGGACATCGCGATCCTCTACACGACCGCCTCGTGCGCGATGCCGCGCTCGCTGTGCGGCGGCTTCTGGTGGCAGACGCTCGACCAGATGCTCCCCCCCGGCCGCCGCAAGGCCACCGACCTTTATAAGGTGTGGCGCCGCACTCTCGATCAGCTCGGCCGCCGCGAAGAAAAAAACTAGGCTGAACCGGGGTCTGACCTCCCGTTGTTGCATAACTCGGTTTTGAGATTCCTTGCGAGTTATGCAACAACGGGAGGTCAGACCCCGAGAACCCCGCGAAGAAAAGAATTAGGGCCTCGTTTCTAGGTATAATGCTTTCTTCGGAGCCGGTAGCTCAGGGGTAGAGCATGTGCCTTTTAAGCATGGGGTCGTGGGTTCGATTCCCACCCGGCTCACAGTTTTCGATTTATTTTTCGCCTCCTTCGTCTAACGGTTAGGACGCGGCCCTTTCAAGGCTGAAACACGAGTTCGATTCTCGTAGGGGGCATGCTCTAAAAGGCGTGTTTATCGACGGGGGCTGCCGAGAGGCGGCCCCCGTCTTTATTCAGTCTTAGCATGCCAAATTCTCCGCATTGACAAACGCTCCGGCCGGCCTTATACTCCAAGAATGGCCGACGCTCCGGAGATCCCCGACCCCAAGAAGGCGCAGGAGAACAAGCTGTCGGCCAGCTTCGTCTGGACGCCGGAAAGCACGGTCTCCAAGGCGGCGGCGAGCGCCGCCGGAGCCTCGGCCCGGAACCGGGCGCCTTCGTCCCTGCTCGAGCGCCTGACGGCGCAGGGCCCCGGCAAGCTCGCCCTGATCGCGTTCATCCTGTTGACCGGCGGAGTGCTGTTCTCCTTCGCAGCATACCGGTTCGCCGGCACACCTGACGGAAGCGGCGGCGGCACGGCCCTCGGCGGCGTCGCGTCCTCGATGAAGATCCGCTTTGCCCGCGCGAACGACCCGACGGGCTATATCATGCGCGAGAAGGCCAAGGGCAACGAGAAGATGCGCTTCGACCTGATTGCCGGCGCAGCGGACAAGGCGGCCGCGGATAAGGCGGCGGGCATTGGCGGTGTTCCCGACGAGAACGGCGCCCCCGGACAAACCGGCGACGCGCCGATGAATTACGACGAAGGTCAGTCCTCGCGGGGCGGCGCGGGCGGAGGCCCGAGCGCCGGCGGCGAGGCTGGGCCGGGCAAGGACGGCGAACAAGGCGGCGCGAGCGGCGTCGCGGGCACCGCCGGGGCAAGGCTCGGCTCATCGTACGGCTCGATCAAATTTCAGGGCATGAAACGCCTCAGCTCGACGGCCGGATTCCGGGGCATCCAGGGCCGCCGCGGAGCGCCCACCAGGACGATCAGCACCAAGGGCTCAGCCTCGAATTCCTCCGCCGCGACGAAGCCCGACCCCGCCTCGGGAGGCTCCAGCCTCGCGACGTCCGGCGGGAAAAGCTCGAACACGGCGGGCCTCGGCTCCGGCAAAGGGGCCGAAGGCGGCACGAAGGGAGGAGGCGCGGCGGACGGAGGCGGCGGCGGAGGCGGCGGCGACGGAGGCACCTTCGACACGGACGGCATCGAGGCCACCCAAAACTCACCCGAGCAGATCGGGGATCTGATGAGCAGCGCTAAGAAGGATCGAGAGAGGGCGGAGGATGAGAAGAAGAAGGCGATCGCCCTGATGGCCCTCGGCCAGGCCCCCCAGGCGGCGTACCACTACGATCGATCCAGGAAGGCTGAAAAATCGGCCAAGGAAAAAGAGGCCGAGGCGAACCAGATGCTCGCGACCATGCAGGAAGCGGCCCGCGCCGCGGCGACGCCGCAGCAGCCGCCGCCGTAAGCGCTTTATGGATATCTCGAACATCAAGCTGATCCGGGTCGAGAAATACCGGGAGCGCAAACGCGGAGCGCTCCCCTGGAGCGGCGGCCTCGGCGCCGCTTCCGGCGCGACCGCCGCGGGCGCGGCCTATGGGCCGGCAGGCGCCGTTTCAAACCTCCTCGGGCTTTCGTCGATGCTCCAGGGCGTGGCGCTTCTCGCCGTCATCGGAGGCGTCGCGGCGACCGGCTGGCAGCTTGGCAAGATCGCGTCTGCCAGGGTCTCATCCTCCGACGAGAACAAGGCAGGCGCCTCTCCGTTCGCTTTATGGGAGCATCGCAAGCCCTCCGGTGCGCCGGGCGACGCCGAAAGCGCCGGCACTAGGCGGAGCTCGATCGGCCTCGCGACCATGGATGGCCTGACTCCTCAAGAGCGCGCCAAGAAAGCGGCGGAGGCGGCTGAAGCGCAGCGCCTCGCGGATGAAGAGGCCGCGAAAAAAGAGGCCGCCGCGGCGGCGCTTGAGGTCGACGCCGTGGATCCGGCGGCTCAGTTTGCGGCGGCGCATGCGAACGGTGGTAAAAAAAGCGTCTTTAAAAATAGCTTTGGAGGGCTCAGCGTCGGCGCGGGCCCCAGCTCCCGCATGGCCGGCAGCGTGACGCGAACGATGGATGCCAGCTCGTTGCAAAAAATCGGCGGCGGTGGTGGCGCCGCCGGAGGAGGAGGCGGCGGTGGCAGCGACGGCGGTGCCGGCAAGAGCGCCGCTGGAATCGGAAGCAAAGGCAAGATGAGCGCCTCCCGCGTCTCTGGCCAGCCTTCCGCAACGAACGGGATCATGGGCAAGCTCGGCGCGAAGCCCCGCCACGCCATCGGCCAGCTGCGCAAAGCCGGCGAGTATGCCAGCGCCGCCCGGGGGATCGGCGATAGGGAGACCGCGACGAAGGCCTCGGGAGAGTCGTTCGACAATAACGTCAGCCCGAACAAGGCCATCGGCGGTTCGGGAGGCGGGGTCGCCAGTCAGGGAGCCGGCGCGGGCGGAGGCACGAACGGAAGCGGGTCCGGCGCGGGAGGCTCCAGCGGCCCGCTCAGCGGGAACTCCGGAGGGAACTCAAACTCCGGCTCGCAATACTGCGGCCAAGGCCAGGCTGTCTTCGCGGACGGCACCTGCGGGAACATCGCGACCCCGAATGGGACGGCCATGATGACGCCGTGGCAGCCCCTTGTCGATCTGGCCAAAAAGCTCCTGATGGCCATCTCCGTTTTGGGGATCCTCGTCTTGCTCTTCGGGAAGGTTGTTCCATGGGGGGCCGCGTTCGCACACATTTGCCGTCGAGCGATGGCCGTGCTAGGGCTGATCGTAACTGGACTGGGAATGGCGATCATGGCCATGGGAGAAACCATGCAAGGCGGTATCCTGACCGCCCTCGGAGCGATCATCGCGATCATCTCAATCTCGGAGGATATGAAAGCCTCTAAAAAGGAGCTCCTCGAGAAAGAAGCCTTGAAAAAAGCAAACGCTGAGAAAATAATCAGTGACGGCTTTAACAAGAGCGCGGAAAGCATGAAGGCATTGGGGGAAAAATCCAGCCAGACCTTCACTGACAGCCTCAACATCAACCCTAACAATCTGAGCGGGAATGTGACCCCGAACATCGCCGAAAACATACCAGCAAAAATTCCCACCGTCCGCCTAGCTCCTATGGAATTCCTCGATGCCGGATCGCATGTGAGCCTATCCAGTCCGCTTCCGCCCACGCCTCCTTTCTCATGATCAAGAAGGAATTCATCCGCCAGCTCGAGGATTTCGCCGCCCGGTCCGAAGACGCCCCCTCCCTAGCAACGATGCTGAGGCTGACAGCGGACCAGCTCAAGCAGGGCGAGCCCACCTGGTGGCAGAAGATCGCCGCTGCCTGGGAACTGAGGCGATTCAACGCTTGGAACGAGGCGAGCATCCTGTACCTGACGGCCTTACACTTCGAGGCCCTGAGCGACGCCAAGAGCCCTCTCGCGGCCTGCTATCCATCGTGCGGAGGCGACGCCGGCACGGACCCTTCGCCCGGATTGGCCAAGTTCCTCGAGGCTCCCCCTCCGTCCTTTTATAAAAATCTTTTAACCGGGACCTTGTACTCGTATTGGGAGTCCTTGTCGGGGCTGTGGATCGGGCCGGCGTTGCTCTATTTCCAAAGCAATCGCGCGATGCCATTTTATTTGGTCGACGCGGAGGCCGGCGCCGGCCTCAACCTTGCGGCTGACGGCCCGGCGAACAATCCGGCCTTCAATCCGGAGCTTGTGGTCGCGCGCATCGGCCTTGAGCGCCATCCGCTCGATCTGGCGAAGATCGAAGAGCGCCGCTGGCTGACCGCCGGAGTCGTGTCCGGCTCCGAGACATCGATCCGGAACCTGAATGCCGCGATCGAGTCGCTTCAAGAACAGTCCGACGAGACGGCGAGCTTCCTGCAGATCGTCCCCTGCCCGCCCGAGAAAGCGCCGGAGTTCATCTCAAAAAACATCCCCTCCGACGACCCCGGCGTGGGGCTCCTTCTCTTGAACGTATTCATGACCGGCCGCATGAACGACGCCGCTTATGCCGCCTATATGGCAAACGTCGCCAAGACCTTGGAGGATTGGGGCGACCGCGGGCTATGGGTCGAGGTTGAGGCCTGCCGCGACGAGGCGAGCCCGCCCGGCGTGCAATTACGCGTTCACCGGATGATCGACGGGAAGCTCCGAAGCCTCGTCATCTTGCAGCGCGACTTCAACGCTCCGAAATCCACCCAGAGCCCGGCCGCCGCCGCTTTCCTCGCCGTCAAGTAGCTCCTCGCGCGGGAGGAGTCCCCGCCGTTTTCAGCGCTTTCGGGCGGAGAACCAGAAGAAGACGGACGCGGCGCTCAAGGCGAGCGCGAGGACGAGGAAGCCGGTCCCTCCGCCGAAGCCGTCGAAGATCCAGCCCATCGCGAGCAGGGCCGCCATCGCCACCGTGGTCGCCAGCGAGTAGACGAAGCCGGTCACCGCGCCGACATCCTCCTTGGAGGCCGCGGACTGGAAGTAGGACGCCAGCCCGAGCTCGTTGCCGAGCATGGCCATCGCCATCAGGAAGATGACGGGGGCGGCGACATAGACGGTCGGGAAAAGCCACAGCAGCCAGGAGCCCAGGACCGCGCCCGCGGCGTAGCGCAGCCAGCCCGGGCCGAGATCGGCCTTCTCCCCCTGCCGCGCGGCCTGGCGGCGAAGGAGCAACGCCGCGGCGAACTCGCCGAGGTTCCAGGCGACGAGAAGAACGGCCGCGGCGGTGGGCGAGCCGAGGACCTTCGCGGCGTAGACGACGGCCAGCATCTGGTGGAAGAGATTGTGAAGGGTGATGACGGGAACGTTCAGCAGAGCGGCGCGCCGCATCTCGGGGTTCGACCAGACCAGCCGCGCCCCGCGGGTGAGGCTCTTGAGAGTCGCGATGATGCCCTTGGGCTTTTCGGCGGAGGCGGGCGCGTCCTTCACGGGAGCCGGCGCGGCCTCGCCCCGACGGAAGGCCAGGCGGGAGAAGAGCAAGGCGGCGACGATGTAGGCCGCGGGGTGGATCCCGAGCGTGGCGAGATAGCCCAGCTTGCCGAGAAGGAAGCCCGCGCCGACGATGCCGGCCATGGCGGCGATCTCGCGGGTGATGTAGATCTTCGCGTTGTGCGCGTTGAGCACGCGCTCGTCGCGGCCGAGGATCTGCGGCAGGGCCGCGCGCCGGGCGATGTCGAAGGCCCCGCTGAGCATGCCGTTGACGGTGAAAAGCCCGAAGATGACCGGCAGGCCGAGCGTGGTGCCGAAGGCGAAGGCGAGCGGGATGGACCCGATGGCCAGGATCTGCAATATGGCGGTCACGGCCAGAACCTTAGAGGGGCTGAAGCGGTCCACGAGCGGCCCGGTGATCCAGCCGGCCACGAGGCCGGCGAGCTGCGCCGAGAGGAAAAGCGCGCCCACGAGGGTGGCGGCGCCGAACTGGGACAGCAGCAAGGTGGGCACGACGAGATTGAGGGCTTCGATCCCCACCTTGACGACGGAGATGCCTCCCGCGTAAAGACGGAAGCCGCTGCGCGCGCGGGCGGGGATCTCGGGCATCGGGGCGGCGGGCTCGGCGGCGGAGCGGCCCGCGGGAGCCTGCGCGGGGCGAAGGAAAGATCCCGATCCGGAGGTCTCCGTGGCGAGAGGTCCCTCATCCGCGGACGCGGGCCGCTGGAGGAACTCACCGGAGAGGATGCCCTCGAGCTCATCGCCGGAGCGCCTCAGGTCGGCGCGCGAGGACGCGACGGAGGTGACCTGCTCGAGGGCCGGGGCCGCCGACGCGACGAGGAGGCCGACGCGGCCGGAGACGCCGGCCTCGGGAGCGGCCTTCTCACGCGGAGCGATCGCGGGCGCCGACAGAGCCGCGGACTTAACGCGCGCGAGCGCGGAGGCGGCGAGAGGAACGGCAAGAACGAGCGGCGCGGGGGCGGCCGCGACGGACAACGGGGAAAGGGCTAACGCGGAAGGGAGCAGGTACGCCGGGCCGGCCGCGGGTCCACCGAGGCTCAGGTGTGCGCCCCCGCCGACGGGAACGACCGGGGCGGCCGCGGCGGCGCGCGCCGCGACCTGGGCCCAGGCGGACGGGCCGAAGGCTTCCAGGAAAAGGAGGACGGAGAGGGTCGAGGCGAGGATACGCCGCGCGAATCTCATCGAATAGAGTGTAGTGTAGATTCGGCGCCTACGATAGAAGCAATGGACCTAGCCGGGGGTGGGCCAAACGATTTATGACGGCGGATAGGCTGGGAACGGCTAGGCGTAGTGGGTGTTGCCCCAGCTGTCCACCCAGATGAGCCTGCCGTCCTCGCGCATCGTGAACCGGCTCACGTCGGAGCCGACCTTGTCGCCGTTCTTGTAGAGGTTGCGGAAGGAGTCGATCCAGCCCACGTCGCCGGTCCGGTCGGAGATCTGCCAGCTCTGCGAACGGCCGAGCTCCCGGTTATTGCGGTGCAAGGTCCCGTAGCTGTCCTGCCAGGCCACATCCCCGGTGCGCGCGGCGACGAGGTAGCTTCCGGCGCGCCCGAATTTCTCGCGGTTGCGGTACAGATCGCCCCAGCTGTCCTTCCAGACCACGTCGCCCGTGTACTTCACGAAGGTATAGTTGCTGACGCGGCCCAGGTCGTCCTTGCCGCGGTGCAGGTTGCCGTAGGAATCCTTCCACACGATCATGTCGCCGTGCCAGGCCACGTCGTACTGGGAGACGCGGCTCGCGAGGCTCCGGCTCTCGAGGTGAAGATCGCCGTAGGAGTCCTGCCACACGACCACGCCGTCGCAGTTGGCCTGGTAGGAGGATGCGTTGCGGCCCAGGTTGACGCCGTTCTTGAAGATCTCGCCGTTGCGGATGGCGACGACCGGAAGGTTGAAGCAGTTCTCCGGCAGAGAGTCGTGACTGGGGACGAAGCGGGCGCGCTGGATGCGCGCCCCGAGGGCGGCCACGCGCGCCTGGCGCGCCACGGCGGAGAGATCGTTGAAGGCGGCGCTCAGGCTGTCCGCGCTCAGGCGCAGAGCCTCGGAGGGCTGCGCGCGCAGGGGTGCGGCGAGCAGGCACAGGACGGCGGCGGACAGCGTCAAGATTCGATAGATCATGCGCCTATGATACCGCAAAGCCCGCCGGGAAAAAATAAAATAATCGTCTCGAAAGCGGGTATTTTTTGGAGCACCACCCGGACCGCTTATCCTATAATCCAAGCACATGGCCACTCCTTTGAAGATCGCGGTTTGCGGAGCGTCGGGACGCACGGGATCCCGCGTCGCCGCGCTCGCCGCCGTGGATCCGCGCTTCCATCTGCTGGCCCGCGTCGGGCGCGCGCAGGCCGCGGAGTTCGAGGACGAGGTCGGCGCCTGCGGCGCGGCGATCGACTTCTCCACGCCCGAATCCTGCGTGAAGTTCGCGGCCGCGTGCGGCCGCGCCAAGGTCCCATTCGTGACCGGCACCACCGGCCTCACCGACGTCCAGCGCGCCCAGGTCGCCGCCGCCGCGCGCAAGACCGCGGTGTTCATGGCCCCGAATTTCAGCCGCGGCGTGACGATGCTCCTGCACCTCGCGTCCGAGGCCGCGCGCCGCCTGCCCGAATATGACGCCTCGATCATCGAGACGCACCACAAGACGAAGAAGGACGCGCCCTCCGGCACGGCCCTGCGACTGGCGGTCGCGGTCTCCGAGGGCCGCCGCTGCGACGCTCCCGTGCCGACGGCCTCGGTCCGCATCGGCGACGTGGTCGGCGATCATACCCTGACCTTGGCCGGCCCGTTCGAACGCCTCACTCTCGCGCATACCGCGGAGTCGCGAGACGCGTTCGCGCTCGGCGCGCTCGAGGCGGCGCTCTGGGCCGCGCGCAAGCGTCCGGGGCTCTACGACATGCTCGACCTGATGGGATTGCGATGATCCTCAAGCTCTGGAAGTCCTGGGTGGAGCTTTTCGCCGAAGAGAGCCTCGATGAGCCCCGCTACGACCCCATCCATCTGGCCGTCGTCCTCGTCGCCTGCCAGGCGGCGGTCGGCGTCCTGTTCTGGCTCCTATGGGCCGCGATGGTCTACGAGGGCGGCTTCGGCACCGGAGAAGGTTGGCGCGGCAATCTCATCGCGCTGATCATCATCGCCGCGATCGTCGAAGCCCTGCGCCGGGCGGACCGCCGCCAGGCGAAAAAATCGAAGTGAAGCATCGCGCCTTGCTGTTGCTCGGCGCGAACCTCGGCGACCGCACCTCGGCCTTGCGCCGTGCCGTCGCGGGCTTGAACGGTCTTGAGGGCTGCCGGGTGATCAAGGCCTCCCGTCTCTATGAAACCGCGCCGGTGGGTCCCAGCGACAAGCCCTATTTGAATCAAGCCGTCGAGCTCGAAACCTCCCGCACGGCGATGGGCCTCCTCATCGAAGCCAAGCGCCTCGAGGCCGCCGCCGGCCGGCGGCCCGGCCTGCGCTGGAGCGCCCGGGCCCTCGACATCGACATCCTCGCCCTGGGGCGTGAACGCGTGCGCACGCCCTGGCTTCGCGTCCCCCATCCGGCGACGGCAGGCCGCGCCTTCGCCCTGGCACCGTTGCGGGACATCGCCCCCGCCTTCAAGCCCGATGGCCGAAATTCCGTGCGCGCCTTGCTCGCGGCTATGAAGCCGGACCCTCGAATTGTTAAGCTCTGGCGAAATGGCCGATAAAACCAAACCGACCGCTTACGCCGGCATCCCGAAGAACATCACGATCTCCACCTTGCTCGACCTCAAGCGCAAGGGGGTCAAGATCACGATGCTCACGGCCTACGATTTCCCGACCGCGCGCCTGGCGGAGGAAGCGGGCGTCGACGTGATCCTCGTGGGCGACTCCGTCGGCATGACGAAGCTGGGCTACGAAAGCACTTTGCCCGTCACCATCGACGAGATGGTCCACCACACCAAGGCCGTCAAGCGCGGGATGTCGCGCGCGTTGCTCGTGGCCGACATGCCCTACTTATCCTACGAAGTGGACATTAAGGAAGCCGTGCGCAACGCCGGCCGGCTCTTAAAGGAAGGCGGCGCCCACGCGGTCAAGGTCGAGGGCGGCATGGAGGTCGCTTCGACGATCAAAGAGTTCTTGAAGATCAACGTTCCCGTCTTCGGCCACCTCGGCCTCACGCCCCAGGCCGTCAACCGCCTCGGCGGCTACAAGGTCCAGGGGCGCAGCCCCGAGGCCGCGGAGAAGATCTTGACCGAGGCGCGGATACTCGAGGGCGCCGGATGCTGCGCGGTCGTGCTCGAATGCGTACCCGCCGACCTCGCCAAGGAGATCACAAAACGTCTCCAGATCCCCACGATCGGCATCGGCGCGGGACCCCACTGCGACGGGCAGGTGCTCGTCAGCGACGACATGCTGGGGCTCTCGGAGGCCGGACCGACCAAGTTCGTCAAGCGCTACGCCGACCTGCGCGCGCAGTCGCTCAAGGCGATCGGCGACTACTGCCGCGAGGTCCGTGATGGTTCCTTCCCCGGCCCCGAGCATTCGTTCACCTCCCAAAAATGATCTGGCTGGCCGCGGCCGTCGTCTTCGCCGTCGCCTACTACGCGCTGTGCTGGTGGGGCGCGGGCGTCATCCTGCATCCTCCGGCGATGTCGCCGATGTGGATATTCCCCGAGCAGTTCGGCCTACGATACGAGAAGATCGCCTTTAAGACGCGCGACGGCCTCGAGCTCAGAGGCTGGTTCATCCCCTCGACGACCGGCGAGACGCGCACGATCCTGATGTGCCACGGCTGGGGAGACAACAAAGGCGAGCTTCTCAAGCAAACCTATTTCTTGAATGAGAACGGCGGGTTCAACCTCATGTACTTCGACTTCCGCTCGCACGGCGAGAGCGAGGGCGAGATCACCACGATCGGCGGCCTCGAGACCATCGACTTCGACGCGGCGGTCGAGTGGCTGAGGAAGACGAAGCCGGAGTTCTCCGAATCGGTCGGCGTGTTCGGCCTGTCCATGGGCGCGGCGGTCACCGTCGCATCCATGCCCAAGCACCCCGACCTGCGCTGCGCCGTCGTCGAAAGCCCATTCTCCGACTACCGCACCGTGATCAAGCGCTGGGGCTGGAACAACATGAAGGTCCCCTATTATCCGCTCATCGCGACGGTGCTGTACATCCTGCGCTCGCGCGTGAAGGACCCCGAGATCGACCGGTTCAACCCGGTCGAGGCCGCCCCGAAGATCTCCCCCCGTCCACTGTTCGTCATCGGCGGCGAATTCGACCGGCTGATGACGCCCGAGGACGTGAAGAGCGTCTTCAACGCCGCGCGCGAGCCCAAGCAGCTCTGGATGGTGCCCGAGGCCTGGCACGCGAAATGCCGCGAGGCCGCGGGCATGGAGTACGACACGAGGGTGATCGGATTTTTTTCGAGGAGTCTGTGACTGTTCCGGTCGTCCGGACGAAGAAAGCCCTTCGGACGCTCATCGGCGCCTGGCGAGCGAAGGGCCTCTCCGTGGGGTTCGTGCCCACGATGGGGGCCCTGCACTCGGGCCATGCGGCGTTGGTGCATCGATCCGCACGGGAAAACGACAAAACAATAGTGTCGGTCTTCGTCAACCCTCTCCAGTTCGGGCCGAACGAGGATTACGGGCGCTACCCGCGGGCGCTGCCGGCCGACCGAAGGCTCGTGGCCGCCGCGGGAGCCGCCGCCGTCTACGCGCCCACTTTGGCCGAAATGTATCCCAAGGGCTTCCATACCCACGTCGAGGTCGAAGGGCTCTCTGATCTCTACTGCGGGAAATACCGCCCCGGTCATTTCCGCGGCGTGGCCACCGTCGTCCTGAAGCTTTTCAATCAGGTCCGCGCCGACCGGGCCTACTTCGGTGAGAAGGACTGGCAGCAGGTCCGCATCCTCGCGACCATGATCCGCGATCTCGACGTCGACGTCGAACTCGTCCGCGTGCCGATCGTGCGCGAGAAGGACGGGCTCGCGATGTCGAGCCGCAACGCCTATCTGTCGCCCGCCGAGCGCCACGCGGCTCCGGCCCTGCGCCGCGCACTGGAGGCAGGGCGCGCCGAGGCCCTGCGCCGCCATTCGCGTCCCGAGACGGTCGCCGCCGCGGTGCGCCATGCGCTCGCCGGAACCGGCCTTAAGGTCCAGTACGCCGCCGTCTGGGACGGCCGCCTGCTCGCCGCCGCTTATCTCGGCCGAACAAGGCTGATTGACAACATTCAACTCTAAAGTTACTATAACCACTTAATGGCGCAAAAAGGACACGCTCACGACAAGACCGCGCCGGCCAAGCCTTCCTATAAAAGGCAGCAGTATTGGGTCGACGCCCCCCTCCAGCTCCAGATGGTGGGCTTCGTCGTTCTCCTGATCTCCGCGAGCCTGCTCCTGACCGCTTTCTCCGTGTTCCGCGGCGTGCAGGAATCCTCGATCTCCTCGCGACAAATCTTTCATTCTCTCGAATGGATCAAGGGCGCCCTGCGCGCCCCGCTCATGCTCGCGTCCGCGATCTCGCTGCTGGCCGGCGGCCTCGTCACCTTGTTCTGGTCGCACCGCTTCGCGGGCCCCCTGCGCGTGATCTCCGCCGGCATCGCCCGGATGCGCCACGGCAACCTCGCCGTGCCCGTGCGCATCCGCACGACGGACGCGCACCAGGAATTCGCCCACGAGTTCCAGGCCATGCAGGAGGAGCTGCGCAAGATGATCGCGGCCGACCGCACGCACGTGGCCGAGGCTGTCGCCCTCCTCGAAATGATCGAGAAGGACAAGCCCTCGGACGAGATCGCCAAGGCCCTGGATCATCTCCGCCTGGCCTGCGCGAAGTACCACATTTGATGAAAATAGCCATCCTGGCCGTCCTCCTCATCTCTCCTGCCCTGGCCGCCGATGCGCCCTCAGCGTCTCTGAACGCCCCGAGCGCGCCTCTGGCCCTCCTCAACGACTCCTTCGGTGAGCCCGGCGTCGAAACGCTCGCCGCGCACGGCGTCCTCGTGCTCCATGGAAAACCGCGCGCCAGACGCCTGGCCGCCGTTCACTGGAAGGCGTTCTCCGCGCTCTCACGCGCGTCGTCCTCATGCCTTGCTCTGGCCGCCGCCGCCGACGCCCTCGGACGTGAGCCCGAGCCCTCGGGCCCGGATCTTGGCCTGAACGCCTGCCGCGCCCTCCCGGCGGACGGACTCATGACGCCGTCGCTGCACGCGCTCGCCGCGGCGCTCCAGGCCGGACATGAGGAACGCTGGGCCCTGAAGCTCGCCAACGCCCCGGCCTCCGGCGTGCCCGGACAAGCGAACCTCTTCGATACCGTATGGGGCAAGGACCTGATCGCACGCCGCCATGCCGACGCGCTCGAGAACCCGGCCTCTCTGGTCAAGCCGGTGTTCGACGACCTGCTCGCGGGCCCGCGCCCGGACAAGAGCGCCTCGGCGCTTTTCATCGCCGAGGCCTCCGCCCGGGGCGTCACGTCGGTCGAGACCCTCATCGCCTACGACGGAGAGCACGGGACGCTGTCCGAGGAGCTCCGCGCGCAGCTGCGACGAACCCTCTCCAACGAGCGCCGGCGCTGGGCCGCCGCGAAAGCGCGCACCGCCGCCGCCGATCTCCTCGGGAAGGCCTCGGTGAAGAGCGACCTCGAAGGCCTGCGCAATGCGGCCAAGTCCCTGTCCTCCCGCCCGAATCTTCCCGCGGCGCTCGAGGCGGCCGCGAGCCGTGACCGCGCCGCCACCGGCGGAGCGAAGCTGAGGTCAGCCGGCCTCCACCTGCAGGAGCCGACCCGCCTCGGCCAGCATGAGCTCGGCGACGATGCGATCACCTCCAGCGCGTACTGGATCGATGGCCTCAAGGAAAAGGAGTCCAGCGAGATCGAGGAAAGCCTCGTCGTCGAAACCGAGAGAGGCTTTGCCTCCGTGGAGACCCGCGCGTACAAGCGAAGCAACGGCGGGCCCTACCCCTTCGCGCGCACCATCAAGATTACGGAGACCCGCCCTTTTGTCGTCCGTTCGCTCGTCTCGGCAGAAGGCTCGGCGCTCATCGCCGAGGGCGTCGAGGTCCCGCTGGCCCAGGATTTCGAGCTGGCCCTTCTGAAGGAGTCGGAGGCCGCGGGCCTGCGCGCCGCGTGCCGCCTGAAGGACGCCGAGGCCGCTTACCTGGCGCTTGAGACGCTCGTCGCCGAGCCGGCCAAGATCAAGCCGCAGTATAAGGCGCTGTCCGAAAGGGCACGGAAGTCCCGCGAGACAGCCAAATCCGAGGCCGAGACTTTGGTGAAGCTTGAAGAGGCCCTCATCCCGGCCCGCGGTGACTCCGCCCCCCAGCTGTGCAAATACGAGACCACCCGCGTCGACGCGGCCCTCAAGCTCGCCAAGCTCCTGCCTGCCGGCTGCGACCGCGACCTGCCCGAGTTGCACTCCCTGCGCGCGACGATCACGCGACGCGCCGCCGACCAGAGCTGGTTCCTGAAGGCATCCTCCGAGGCCCGCTCGAAACGAAAGTCCTGCGACCTCGACGCCGCCCGCACGCGCTGGTCGGAGGCCCTCGCCTCCCTCGACGCCGATCCGGGAGCGCGCTGCGGCCGGATCGCGGAGGAGGAAGGCCGCGTGAAAACCGATTTCGCCGAGCTCACCCGCAAGATCGCCTGGCGAGAGGAGCTTGGAAAGTCGCTGGCCAAGGCCGAGGCGGAGACCGCGCCGGCTCGCCGGCTCGATATCCTTCGCCCGGTGACGGCCCGGCTTGGCGCCTTGAACGGCGACTGCTTCGGCGCCGAATCAAAGCGCACGGCCGCGCTGACGGCGGCGGCGTCCAAGTCCCTGACGGCGCCCGCCGATAACGATGCCAATCGTCGCCTGCCGTCCGACACCACGCTTTCCTCCGTCGTCGCCGAGGTCCGATCCGAGCGCGCGCGGCGCCTCGAGGCCGCCGGCGCCTCGGAGAAAACCGCCACGGAGCCGGCCCCGGAGCCCGCCGCGGAAGACACCAAGGCCGCCGCTCCCGCACCTAAGTCTTCTCTGAAGAAGCAGCCCGCAAAGCGCCCGCAGCGCAAGACGAAGGAGGCCGCGACTCAATGAAGATCATGCTTGCCCTCATCCTGATCGCATCGTGCGCCATCACCGCCAGCGCCGCGAACGCTCCCTCCGAGCAGCCGGCCGCCAAGCAGACCTCGAGCAAGATCGCTCCGAAGGCCGCACCCAGATCAACGCCCAAAGCCTCGCGTAAATCAGCGCCGAAGGCCGCTCCCAAGGCTGAGGCCAAGCCCGCGGCCCCCGTCGCCGCGCCGCCGCCCGCCGCCGATTCCCTCGACGAGATCGCGCTCTTCGGCCTGGGAGCCTCCCTCGTCGCACAGGACGACGACCTCCGCGTCGCCGCCGTGCGGCCCGGCTCGCGCGCGGACCTGGCCGGCCTCAAAGAAGGCGACCAGATCCTGCGCATGGGCGGAGACGCCTCGTCACGCGCCGTCGTCGCCGCGAAGCTCCGCGCCTGGACTCCCGGCACGCGCCTGGCCCTCGTCATCCGCCGCGGCCTCGAGGTCCGCCCTCTGGAGACCGCCCCGATCCCCCCCGCGCGCGACTACGCGCGCAGCGAGCGGGATCTCTCCGCCCATGAGAAGTCCCTTGCCGCCGAGCGCTCGGCTCAAGGCCTCTCCGACGGCCGCGCCGTCGTCAAGGCCGTTGGCCCGCTGACCGTCCCGGTCCGCGCCGATCAGGGCCTGTGGCTGCGCTTCGCGAAAGGCCTTCCCGCCGGCCTCAAGAAAGGCGACGAGGTCATCGCCGAGGCCGCGACCGGCCTGACGGTGGACGCGACGCTCGATTTCATGGCCGTGCCGCCGAGCTCCAAGATGCGCGCGCGCGTCCTTGAGGCCGTGGACGACGGCGTGACCCGCACGGTACGCCTGGCCTTCTACGCTCTCGACCTGAACGGCGGCGGCACCTACACGACGCTCGGTTACGCGACCGCCGTCTCCGGCGATCAGCGCATGGCTCGCGTCGCCGCGGGCGGAACCCTCGTCGCGGCCGCCCCCCTTCCCGATGCCAAGCGCCGCGCCGCCGAACCGGTGCTCGACGCCGACGCGCGCCTGCGCGTCCGTCTTTTGGATCCTCTGGTCATAGACGAGCCGCCGTCCTTCTGGCGCGCCGGCCCCGGCCTGTGGGTCAAGACCGTCGAGGATTCGGGCAAGCGCCTCTTCGAGATCACGCATTCGATCGCCGGCCGCTCGGCCGAGAGCGCGGGCCTGAAGGTCGGCGACCGCCTCGACGCGATCGGCGGACGCTCGACCGAGAAGATGGACTTCGCCGAGGCCATCGACCGCCTCTACGGCGCGCCGGGCACCGAGGTCGAGGTCTCCGTCATCCGCGGCAAGAGCCAGTCGATCAAGCTCAAGCGCGGCCTGCGCTGGTCCGCCGGCAAGTCCGAGCCGCTGCCTCCAGCCTACAACGCTCTGTAGCGTTTCGCCGGCTACTTGCCGGCTTCGAGCGTGGCCAGGAGCTTCTTCGCGTCGGCCAGGTTGTCGGGATACTCGGCCGGATCCGCGGGATCCTGCGTCGCCTCGACCATCTTGAGCACGCGGATCGCGTCGTCCTTGCGCTTGAAGTATAAGTAGGCCTCGGCGAGCGGCTGATGGTTCGCGGTGTAGCGCGGGGAGAGCCGCAGCGCCGTCTCGAACTCCTCGAGCGCCCTCTTCTTATCCCCGCCCACGAAGCCCGGCACCTGCCAGAGGATCTCGGCCAGGACGTTGTGCGCGCCGCCGTGCGAAGGGTCGAGGCGGATGACCTCCGCCATCTCCTTCTTGAGCGGCTTGATGATGAACAGGGCCTTCAGAAGCCCCTTCGTCTCGCCCCACCGGCCGATCGTCACGCCCAGCCAGAAATGCGCGTCGGCGGTCGCCGAGGAGAGGGCGACGCCCTTCTCGCAGTCCGCCTTGGCGGATTCGTATTCGGCCAGCTTGTCGGAGCGCTTCTCGATCTTTTCCGCCCGACGCACCTTCGCGCGGCACAGCCGCCACAGCACCTGCCCGTCGGTACGGCCCTGTACCTCGTCGAGCTTTTCTAGGCCCTCGATGTTGTCCTTGAGGTTCGTGCCCTCATGGCGCTGGAAATACTGCCGGTCGATCGCATGGAAATCGATGTCGGTCGCCAGGGCAGGCAAGCCCAATACGGCTATGACCGAAATGCCCGACACCGCCATCGCCGCGGCCCTCGCGGCCCAATGGGCGGCACGGGCCATCGAGTCGGAGGCGGATCGGGCGCCGGCGTCGGAGAACGAGACGACCTTCTTGAACGGGAACTCGGCGGGCGATACCTGACCGGCGATCGCGACGCAGGGCACCCCGGCCTTCTTCGCGGCGCGGGCGAGAGCCACGGTCGCCTTGCCGAACAGGCTCGTCTTGTCGAGCCGCCCCTCGGCGGTGATGACCAGATCCGAGCGCTTCAACGCCTTCGCGGCCCCCGTCTTTTCCAGGATCCAATCCGCGCCCGGCACGATATCGGCGTGCGCAAAGGCGAGAAGGCCCGCGCCCAGTCCGCCGGCCGCGCCCGCTCCGGGCACGCGCGCGACGCGAACGCCCAGATCGCGGGCGAGGATTGCGGCCCAATAAGTCAGCGCGCGCTCGATGAGCCTGACCTCGGACCTGGACGCTCCCTTCTGCGGGCCGAACACCACAGCCGAGCCCTTGGGCCCGAGCAAAGGATTCGTCACATCGGACAGCGCGATCACGCGCACCCCCGCGAGCAACCGCCGCGAGACCGCCGTCTCGACGCGGGAGAGCCGCAGCAGCGCCTCGACGCCGTCGGGCAGTTCGCGACCCTCGGCGTCCAGCAGGCGGGCGCCGAGCGCCCGAGCCATGCCCGCGCCGCCGTCGCTCGAGGCCGTGCCTCCCAGGCCCACTATGATCGTGCGCGCGCCGCGGCGCACGGCGTCGCGCATCAGGTCGCCCGTGCCGCGGGAGGTCGCGGCCAAGGGCCGCCTCTTAGCGGGGGGAACCAGAGCCAGGCCTGACGCGCGGGCCATCTCGATGACGGCCAGCTTTTTGGCTCCGACCCACAGATAGGCCGCTCGCCGGCGCTCCCCGCGCGGACCGCGCACGGAGGCCGAGACAAGCGCACCTCCCATGGCGACCCGCAACGCGTCGATGAGGCCGTCGCCGCCGTCCGCGATCGGGATCGAGATGACCTTGGCCCCCTTTAAAGCGGCATGGACGCCGCGGGCCATAGCCCTTGCGGCGTCCACGCACGACAGGCTCCCCTTGAAAGCGTTGGGAGCGATAAGGACTCGCACCGGTGAAGGTTCCCTTACGGGTACATTCCGCGGATCGTCGCGGCGCGACCGAGGCGGCGCAGGCCGACCATGAACGCGCCCATGCGCATGTCCACCTTTTCCTTCTTGGACAGGTCGTAGACCTCGGTGAAGGCGCCGACAATGATCTCCTGAAGGCGGGCGTTGATGTCCTTCTCGCTCCAGAAGTAGGCCTGCATGTCCTGCACCCACTCGAAGTAGGAGACGGTCACGCCGCCGGCGTTGGCCAGGATGTCGGGGACGACGGTGATGCCTTTGCGAATGAAGACCGCGTCGGCCTCGTTTGTCGTCGGCCCGTTGGCGCCTTCGATGATGTACTTGGCCTTGATATTCTCCGCGTTGTTCTTGGTGAGCGCGCCTTCCATTGCGGCCGGGACCAGGATGTCGCAGGGCAGCTCGAGGAACTTGTCGATGGCGATGTGCTCGGCCTTCGGGTAGTCGGAGATCGAGTCGTGCGTCTTGCGGTACTCCATGATGTCGTGGAGGTCGAGGCCCTTGGGGTCATACAGGCCGCCGCCGACGTCGGAGATGCCGACGACCTTGGTGCCGTGCTCGGCGAAGATGTTCGCGGCGTTGGAGCCGACGTTGCCGAAGCCCTGGACGACGACCGTGGACTTGCGCAGGTCGAAGCCCTCGCGCGCGGCCAGCTCGCGGGTGACGTAGAACACGCCGCGTCCGGTCGCCTCATTGCGGCCAAGCGAGCCGCCGATCTCGATGGGCTTGCCCGTGACGACGCCCGGGCACGAGTAGCCGATCGTCATGGAATACGTGTCCATGATCCAAGCCATGACTTCAGCGTTGGTATTCACGTCGGGAGCCGGGATATCCTTATCCGGGCCGATGATGATCGAGATCTCGGCGGTGTAGCGGCGCGTCATGCGCTCGAGCTCGCCGCGGGACATCTTCTTGGGGTCGCAGATGACGCCGCCCTTGGCGCCGCCGTAAGGAAGGTTGACGACCGCGCACTTCATGGTCATCCAGAAGGAGAGAGCCTTGACCTCGTCGAGGGACACCGACGGGTGGTAGCGGATGCCGCCCTTGGCCGGGCCGCGGTCCATGTTGTGCTGGATGCGGTAGCCTTCGAAGACCTTCACCGAGCCGTCGTCCATCTTGACCGGCACGGACACCGTGAGGATGCGCTTGCAGTGGCGCAGGCGCTCCAAAGCGAAGGGCTCGAGCTTCATCGCCTTGCCGGCGCGGTCGAGCTGCTCCATGGCTTGAGCCCAGGGATTAGCCTCGTGCGCCTCGGCGCGCTCGACGGGCTTCACGACGGGGGACGGCTTGGTGGTGATTTTAGTGTCCATGGGCCGATTCTACATAAAATCATCCCCGCGTCAAATGATTTGGCGCCGAAACCGGTAGGCCTGGCACCAACGCAAATACCGGTAGGCCTGACACCAAATGATAGAATCGTCGCGATGAACTGGCGCAGCAAATGGACGTTCTGGGCGACCGTCGCGGCCGTGCTGGCCTTGGTCAGCGTGCCCTCGATCACCTGGGTGTCCACGCTCAACGACTACCGACGATTCCTCGCAGGCTGGGAGCCTGCTCCCCTTAAGGCCACCGGCACGAGCTACACCCCCCACGGCGGCGGCGGCATCGCCGCCCTGACCTCGGTGGAGTTCCAGCACAAGGCCCCGAAGGCCAGGTCGGTCGAGCTCGTCGGAGAATTCAATGCGTGGAAGCCCGGCCTTATTAAAATGGCACGCGACGGCAATGGCGTGTGGACCGTGTCGATCCCGGTGCGCGAAGGCCGGCTTAAATATCTTTTCCTCGTCGATGGCGAGCCCAAGGTCGACGCGCGGGCGGACACCGCGGATGGACCCCAAGGGCGGCGCGTCTCGGTGAGGATCGTCAAATGAGGATCTTCGCGCTGCTGGCGCTGCTGCTCGCGGGCTCCGCCTCGGCGCAGCAGCTCCCCGGCACTCTGGTCTGGGTTCCGCCCGAGAGCTTCCGCCGCTGGAGCGAGGTGGACGCGCTCATGCGCGCTCATGACGACGTGAAGCTCACGATCGGATTGACGCCGACGATGGCGACGCCGCTCGTCAAGGCGGCGCTGCTGCCCTGGATCGAGAAGGGCCGCATCGAGCTCGCCGCGCGCATCAACGGCGACCCCCTGCTCACCATGGTGGCCGGCCACCCCGCCGCGCCGCGCCCCCAGGACGCGCTCGAGCGCGCGGTCGAGGCGCGTGAGCGCCTGCAGAAGCGCCTGGGCCTCGTCCCGGCGGGCTTCATGCCGGGCGCCGGCGCCGTGGACGCGGGCGTGGCCGCCTCCCTCGGCGCCAGCGGCGCGAGCTGGATCCTGGCCGGCCCCTACGCCGATCCCGCCGCCCCCTGGGTCGCCGGCGGCAGAGCCGTCATCGTGCCCTCCAACGCGACGAGCTTATACGACGAGAGCGCGTCGACGGCTTCCGTGTTCCTTGCCGCCGCGGCGAACCTCCCCCGCCCGGTGCAGGGCTGGGCGACCATCAGCGACCTTGCCCGCGAAAAATCCGAAGCTCCCGTGGAGCTGTCCGCGGTCGCGGCCTGGCCCGCGTGGGCTGCCGAGGACGCGCTCTTCCCCCCCGCCGATGCGGGCGCCAAGGCCGCCTGGGAGGCCTACGGCGCGGCGGCGCAGGCCTTGGACCACTACCAGAACTCGGGCTCCGCCGACCTCCGGACGCTCGACGCGGCCGTCGAGCTGCTGCGCCTCACGCAGGCCGGCCGGTACTACCGCCCGGCCGGCTCCGAAGGCGTGCCGGCGCCCCTTCGGACCGCCCTGCTGGCCGTCTATAAGCGCCTGAAGCTTCCCGCGCCCGATTCGCTCTACGACGCGTCCTCCGCCGGCGCTGCGGCCTCGACATCGAACGAGAGGCCGACGGGCGTGCGCGCGCTGTCCGGCCCGTCCTGGCTCGAGTTCCGCGCCCCGCTCGGCACCATCGCGCTGGCGCCTTCCTTGACGCCCGGCGCCACCGCGGCTATAGCTGACGGCGGCGCGGCCGCCGACCCGTGGCGCATCCAGAGCCTTCGCGCGGAATGGGATGAGGCCGCGGTGCGGCTGATCCTGCGCGTCGGGCGCGCCTCGAACGCCGCCCCGCGGCCGATCTACGAGATCTACACGGATTTCAACCGCGTGCTCGGCGCGGGCCGCGTGCCGCTGCTCGAAGGCCGAGGCGCCGTCGTCCCCGCGCGCGACGCGTGGGAGCTGGCGCTGTCCATCACCGGCGATGAGGCTCGGCTTTACCGCGCCCGAGGCGCCGGCGAACCGCAGGAGACCGCGGCGTTCAAGGCGCAGTGGCTCTCGGATCGCGGGGAGGTCTCGGTCCTGGTGCCGCGCTCCTTCATGCGCGGAAACCCCGCGCGCTGGGGCTGGTCAGTAGTCGCGCTCGCGGAGGATCCCGCGCGCCCGGGGCGCCGCCCCGCCGCGTCGCTGGTGGGCCCCGACGGGACCATCCTCCTCGGAGCGCTCGCGCCCGCCGATCTGCAGAAGGCGATCCTCTCGCGCGCCAACTCACGCATTCCGGCCGCCCGCCTCGCGCCTTAGCCACGCGTAAAAGGCCTCGGCCATCCCGAGTCAGGGTTGAAGGAAATAGTTATCCCCCGCGTTTCCAACGTTGGAAGCGTTGGGGATAACTTAAAGCCGTCATTGGCGCGCGACCTGGAAACAGACGTTGTTTTTAAAATCCGCTTAACGTCGAGTCACACGCCGGGAGATCTGCGTCGAGTTGCCCTTGCCGTCGGAGATGGTGATGACGATCTCGTTCATCCCGTCCTTCAGCGGCAGGCTGACGGTGAAATTCCCGTCGGAGTCCGCGCGCACGACCTTGCCCGCGACCTCGACGATCAGGCGCTCGTCGCGGATGACGCCGATGAGCCGCACCTTGTCTCCGTCCACATAGGCGCCCTCGGACGGGGCCGCGATGGTCAGCGCCTTCTTGAAATCCTCGGCCACGGCCGTCGTCGCCCGGCGGATCCCGACGGTGTAGTAGCGCGGCTCCGAGAAGTTGCCCTCGGTACCCAGAAGGTCGACGATCGCGATGCGCCACCAATAGGCGCCGGGCCTGAGGCCCACCTCGCCCGGGCGCAGGCGGTCTTCAGGCTCATACTGCTTGTCGAACACCGGTTGCTTGAACTCCTTGTCGGTCGCGGCCTGGACGTGATAGCCCATGATGGGCATACCCAGGCGCAGGCTCGTGAGATCGCCGCGCAGGCTGTCGGCGTCGGCCTCGGGGGCTGGAGGAGCCGCCGCGGGTCCGCGCGGCTCGGGAGCGGGCCCGCCGCCGACCTTGACGGCGGATGCGTACTCGAACGCGCGGTTCTCGACATCGGGAAGGTTGGCGATCACGCGCGGTAGCTCGGGCGCCAGGCCCGGCCGGACGCGCGTGCTCATGCCGGCGGGGACCTCGACGGTGCTGCCCTGGGCGGCGACGCCGGCCGCGCCCTTGTAGACGTCGACGCGCGTCGTGAGGTCGGCCTCGACGGTGGCCGCGTAGCGCGTATCGCGCGTGCGCGGCGTGACGAGCGCCGACGCCGTGACGACGCGCGCGCGGCCCGCGAACACGGAGCCGGCCTTCAGCTCGAGGTCGCCATCGCGGTCGAGCGGCTTGATGACGGCCATCGAGTTCTGCTCGAGGCTGAGCAGCTCACGATCGAGCAGCTTCACGCGCGCCTTCGACTCGTCGAGGGTCCGTATCGTGTCGCCCTGGAACAGCTCCATGGAGAGCTTGCCCGACTTCCAGCTCGCGGTCTCCTTGCTGCGGTACAGCACGCGGTTGACAACGAAGACGAGATGCGCGGCGCGAAGCTCCGCCTTGATGAGGCGGACCGGGACGCGCAAGGTCATGCCCGGCAGGGCGACGGTCGGGTCCTTCGTGGGAAGCCGGTTGTGCTTGAGGATCTCGTCCCAGCGGGCAGGGTCCTTCAGATATTTATTGGCGATCGCCCACATCGTGTCGCCGGGCTTCACGACGACCATCTGATAGGTACTGCCGTCGTCGACGTCGGCGCGGCCCGGCAGGCGGCCGGCGGCGAGGAGAAGCAGGGCCGCCGCCAGGAATCTCAACCGACCGCCGCCGCCGCGGTCGTCACGGTGCCGTCGGGCAGCAAGGTCAGGCCTTTCTTGATGGTGAAGTAGAAGCGCGCGCCCTGCCCGGGCACGGATTCGACCCAGATCCGGCCATAATGCGCCTCGACGAAATAGCGCGTGATCGTCAGGCCCAGCCCCGTGCCGCCGCGCCTCTGGCCGGGAACCTGCTCGAATTTCTCGAAGACCCGCTTCAGATGCTCGGGCGGGATGCCGTCGCCGTTGTCCTCGACGCAGGCCTGGAGCTCGCCGTCGCCGTCGGAGATCGAGATCGTGATCGTGCCGCCGTCGTTGGAGAACTTGATCGCGTTGCCGAGCAGGTTCGTGAACACCCGCTCGAGCATGTCGGCGTCGCCATCTATAGAGAATTCTTCGATGGCGACAAGGTGCACGGAGACCTTCTTGACCTTCGCGAGCTGCTCGAGGATGTCGATCGACCGGCCCGCGATGCCGGCCAGGGAAACGGTCTTGAGCTGAAGCTTCGCGCGGCCGGACTCCATCTTGGCGATGTCGAGGATGTTGTTGATCATGCTCATCAGCCGGCTGGTCGAGCGGCGCACGGAGGAGACGATCGAGAGCTGGTCCGTGTTGAGCACGCCGGCCGTGCCCTTGAGGAGGACGTCGAGAAATCCCATCGCCGAGCCGAGCGGATTGCGCAGATCGTGCGTGATGTAGTTCAGGAAGTCGTCCTTCATCATCTCGAGCTCGCGCTCGAGCGTCACGTCGCGCAGGGCGAACACGACGCCGAGCTCCGATCCCAGGCCGGGCGTGACGACGGCGCTCGCCGCCACGCGCAGGATCTTGCGCGCCTGCGCGTCGGAGAGGTCGGCCTCCTTGAAGCCCTTGCCGGGCGCCTGAGAGACGGCGACCAGGGCGTCGCGCAGCGGCCCGGCGGGAAGGGCCTCGGTGAGCGGGCGGCCCTCGATGTCGGCGTCGGCGGCGAGGCCGAACATCTCGCGCGCCTGGCGGTTGGCGAGCTGGACACGGCCCTCGCGGTCGGCCATGACGATTCCTTCCGAGATCGAGAACAGGATCGCCTCGGTCTTGCGCTGCTCGGCGATGAGGCGGTCGACCTGCAGGACCGAGTAGGAGCGCAATCTCGCGGTCATCGTGTTGAACGTCTCGGCCAGATGCTGGAGCTCGTCGCCGGTGTTCAGATCGACTGTGGTCAGGAAGTCCCCGCGAGAGACGGCCTCGGCCGCGCGCGTCAGCGCGAGCAGGGGCGCGGTCAGGGCGCGGGCGAGAAGAAAGGAGGCCAGCAGGGAGATGACGATCGTGATGATCACCGCGATGCCGGCGGTGCGCCGGGCCTCGGTGGAAGCGAGGTAGGCCTCCTCGCGGCTTTGAAGGACGAGCACGGCGCCGCCAAGGACCGGCACCGGGGCATAGGCGCCGACCCGAGCCACGCCCTTGGGGTCGATGAACTCGCTCGAGCCGACGCTGCCGTCGGAGGCAAGGGCCGCGCGCGTGATCGCCCAGGTGGGCAAGGTCGTGAGATCGAGGCCCCGCGGCGTCATATCCGACGACAGCGAGCGCCCCTCGCCATCCACGAGAACGGTGAAGCCGGTGCCGCCGACGCGCTCGGCCGCGATGCGCTCGGCGAGCGCGCGCAGGGGCACGACCACCCGGGCGTACACGCCCCCCTGGATCGGGCGATGCAGGACGAGCATCGGCCCTCCGGGGCCGCGCAGGATCTCGGCGCCGCCTTTTCCTGCGATCGCCCGCTTCAGGGCGGCCCGCGCGATCTTCGGATCGAGCGCGGTCGGAGCGCCGGTGAGCACGGGGCTGAAGGCCTCGAGGATGGCGCCGCCGTTCTCGCGCAGAAGGGTCACCGATGCCACGCCGCTGCCGGCCTCGACGAGCGAACGCGTCAGCTCCTGCTTGTCCTTCCAGTCCATCCGCGCGCGCAGGCCGACGATGGCGAGCTTGACGCGCTGATCCACGGAGTCGACCCAGCCCTCGACCTGCTCGGCGGTCTTCTCCGCCAGCTTCACATGAAGCTCGAGGACGGCCCCCTGCACGGCGGCCTGGTTGGACTGCAGTATCTTCCAGGACAGAACGGAGATCGGGATAAGGGCAAGAGCCCCCATCACCAGCGCGACGCGACGGAATAGACCGGAACGCAGCCAACCCATGTTTACCGTATAAGGATAGGTGTAACCCCACTCCCTGTCAATACTGCCCTACCTCCAAGTTTCCCGGGTTTTAAAGCCCACTGCCCAGGCGCCTGCGGCGTGCGGCTTTCGGCTTCGCCGAAAGCTCCAGCAACGAACGAATCACTAACGATAATAATCACTAGTTCCGGAACTAGTGATCAGTAAATCCATGGTGAGAACGGCATGATGGCAAACGACCGGAACGGAAACGACGCGCGGGCACTGGTTGAGCGGCCGACCGACGCGAAGGAGCGGACGGCTGTCGGTCTGACTTCGATATAAGCAGCACCTCGCAAAGAAGCTTCAACCGTGGTTCCGCTTATCGCGGAAAGAATCGGCCCGCCGGGTGATCGTGGCGGCGGACCGAGGGCCGGACGATAAGGCCGCCTGCCGTTTGTTGTTGGAGCTTTCGGCGAAGCCGAAAGCCGCACGCCGCAGGCGCCTGGGCAGTGGGCTTCAAAACCCGGGAAACTTGGAGTGCCCTAGGGCGGAGCTCTTAGAGAATGCCGCGGATGGCCGCGACGAACAGGGGAAGGATGAGCCACGCCCACCACAGCGGCGCCTGCGAAAGGTCCGTGACGGGCGACGGCGGCACGGCCCGGGGCGCAGTGCGAAGCACGCCCGCCGTCAAAGGCCGGACGACGGAGAGGGTGTCGGCGTAGGCGTTGGCGACGGAGAACGCCTCGAGCATCGCGCCGCGTTCGATCAAGGCGGTGGAGGGTCCCGGCACGGCAAGCCGAGGCAAGGCGACGGACTCCTGTGCGGGAGCGCTCATCACGCCGCCCAGGGCCGAGCGCACGCGCACGATCAGGCCGGAACGCGACAGGTCGAGAGCGAGCGGGCGCGGAGCGCCGAGAACCGGAAGGGCTGCGGAGCCGGCGGACGCAGGCAGGTCGCCGTTCGGTGCGACCGCGCCGTACGGCCTGACGGCGGCGCCGCCCGGCGCCAGGGCTCCAGGGAGAGCCGACGCGACGGCGTCGCGAAGGGTCTCCCCCTCCGGCGCGTACGACAACACGTTTTGGCTTGGGCCATGGCCGGCTCCGAAAGCCGAGCCCGCGGCCCGTGGAGAGAGCCTCCTCGTCCCGGCTGAGCCCGGTCCGAAGGCCCCGCCTTCGAGGACCGTTGCCGCGACCAAAGGTGAATGCGTCTCGGAAGCGTCCTTGTTCTCGAGCTCAGCGCGGTCCTTCTCATCGCTCTGATCGAAGAAGCTTCGGCCGAGGCCGGCGGCCTTCTCGGGCTGAACGGAATCGAGCGCGGAGGATCCGCTGTTCTGATCCGACAGGCCGTTGCCGAGCGCCGACGCGCCAACGTTGCGATCGAGAGCGATCGCCGGAGAAGGGGCGCCGGGAGAAGGCTTGCCGGGCAAGGCGGGCGTCTTATCGGAGGCGCGGACCCTCGCCGTCGCGGGCGTGCGGACCGGCGCCACGGCGGACGCGCCGGCCGCGGGCTGGACGGCGGCCGCCTCCGGGGTGCTGCCGACGAAATTCACCGCCCGACCGATAAGCCCGGGCACGGGTGCTGGCAGAAGCGGAAGGCTGCCGCGCAGGTCCAGGGCGCTGCCCAAGGAAGGCATGCCGAGAGACCCGCCCGAGGGCGCCAGGACGGGAACGGCGGTCATGGAAGGGCCCGCCGGGGCGACGCCGCTCTCGACGGGCATGACGACACCCGCCCAGGAGGACGACGCGAAAAACGCCAACGCAAATAACGCGTTCACGGCCCGAGTCTAGCACAATGCTTCCGCGAAATTAAGATGGGAAAGCAACGGTTTTAGGGTATTTCTTTCCCGGGACTTAGGGCCCAGACCTAAAGGTACCAATAGGCCTATAAACGCGGGGGGGTAGCCATGGAGAGCCTGGGGCAGAGAGGGATGGCTCTGGCCGATTTCAAGCGCGCGGCCAGATCGACCCGGTCAGGTTCCGGCGGTTCTACGAGAAGCTCGCGCAGGCACAGCGCGAGAGCGCGCCCCCGCTGTGGTCGCGGGGCGGCAGCGCGGTCGTCGCTTCGAATTGAACATGAGCTTAGAGCCTGTTGCACAAAGCCAAATTTTCATCCGATACACACTTCGTTGCTCCAACAAATCAACATGATCGCTTTTGATCGAAATCCGGGGTTAGTGCAACAGGCTCCTTAGCGTCTAGGCGACGGGGTTTGGAATCCCTTAAAGTTCCGGCTTCCCAGAGTCTCATCTGTGAGGTCGAAGCCCCCACCTCAATCTCCTTGCGACTTCTCCCTCGTCTTCCAACTGTTTGAAGGCATCTTTGCGAGGATCATGGGTCCGGGCAGGAGGAGGGGCTACTCTTTCACCGCCTCCGGCTTCTGGATTACGGGGCGCTCTCTCTCCGCCGCCCTCCGAATTACGCGGAGCCCTCTCGTGTTCGCCGGAACCGCCTTCGTCCCCGCCGCTCGGCAGAAGATTCCTCATCGAATCCGCGAAGGCATCCAATGACTTTCCGGCGCGCTGAAGGAACGTCGGATGGGCCGCCCGGTATTGAGCCCCCAAGGCCATCATCTCGCCCCCCGATATCCGGCCATCGGAGTTCTGGATTTTCCGCAATATCATTTCCACGCACGGGGAAATCCCATGTCCCGCGGAAACCCCGCCGAGGATGACATTGCCAAGGAAAGCCCTCAGGTAGACAGGCTCCATACTGACGCTTTGGTACCGGCCGCGGCTCATGGCCGCGCTGAGGGCGTCGGGATTGACGCAGGCCATATGCGCCGCCTCGGCAAGATAAGCGAAAGCATAATTGCGCTGGAACAGCTCCTGATTGAATTCCCGGGCCCGTTTTTCGTCCGCCGCCTGTTTTTCGCGCGCCGCCCGTCCCGCTTCCCACTCGTCGATTTTCCGTTTATTGACGGCGTGCTTCTCGTTGAGTTCGGCGATCTTGTTTAAAGTAAGCTGACCATCCCCAACGCCGTCGAAGAAACTCCCGGAGGCGGCATCCTCACGATCGGCCGCTTCCAACTCGGCTCGCTTCGTTTTCAAGGCGACGGCATAGAGACGTTCGGTCTCCCTCTGAATCGCCGCGTCTTGCTCGACCTTAAGCGCCTCGGCGGTCCCGGGAAACGGGGGAACACCTTTAGGTCTATCCGGAGGAGAAGGAGACGGAAGATCGCGCCTGGCGACCATGGCCCAGAAATATTTAAAACGATTATGATCGATGTCGTTGTAGTCGATCCTGTACTCAACCTTGGGGCCTAAGCGATTGTGCCGATTACATGTTGTGGTACGGCGGCAGGCGTTCTCCCACTGAACGTCGAACGTCTGCTTCGGATCGGGGACAGCGATGCCTTTCCCGTCCCCGAGAATCGCGTTGCCGGCGGACCGCGCAGCGATGTCGGTGTCCTTGATCGCACCACCGAGGATTCTGGCGCCGCCGGCGGCGTAATCGGAGTTGGGGTAAACGACCACCTCCGTCCCCGTATGCTTGCTCAATGCCGTCCATTTCTCAAGATCGCCGTCCGGCATTCCGCACACGATCAAACGGCGGGGCGGCAGAATTTTACCCTCGAGGATGGCGTTATAGACGATCTCCGTTCCCCAACTATGCGCGGCAATCACATTGACTTCTTTGTCCCGAAGTTTCTCGACCGCCTGTATGGCGGATTCGGTTATTTGGTTGTAAGCGTCCGAACGTAGTTCAACAAGATCCTTCCTACGATTTCTGATATCCTGCAACCAGGCAGGAGCGGCGGCCGCACTGTCGACTTCGCCGACATGCGACGGCTTGATTTGGAGATCGAACATGCCGGGAAATTGTTCGTTCGTATCGTCGTTCGACCAAATCCCCGTTATCTCCACGCGCTGATAGGCGTATATGCCTTGGGTCTTGCCAACGTTCGCAACCGCCTTTTTACGGCGTATTTCCCTTGAGGCCTCGCTGTCGAGCGCGGCCCGCGCCCTAGCATCGATGCCTACGTTAGTCGAAGATTGAGACCACGCACTAGGCGCCGTGAGCAGAAGGGCAAGCACCAGCGCCGCCGACCGTCTCTCGTCCGGGACCTTCGAAGAAGAGTCGAGCGCACCGAAAATAATGCCCCCGATGCCGTAGAAGGCGAACGAGAGGATCGAGATAATCGCGGGAACGGAGCGCGATCCGCGTCCCCAATCGAACCAGCTGAAATAGGCAAGGATGAGAAAGGCCGCGAGCGCCCATAGCGTCGTTCCGATCAAAGCCCAACGATGCGCGCGCTGTCCGCGGGCGCGGCCAACGAACAGCGCCAGGAGCGGTATAAGAAGCGCGGCAACCGCGGCGGCTGCGGGTATATGCCGCGTGAACCACGGGAAAGACCAGAAAGCCAGGCCGCACAAACCACCGACGACGGCGCCGGCATGTGAAAAAATCAAAAACGCGAGGCTGGCGCGGTGGACCGCGTTCCTACGCTTCGCAAGCCCAAGGACGCCCACGAATAAGCACGCTATCGCCGTGATCGCCGCCCAGCTCAACCAAATATCCGGCTGGGTAAAGGGATAAAGCGATATCCCCTTCGCCCAAATACCGCGCGTCGTCGCTTCGTCGTCGACGAATGTACGCTTCGGCACGAGCCAATCCGCCAGTGCGTATCGCAAATCACCATATTGATAGAAGATCCGGTTTGACGGTGGAGTGTCGATTCCGCTCGTCAGGATGCAAAGATACGACGACGTGGCCGTGTAGAGCTGGGTCAGAAGATACGGCTTACTGACCTTGATCTCGAACGTTCCTGCCGGCCAACGGCCGGTAGGCGGTCCGTAGAACGGATCATCGACGACTTCGAATTTGACGCCGGACGCCTGAAGATCCTTGATCTTCGCCGCCTTTAACGCGCCCAGGGACTGAAAGGCGTCGTTCGCTCGCGGGATGATGAGCAGCTGAATCAAGCCCAGACGGGCGAAATTCTTCGGCGCAAAATCGGAATACTTGGGCTTAAAAAGCTCCTCGGAATCGGGAGAGGCGTCCTCTTGGAAGCGCGGATAAAGGTTAATGACCTCGATATTCCCCCGCATCGCAGGATCGATCGTCCAGCCGCCGCGCAGCTTGAATACTTCGCCGAAGCTTCCCACGTAATCGACATAGCCTTCGCCTGTGATTCCGGGATCGGGATTCGGCCTTGTGGTTTGCGCGCCCGGCACGATGCTCGTCAATGTGATCACAGCAGCGCAAGCCAACGCGAGGCGGTTCAAGCTCTTAAATCCCACGGCCATATCAATTAGAGGAATCAAGCGCCTCCTCAACGAGGGCTGCGGCGTCGCGGATACGGCGGCGCGCCTCGATCTCGAGCTGAGCCAGCCTTTGCGCCGCGCCCGAATCAAACGAGCCCGGATCGACGGATTCGATCACCCCGTCTTGAGCGGCGTTCTGGTAGATGATGATCTGTCCGCCGCCGGCGGTGAGATGCTCGATGTCCTTGAATTGCTCATTGAGCGTCTGGCCTTTCGGCGGGTAGTAAAAAAGTCGCCGCGGGCTATTGCACATGTCGGGCCGCGCGGCGGGAGGCGCGAACCGGATGCCGCGGAGCTCGCCGTCGTAACGCGACAACGCGTCGACGGCCGCCTGCAGCGCGCCCTCTTCGGGCCGCCCGCCCGCCTCAGGGGCGGCGCCGTCCCATGAGAGATTGTTCGCGGCGGCGGTTACGCGGGCTTTCAGGACCTTTTGCTGAGACAAGCGCAGAAGGCGATGCATTTTCTGAGACTCGGACCAAAGCGTGGGACGATCAAGAATCCCGGTGACCTCGAGCCTCGGCTCATCTCGAGCGTAGCGCATGGCCCACTCGTTGTGCGCCAATTGTCGCCGAAGAACATCGATGCCGTGCACGAAACCGCGCGCGTCCACCCAGGTTTTGACCGTCGATTCCATCGACCACTTGATCGTTATGGTGCCATGCGGCACGGGGATGTCCCACGCGGCACCCTCTGCCCATGCTACATCCTCGTTGACCTCGTCTCTTCGTCTAGGGCCATCCTCGTCGTCGAATACGATAACGGCAGCGTTGCTTTGAATGATGGTCGAGTCATTGCCGCGTTTCCAGGATTCCAACGATCTGGGCACGCCGTTGACGGCCTCCTCGTAATTCCTCACCGCGAGCACCAGTCCGTTATAGGGGTGGGTTTTATCCCAGAAAAAAATCGTGCCGTCCCGAAGTTCGGATTTCTCAAGGCAATAAACCTTGGAGCTCCGCTGCGCGGTGGCGGCGCTCCTCCTCTCCGCGAGATGCCGGTCCCCGGCATCGTTCTCCGAGGACTGCGCCCTGGCTCGCGGCGACGAGAGCAGGACGAGGAGCAGCGCTGCCGTCGCCCTGTTTCCCGTGTTCATCGGCCAGCCTCCCCCGGCGCAGCGGAATTCATCTGTCGCTGTGCCTCGTCCTTCAGTTGGGACAGCGCGCGAATTTGATCCAAATCGAAGGACAGGCTGTCGACTTGTTCGGTCACGCCATCTTCCGGCTCATTGGTCGTCGGCGGGAAGTCGGCCGCATGGAAATCGCATTCGATTTTCCCGGAAGCCAGCCCCCCCTTTTCGTTAAGCCTTTCAAAGTTGCTGTTTTCGAGCTTCTTTTCAAAATCCGCCTTCGCCCGCTTATCGTCATTTTCATTGTAGACGGGAAGGCCGATTGGCCTCGGTCTCACGAAACGAACCTCATTGAGGGCCTCGTCGTAGTGCGCAAGCGCAGCTCGCGCCGCGTCGACCGCGAGACTGGCTTTGCGGTCTTCGGGCGCCGCCCCTCGCGCGGAATCGCATTCGGCGGCGTCTCCGCCGAGCTCCAAGCACGCTTTCCGGAGGCCCGCCCGCGCGCCTTGCAGGCGCAGATTTTGTTCGGCCGCGCCCAGTTGATGATGCATCATTTCCGAATCGATGCGGAGCGTACGCGAATCGAGAATTCCGGTCACGGGAATCAGCGACGCCTGGGCGCCGGCGACACGGTTCCATTTGTTGTAGCGCAATTGGCGGGCGAGAAAGTCCGTGCTATGCAGGAAGCCCCGCCGGTCTTTCCACATCGGGCTCGTTTTCCCGCGAACCGCGTATATGGATTGCGCCAAAACTTCTCCGACCACCCGGACCGCGGCGTTGCTGCGGAGTTCACAATAATCCGGGCCGCTGACCTCCCGCTGCCCGGTATGCGTAACCGGCCCCGTGTCGTAATTCCGGCGCCTCTCATCAGCCCGCCGCACCAGTTCTTCCCTGGACAGCAAGTAAGTCTCCATGTGCGTATCACTATGAGGGACGGCCTTAAAAATGAGGCGATTATCCTTAACGGCGTCAACGAAATAGACCCGCCCGTTTTCAGTATGTTGCTTAAGAACGATATAGATGTCGTCCGGATGATCGTAATGCCTCTGATATTCCGCGACCTTCGCGTCATATCTCGCCCGTCCACGGGCATCACTCGAGTATTCCAATTCCGACTCCCAATAACGTTTTTGAGCGTAAGCCGTTCCGGGCGCGGCGAGGACCGTCGAAGCGATCGCGAGGAACATAAGCCGCCGGACGGTTCCGCGGCGTTTCGAAACCAGGTCGCAGATTCGTAGACTCCCGCTCATTGGTAAACCTCCCTCTAAAAAAAATGCCCAGAGGCCCGGGCGCATGTGCGCCGCGGACCTCTGGGCTCATCCGGTTGAGGCCGGATCGTGGATACCCCGGGGCCGATCCCCCAGGCTACAGAGTTACTGGAGTTACTATACCCGAAGAGTGGAGGGGCAACGAGGGCCTTTGGCTCTACGTGCCGAGACTAACGGGCCCATAGGCTCCTGGGCCTCGCTTACGCTAGGCGGGGTTAGGCGGCGGCGGGGACGAACGGCGCAGCCAATGCCACAGCGCGGAGGCGAGCGCGCCGAGGAAGGACAGCATCAGCATCCAGACCCAGAACATCGGGTTCGGGGAGTAGGGCGGGCGCGTGGGGTCCGTCGGGTGACGGCGGGCCTCTTCCAGCAGACGCAGGTAGCGGTCCCAGAAAGCGATGCGGTCCTGCAGGACCTTGATCTCGGCCTCGAGCGTCGCGATGCGCTGCTGGAGCTGCAGCTGCTCGCCGATGCGCTGGGCGAGCTGATGCCAGCGCAGGCGCAAGGCTTCCTGCTCGGTGCGGGCCTGGTCGCGCTCGGCCAAGGTCCCGTCGACCTTCGCCGTCTCGCGCGCCAAGGTCTCCTCAAGCGCGGCGCGCTCCGCCTCGTTCGTCCTGCCGCGCTCGTCCACGCGGGCGCCGTAGCCGTCGAGCGCGTCGGCCTGGCCCTTATAGGCGTCGGCGCCCGGGCGGATGCGCACGCGGCGCTCGACCGAGTCGACGAAGAGGTGGCCGGGCGTCGCCGAGGTCACGACGTCGCCGGCGCGACCTTCGACGCCGTGTCCGTCGGAGAGCGGATCCGTGCTGACGGCGCCGATTTTAAGGCGCTCGCTGATGGCCTTAGGCCCGAGCTCGGCGGTCAGGGTCGATTCCTGGTACATGCCGGCGCGGCCGCGGCGCGTCTCGAGCATCATCTGTTCGACGCCTCCGTGGAAGCGGGAGAGTGTGCGCACGCGCGCGGCTTCGAGGTCCTCCGCCGCGTGGGTCACCTCGCGCTGAAGCGCTTGCCGGCCCAGGTGGATGTCCATGTCCGTCTCGCCTTTTTTCGTCGTGAGGCTCTCGCTCCAGCGACCGTTCGCATCGCGCACCACGCTCAAATCCTTGCTCCACAGCCCCTCGCCGGGACGCAGCGCCGAGTCGATGCGCACCTTGTCGGGGAACTGGCTCGGATCGAAGAAGCGGTCGGCCGAATCAGGAAGGAGATTCAGGATGTCCAGGCCGCCGGCGACACTGCGGAAGAAGCCGTGATGCTCGGTCGCACCGCCCTCGGTCTTGTACATGTAGGCGCGTCCGAGGTAGTGGTTCTGGCGCGGGTCGCGGCCGGCGAACTCCGCCGGGATGCCGGCGATGCCGCGCGGGATCTCGAGCAGGATGTTGCCCCAGTTGAAGGGCAGGTACGACCAATGCTTCGCCTTCCACAGGGCCGACTGCGCGCCGTCGATGCGCTCGGCCAGGTAGGTCGCGCTGAGAAGGACCGGCAGATTCCCGTCGACAGTCGACTCGTATTGGCTGTAGCGGAGCTTGGTCAGGGCCTCATCGCCGTCCGCGCCGACCTTGTCGCCGCCGGCGCGATACGATTTGAGCTCCCAGTTTTTGAACGCCTCGTCCATTTCCTTCTCACCGGTGTAGGCGTGGATGAGGGCGCCCTTCTCATCGACGACGGCGGCGAGCAAGGTCCCGGTGACCTTGCTGACGGACGGGCCCCCGCCGGCCACGGGATCATTGAGCTCTTTGGGACCGCGCGCGGCCGCAGCGGCGACGTTGACGACCTTGTCCTGAGAATCGAGGCCGAGCGTCAGGTCGGCAGTGCGGTGCAAGGTCCAGGTGCCGGGATGCTCCCTGGTTCCGCCGCGCTCCAAGGTGAGCTTGGCGTCCTTGACCGTCGCTTTCGCGTTGACGGCGCGGGCCTGCGCGAGCTTGAACTTCGAGGACGCTTCGGTGAAGACCTTGGCGGCGGCGTCCATCAGCTTGATCTCGGACAGGTAGGCGTCGTGGGCGTTCTCGCTCTCCTGCTGCCGCGCTTCGCTCTTGGCCTTCGGGAGCTTGCTGAACTTAGGCTCGGCCACGCGGCGGTCGAGCTCGGTCTTGAAGGCGGGAGATTTCTCATCGATGCCGGACTCGATCATCGCCGCGCGCAGCGATTCGCGCAGGCGCGCCTGCGCCACCTGATAGGTAAGGCTCTGCCGGTCGGCCGCGGCCTTGGCGGTGGCGGCCTCCTCCATGCGCGCGGCCTCCTCGGCCTGCGCGGTCACGAGGTCGCGCTCGGCGCCCTCGAGGTCCGTTTTGGCATGATCGAAAGCCTTCCACTGAGCATCAAAGTCGTCCTTCGTGCGGTAGAGCTGGGAGACCTGGCCCTTCTCGTCGCGGGCGAAGCCGAAGCTGTTGAGCTTGACCTCGATCCAGCCGCGGGCGCGTTCGGAAGCCGCCCGGAGGCCCGCCTTATCGATCATCACGGCGGCGCCGCTCGGAGAGACCGTCAAGGTCCGGAACGCGGCGTTCTCCTCGGAGGCCGTGAGGCTTGCCAAGGTCGGGAAGCGGTCCCGGGCCAAGGGCTTCAGGGCGGCCGGCGAGCCGTCCGCGTTGCGCGGATCGTAAAGCTTCATGACGACCTTCTCGGGCGGCAGGGCAAGCGCGTCGAGAGGGTGAAGGGCACGCGCAGGCTTGTTGTCCGTGGGAGCGCGATACTCGAAGAAGAATACCCGGCCCTGCATGTGCATGCCGCCGTTAGGCAGGTCTTTGCTCTTCGAACCGAACATCATGTCGAACGTCCAGGCCTCGGGCTTCTGGCCGGCGCCGCCCAGCGCCACGAAGTGCGCGAGCTCGTTCTGCATCAGCTGATGCAGCGCCGCGCGGCCGCGGTTGTCGGTGAACTTCGTGTCGGCGGCCTCGCGCGCGGCATCGGCGGCGTCGGCGCCGCCGATCACCACGAACTTACCCGTGGTCTCCAGATGCGTGACGGGATCCTGAGGACGATCGATGAAGTAGCCGGTCTTGCCAGTCGCATCGTTACGCGTAATGATCGCGCCCACGCCGCCGGCGTTCTCCGGCTTCGCGCCGCTTATGCGCATCTCGTCGAATTTCGCGGCGGTCATCCACGAGTCGACTTCCCAGGTGCTCTTGCCGTTGCCGTCGAGGCGCACCACCGCGTACAGCGGCTGGAGGTCCGGCCCGACCATGCCCGAGGTCCACTGCTCGCGCGTCTGCTTCAGGCGGGACAGCGCGTCGGCGATCGGATCGATGCGGGCCGGGGTCTGGCGCGTCCAGCGGGCGGCGCGCAGACGCGACTGCTCGAGCATGATCAGGGCGTCGAGCGAGGCCATGCCGCGCCCGTGCTTGGCGCGCGCGACCGAGCGCTCGAGGATCTCGGTCAGGCCGTAGAGCCCGTCGAGCGCGCCGATGACCGCCCGCGACGGCTTGGCGCCGAGCGTGCGCGCGAGCTCGGAGTCGAAGGCGCCCTGGGCCTTCAGATACGCGTCGAGCTTCAGGTCCGTGAGGACGAACTTCGTCGGGCTGTCTCCCGAGTCGGCGAGGTAGCTCGTCAGCAGGCTGTCGCGCGCGTCCTCGAGCTTGACGTAGAGCTCGCCGAGCCGGGCGAACGTCGCCGCCTCGGCGTCCGTGGGCTGATGCGCCCGCCAATAGGTCTCGCTGAGCGCGCGGTCGATGGCGACCTTCTCGCCGCGGTCGAGGGCGAAGGCCTTGGAGGCGGCCGTGAGGTCCTTGCGCATGAAGGTCAGGAATTCGGCCGCGACCGGGTTCGAGGTCGGGTCGAGCAGGCCCACGCCGCGCAGCGCGAGCGCCAGATCCGTGCGCAGGTTGACGCGCTTGCCCTCGACGTCGATCCGGGTCAGGCGGTCGAGCTTCTCGGCCGGCGTATAGTCGTTGGTATTGATCGCGTCCGCGTCGCGCAGGGCGATGCGGTAGGACGCCGCGCCCGAGGCGATGCGCGCGCGCATCGCGGGGGTGACGGCCGTGCCCATCTTCGCGAACAGCTCGTCCTGGCCAGCCTCGAACGCCGGATCGGCGAAGCGTCCGGCCCAGTAGTCGAGGAGCTGGTTCTTCGGGTCGGCGCGAGAGACGGGCGCCTCCGGGCGATCGGCCGCCATCAAGGGCCGCAGGGAGCCGGCCGAGCCTTCGCCGAGCGCTTCGAGCTCCGTCACCAAGGTGATGAAGTCGGCCTTCGTGCTCGTCATCGACTGGGCGAATCCGTCCCAGGCCAGGATCAGGGCGTTCTGCGCGGCGAGATATTCGGCGGACTTCGTGCCGGAGGTCTCGGCCTGGACGCGCAGGTCGTTCTCCGCGGCCTCGATGAGCTTGCGTCGGGCCTCGAGGCCCTTGGCGCCATCCTCGACGCTGACCATCAGGCTGTGAAGGCGCAAGGTCAGCTGCTGCAGGCGGCCGGAGGCCTGCATCTCCTTGCGCAGGACCTCGCCCATGACCTTCTCGAGCCCGGCCTCGATCTGGCGGGGATCGGGCGCCTCGATGAAGACGCCGGCGATCGGGGTGCCGCGGAAGTAGCCGAAGGTCGCCACGGGCGTGAAGCCCTTGTAGGTCATGCGCTCGGCGATCGTGTTCGCCTTGATCTGCTGCATGATGCCGTCCTCGTTGCCCCAGCTCGCGGGCGTGCCGCCGTCGAACAAGGTGCGGCGGATCGAGTCGATCTGGCGGTTGCGGATGTCCGTGATCAGGCGGGAGGACAGCTCGCCCAGGTTGGCCGCCGGCTCCCCGTCCTCGGACACCAGGCGCAGGAGGTCGTCGAGGTTGGTCCCCACCGGCATGCCCATGCGCGCGACGAGCCCTTGCTTCTGGATCTCCAGACGCGCGCGCAGAGCCGCTCTCGCCCCGTCGAGCTCCGCCGGAGTCTGGGTGGCGGTCCGGCTGCGGATCTGCCCCTCGAGATAGCGCAGGAGGCGCGCGTCGCCCTCGAACTGTACAGCCAGGATATCGGCGCGCGACGCGGCCCCGACGAGGGCGTCGCGATAGATGCGGTCGGCCTTATCGGTTCGCAGCTTGGCGAGGGCCAGCAGCACCTCGGGCGGCGTGCCCGGGTCGGTCAGGCGCAGCTCGATCCAGCCCTCGAGGAAATGCTGGCCGATCGCCTCGTGGCCCAAGGTCTGCTTGGCGTAGTAGTAGCGCACGAAGGCCGCGGAGCGGTGCTTGAGGTTCTCCGGCGTGATCAGGTCGAGCTTGTCGTCGGGTGCGACCGTCGTCAGCGACTGCTCGGACTCGGCGAGGCGGCGCGTGAGCTCCGCCCAGCTCCTGGGCATGGCCCCGTTCTTCGCGGCCAGCGCGGCGCCCGGATCGACGCCGAGCGCCAGGAGGCCGGCCTGGAGCGTGAAGATCGACGCCGCGAGGCGGCTCCTCTCGAGCAGGGCCTCGGGGGCGTCGCCCTCGGTGTGCTCCAAGGCCGAGCGCGCGGCGTTGAGCTGAAGGCCCAGCCTGGAGATCTCGGTGGCGCGGCGCCCGTCGTAGGCGTCGCGCTCGCGCTCCTCGGTGAGGGTCTGGATGCGGGCGGCGGCCGCCATCTCGGGGTTGTAGATCGGGTTGTCGGTCAAGGCGCCCATCAGCCGGCCGAGCGAGCGCACGACGAGGCTCACCGGCTCGAGCTGGAGCAGCTCGACCTTCATGTTCTTGTCGACCATCTCCTCGACGGCCTGCGCCGTGGTCACGCGCGCGTCCAGGATGCGGCGCTGGGTCTCGACGGGATCCTTCGCGGCGAGCAGGCGAGACAGGGCCTCGAGCGCCTGGCGTTCGTCGATATTGGCGGTGATCTTCGAGTCGGCGGGCCGGCCGAGCAGAAAATTAATGGTCTCGCGCGACTTCGCGAATTCCAGGAGCGCGGCCTGACGGGCGAGCTTCGCCGCGTCGTAGCGCTGGACCGCGGAGATATCGCCCGAGGCCGCCGCGCGCTCAAGCTGGGGCAGGAGGCTTCCGTCATACACCGCCACCCGCGACTCGGCCGAGCGCAGCACCACCATGTTCTGGTAGAACTGCACCGCGAGGCCCATCTCGACGCGGCCCTTGAGGGCCTTGTAGTACTCGGCCTGCTGCGAGTGCTGGGTGACCTGAAGCTCGCGCATCTCCTCGGGCTTGAGCTCGAAGCCGAGCACCGGGGTGACGGGGATGCCGGTGATGCCGAGCGACGGCAGCCAGCCCACGCCCTGCGCGGTCAGGCCCACGCCGACGTTGATGTCGAGCCAGGCCTTTTGAATGCGATGGTCCGCCGCGCGCGCCATCTCCGAGGCGGCCTCCTGGCGCTTGGCGATCTCACCGAGGCTGTGGGAGTTCGCCGACGCCGCGGCGAACGCGTCGTCGATGGAGCTCAATATCAAGGGACGGCCGTCGTTGGCCGTGGACCGTTCGAAAGGCTCTGCCACGCCGGCCTGGGCCCGCAAGAGCTCCGCGCGCGACTGCGACTGGAGCGAGGAGGACATGTACCAGTTCCAGGTCGCGAAGGCCTCGCGCAGCCGCTCGGGCGCGATGAGGCCGTTGCGGTAGGCGCGGATCGCGTCGGACAGCGCGCGGGCCGCGGCCGGGGCGTTCGGCTCGATGGCGCGCGCGCTCGCGTCCCAGATGCGGGCCTGCTCGACGGCGGCCTGGCTGTCGCGCGTGCGCTCGGCGTAGGCCTGCTGCATCTCCTTCGCCACGGCCTCGGACTCGAGCGCATACGCCTTGTCCGCACCCTTGGCGGCGGGATCGTAGATCGGCAGGCGCACGGAGCCGCCGAAGGTCAGCGCCTGGTTGGCCATCATGTCCTGGAACTGCACGCCGAAGCCGACCGTTAATCGGTCGACCCAAGGGATCCAATCAACGAGGTTGAACGGGTCCTTGCCGTGCGTCCGCTCCATCTCCTCCTTGTCGAGGCTGCCGAGGATGGTGCCGAGGCGATCGGGCGAGGTGATCAGGCGGCGGATGTTGCCGAGCATCTGACGCAGGTCCTCTGAATTAAGGTCCGCGAACGGCGGCGCCGACTGCGGGTCGCGGCCGGTCAGAGAGTTGTAGCGCAGGGCCGCCTGGTGCAGGCGGGACTCGGCGTCGTTCAGGCGCACGGCGGCCTCGCGGCGGGAGGTGTCGGACGGCGCGTTTTGGACCGCGAAGTTCGCCAGCTTGAGCGCCCACTGCGCCTCGGCGATCTCGACGACCGAGGCCTGCCAGTCCTTGGTCAGGGACAGCATGCGGTCCTGCAGGCGCAGGCCCTCGCGATAGAGCAGCTGGGCCTTCGACTCGATGAGCTGCTTCTGCGTCTTCGTCAGCGACATCTCGCTGTAGGTGCCGACCGTGAACCCGCCGCCGACCGCGCGCTCGGCGAGGTCGTTGGAGACCGAGTTCGAGACGAAGCCGACCATGCCGCGCACGCGAGAGTTGTCCATGAACGCGCCGGCCTTGCGCAGCTCCGTGATCTCGCGGGACAGGTTGCCGATGTCCTGCGTGACGAGCTTGCGCGCGATATCCTGCTCGAAGACCTTCTGCAGATCGAGCGCCGTGCGCGAGGACTTGGCCGCGTCGCCCGCGAAGAAGTCCCCGAGCTCGCGGTTGTAGGCCTTGAGCGAATCGCCGCCGCGCAGGTTCTGGGCCGAGTTGTCGCTGACCTTCTGCCAGAGCTCGGCGAACGTGAACGACGTGTTCATCGTGATCGAGAGGCGGTTGTTCATGCCCACGTACTGCGAGCCGTAGCTCAGCGCGATGTTCGCGTGGTCGCCCATCTTCTTCGAGATCTCGCCGAAGTAGGTCGAAGCGCCCCCGATGATCTTGCCTTCGGCGCTGACGACCAGGCCCTGGTCGGGGAAGGACACCGAGAGGCGGTCGCCGATCTCGTTCTGCTTCTGGCCCATCTCGCCGGTCAGGCGGTTGTCGATGCGCATCCAGGTCTTGCCGTCATCGTTTTTCAGAGAGAAGCCCTTAAGGATGCTCACGCCGCCGACCTGCTGATTGATATCGTCGGTGCCCGAGGTCTTCGCCCAGTACAGGTCGAGCGTGAAGGTGTCCCCCCCGCCGTCGGGGTTCATCAGGCGGTTGAGGTCGAGCTGCGGGCCGACCTGGGTGCGGAAATAGTTCTTCTTCTCGCCTTCGGCCATGATCGAGAACGTGCGGTTGAGGTCCGGGTCGTAGCCCGTGAAGTCGAGGTTGACGTCCTGCAGGAACTTGCGCGGGTCCTGGGCGAACAGCGCCCGTTGCTCGAAGTTCAGCTTCATGACCTCGGTCAGCTTCAGCGAGCTCTTCAGGTTGCCGCCGTAGTAGTACGGCTTGTCCTTGGAGTCCTGAACCGCCATGTCGCCGAAGCCCGCGAGCCCGACGTACAGCCGGTCGTCGAACATCATGACCGCGAAGTCGTTGAAGACCATCATGCGGCTCTCGCCCGCGCCCGTTTTGACGGTGTTGTCCTTGGGGATGTCGAAGGCGAAGCGGTGCAGGTCGACGTTCAGGTAATTGACCCAGTTCTTGCCCTGCAGGCTCTCGACCTGGACCTCGACGCCCTTGTCGCCGTACGGCGCATTCTCCCCATCCTTGCTGGGAGGGCTCGCGAGCTGATAGCCGGAGACGCTGACGTTGCTGCCGAAGACGCGCCCGATGTTGCCGAGCGTCACCCACGAGCTCGTGTTCAGGCCGTGCGGCACCGCGAACTGCGACTGATAGACCAGGTAGAAGCCGTCGGCGGTGTCGCCGAACTCGAGCACCTTCGAGTTGGGGATCAGCGAAGCGAGGCCCTGCGGGTTCGTGAGCAGGTCGGCCTTGATCGCGGCCACCTCGGCCGACGAGTTCTGCGCACCCTGGGTGATCATGCCGAGCAAGGTATCGACGAAGGCGCCGTACTCGGACTTGCGGATCACGATGGACGCGGGATCCGCCTTGGATCCCTCGCTGGCCCAGCCTGAACGGCCCATGCGCAGGGCCTCGATGCGGCGCACGAGCGCCGGGTCGAGCTGGTCCTGCACGGGGTGGTCCTTGTCGTTGAGCAGCTTGGCGAGCTCGGTCTGCTTGTCGTCGATCTGGATGAACTGCGACTGGATGATCTCGCGGGAGCGGCCGAGCTGGTCCTGCAGGCGGTGCCAATCGATGTTGGACTCGAGGACCGCGCGCGTCTTGTCCATGATCTTCGAGATGTCCTCGCTGACGTTGTTGAGCGCGCTCTTCTCCTTCGGGTTCAGCTGGCTGAGCCACGACGAGATCTTGACCCGCTTGTCCTCGAGGTCGGTCATCGTCTTGCGCAGGGCGGTCTGCATCGTGTCGAGCGCGGCGACCTCGTTGTCGTTGGCCGTCTGGCCGCCGCTGTAGATGTCGTGCAGCGAGTCGTAATAATTCTGCACGCTGTCGAGCGTGCCGAACTTGGCGCGGTTCCAGGTCTGCTTGAGGCGGAAGAAGTCCATGCCTTCGAGGAGCACGGCGTCGATCGCCGCGAACGTCCGGATCTTGCGCGCGTAGACCTGGTCGGCGGTCTCGCTGGTGCCGTTGGACGACGCGTAGGCCAGGTCCTTCGGGATCTCGGCGATCGCGTCGCCGAGGACCGTCGAGACGCGTCCGAGGAAGCGCTCGGCCGCCGGGACCTGGTCGTTGAGGCCGTCGGCGGCGGCGCCCATCACCGTGTCCGAGTAGATGAACCGGGCGATCGCGAACGCGGCCGGCGCGCTGTCGGGCTGGGCGAGGCTCGTCGGCACGAGGCGCTTGGCCGCCTCGAGGGCGAGCAGGGAGATCTGCTGGTTCTCGGAGACCGTGATCGCGGGCTGGGGGCCGGAGGGCACCGTGCCGTCGCCGCCGCTGCCGCCCAGGTCGATGATCGCCGCACCCGCCTGCGCCTCGTCGGCCACGGCCTTGAGCCGGTCCACGAGGTTCGGGATGGCCTTGGCGTCCACCGCCGCCTGCACCCGCGCCACGCCCGCCGCGTCCGCCGTCACGCCGACCGGCAGGCGATACTGAGACATGGCGTACTTGCCCTTGGAGATGGATTCGATCTTACCGATGATCTCGTTGATCTGGGCGTCCTGGATATTGATCTGGGCCGCGCGCTCAGCGCGCTCCGTCGTGTACTGCGCGATCTTGCGGGGAAGGCTGTAGGGCGAGGTCTCGCCGTAGGTGACCTCGGTGCCGGTGAAGTTCGGGTCCTTGCGGTTGGCCATCTCGACCTGGAACTCGTGGATGCCCTTGTGATGGCCCTTCGCGTCGTCGTAGCCGTCGAGGTTCTTCTGGAGCTTGTGGCGCCACTCGCCGATCTTCTGCGCCGCCTCCGCCTGGTTGCCGTCCGCCGCGCCGAAGGTCGCGAACGCCCACGGCAAGGTATGGTCGTAGAGCTTGGCGGCCTCCGTGATCACCGTCTTCTTGGAGTCGTAGAGCTTGAAGTAGTCGCTGCCCGTCGCCGCGACATCGTCGATCGACTTCTGCTGGTACGGGATCAAGGTATCCACAAGCATCGTGCGCGCGCCCTGGAGCGCGGGCACGATCTTATCGCGCAGCAGGGCGGTCTTGCGGTCGATCAGCGCCTGGCCGCCGCCCGCGCCCGAGTTCACGAAGGCGACGTCGAGGTCCACGTCAGCCAGCACGGTGTCGAACATGGCCACGACGCCCTGCAGGCCGGTCCGGGCCTTGGGCAGGATGTTCACGGTCGCGTCGTCGATGGCGACCACGGTCGCGTCGGCCTTCGACCAGCGGATGATCTCGCGGGCCGCGCGGGGCACGAGCTTCGCCGAGGACACCAGGTCCATCAGCGCCGCGTGCGACTCGAGGGTCTCGCTCTCCGGGAAATTCACCGCCTTGAGGCTGTCGCCGTAGGTCTTGATCGCGTCCTGGAGCTCCTTGAGGCCGAGGCCAGACAGCATAGGGATGTTGGAGCCGGCGGCGCGGTTGATGTTGGCGGCCAGCGCGTCGAGCTGGCTGGTGTACTGCCGCGCGGCGGCCTGGGCGGCCGAGATCTCGGCCTGCGACTGCGCGCGCCACAGCGGCAGGGACTCGGGATGCGGGTCGCCGAACTCGTCGATCACGGTGCGGCCGTTGCCGGCGTCGAGCATGCGGCTGACCGTGTCGAGCGAGGAGCCGAAGTCGGCGCGCTTGCCCTGCCAATAGACCTTCCGGTCGGCCAAAATCTGCAAGGTCTGCTCACGCGTGGGATTGCTCACCGAGACCGTGGGGCCCGGGACCTCGATGACCAGCACGCCCGCGTACTCGACCGGCATGGTCCCCAGGCGGCCGAGGCCGTCCTGCGCCTTGGCGAGGTTGTCGTTGATCTCGGCGAGGTTCTCGCCGAACTTCTTCATCGAGAACGCGTCGGGGTCGTTCGGGTTCCCGCCGTTCGTGCGCCAGGCCTTGATCTGCGGCAGCAGGTCGAGGCGGCGCTGGTACTCCGTCGCCGCGTCGGCGCTCGCGCCGCGGTCCTGCGCATTGACCGCGTCGATGAAGGCGCGCGTGTCGGCCTGGAACGAGCCGAGGCGCTGGGCGACCATGCCTGCCTTGGCCTGGGAATCGGCGAGGTCCCTGAGCGACTCGTCGTCGGCGGCGATGTCCTTGTTGATCTCGTCGCGCCACTGCTGGTTCATCCCGGCGTTCGCGTCGGCGCCGGCCTGGTTCTGCTGGTTGCCCGCGCGTGCCGCCGCGATCTTCGCGCGCTTGGACTCGAGCAGGTCCATCATCTGCTTGATCGCGGCCTGGGCGGCATTGATCTCATTAAGAGAGAGCGCGAGGTCCATCACGCTCGCGAGCTTGGCCATGTCGGTGTGGAAGCGCAGCATGTCCTTGCCGTCGCGGCGCTCGCGCAGGGCGGCGTTGCGCACCCGGTTCGACGAGGCGAGCAGCTGGCTCGTCGCGTCGCGCTGGGCGACCTCGCCCTGGGCCGTCGCGCGCAGGGTCTCGATCTCGCCGACGAGCTTCGCGATCGCGGCGCGCGTGTCCTCGCTCAAGGTGGAGGCGGCGCCGCCGGGCGCCGAGGGCGCCTGGCCTTCTTTATAATCCACCAGGCGCTGCGACAGGGCCTTCAGCGACGCGTCCTGCGCGGCCAGGTCCTCCCAGTAGCCGTTGCGCTCATCGGGCGGCGGCGGCGTCAGGCCCGAGAACTCCTTCTGCAGAGCCTCGAGGCGGGCCAGGGCGTCCGCGTCGCTCGGCGGAGTCAGCAGGTCGCGGCGCTCCGACAGCTTCTCGCGCACGGCGACCTCGTCGGACTTATACGCGAGCTGGGCCTCGAGCCGGTCGCGCTCCGCGTACTCCTCGGGGGTCACCGGGCGGCTCAGAGACTGAAGCCGCGCGAGCTGCGCCTGCTTGTCGCCGAGCTCGGCCATGAGCGCCGTACGGTGCTCCTTGACCGCGGCGATCTCGATGTCGAGGTGCCCGGCCTCACCGGCCAAGGTCTTGATGCGCGCCATGACCTGGTCCATCGGCAGCTTCCACAGGTCCGCGTCGAACGGCAGGCCCTTGCCTTGCTCCTTGGTGCGCTCGCTCGAGGCCGCAATCAGGCCCTGCGCGGACAGCATCGCCATCGGCAGATCGGTCGCGCTGCCGCCGGTGACGGCGGACTTGGCCATGATCGTCGCGCGCATCACCGCGTCCGAGATATCGAATCCGGCGAAGGTCGTGAACTTATGAAGGAGAACATTGCCCCAGGTGATCGCGCCGCCGAACGGGATCGGGCTTTCGCCTTCGCCACGCTCGACGGCCGCTCCGATCGTGTGGAAAATCTCGAGCTTGCGCCCGGTCACGGCCTCGAGGGCGGGGTCGATGGCAGAGTCGATCTGGGTCGCGTAGGTCATGATGCCTTCGATCTCCGCGCCGACGGTGACCAGGCCGAAGAACGACTTCAGGTTCGCCTTCCAGAACTCCCACGACACGGCGGCTCCGAGCACGGCCATGATCAGGCCGCGGACCGGCAAGGTCGCCAGCGGCGCCTGGTCGCGCAGCTTCGCGACGGCCTCGCGCGCCGCGTTAGGGAAGGTCAGCAAGGTCGAGAGGATCAAGGTGTTCAGCAGGGGGCCCAGGATCAGGTCCTTGGCCAGCGCCGAGACCGCGGCCGCGAAGACGGGCGCCAGGACGTCGCCCACGAAGGGCACCGCGGCGACGGCGACGGGCAGGCCGTTGAGGACTGCCACGATGGCCGGGCCGAGAAAGGGGATCGACGTCAACGCGAACGACAGCGGCAGGACAGGCGCGAACGCGCCCAGCAGGCCCATCGCGATGGCGCTCATGACCGCGAGCGTCAGGCGGCGCGCGATGAAGGTCGTCAGGGGTGCCGCGACCGGGACGATGAACCAGCGGTTGAGCGTGCGGTACCAGCTCTGCGCGCGGATGCCGGCGAACATGCCGGCGCCGTTGAAGGCGTCCTGGCGCATCGCCGACTCGAGCCACTGCTCGGCGAAATTATCGTGCTCCGACAGCGCCATGAAGTCCTCGCTCGAGTGCCGGAACTCGAAGGAGATGGCCTGGCGGAAGTACCCGAAGAGGAACATGTCGAACAGGTGGTACGGGAAGCGCACGGCCGCGCCGAGGAAGTGCTTATGCAGCTCGGAAACGCGCAGCAGCGCTCCGCGCCAGCCCTTGGGATAGGTTTTGTTCGCGAGCTCGCGGAAGCTCTTCCAGCCGCTGTACTTCTTCGTGTCGAGGCGCTTGAACTGGTCGCGGTTGGACGCCTGGAGCCGGTCGTACACGCCGATCCACGACTTGAGCGGGCTGAACTCGTTGAGGCGGTACGTCCTGCCGAGCTCGATGACGCGCGCGCGCGGGATGTTGAACTGGCGCGAGATCTGGTCGATGACCTGGTCGATGCTCTCGATCTTAAGGAGGGGCTTGAGCGTCGGGTCGTGCCGCACGCCCTTGACCGTGCGGAAGCCGAGGAAGTCCTCGTAGATGTACTTGATCGGAACCTTGATGCCAGGGAACGAGGGTGGATTCGCCGGAGGCGAATCCTGCTTAGGGATCTCCGGGGCCGGCGTGACCGGCGGGATCGTCTCGGGCGGTGCCGGCTCTTTTGCCTCAGGCGGCGCGGGCTCTGTCGTCGGGGGCCCACGCTCATCGGGAATCGAGGGCTCCGGGACCGGGGCGGCGGGAGTCGCGACCGAGGCGACGGCGGTGCCGCGGCCGCGCGCGTCGAGGAAGGACCAGGCCGCGTCCCCCTTCCAGGTCGGGATCAGCTCCAGGCGCACCGGCTTGAGCCCGGGCTTGGCGGCCTTCAGGGCGGCGTACGCGACGGCGACCGGAGAAACCTTCTCCAGGCGCGCGTCGTTGAGCGTCGGGATACGGCGCGTGCCGGGGCGCAGGCGCTTGGCCTCGATGCGCTTCGTCCAGACCGTCAGCTCCGTGCGGCTCTTGTCGGAGCGGAAAATGAAAGTCCAGTGCGAGCGCGGGTCGTCGAGGTTGATCACCACGCGCACGAGGCGCGCGTCGGGGGCCAAGGCGCGGGCGCGGGCCTGCGCTTCGGACTTCAGCGCGAGCAAGGACTTGCCGTCGGCGCCCTGAGCGTCCGCGGGCAGGTTGCCGAAGCTCTTCGGCGGCTTGGCGTCCGCGGTAACCGGGAGCGCCGGGGCGGCGAACACGGGCTTGCCGTCGGCGCCCACATAAGCGGCCCGGCCGAAGGTGTCGATGAAGCGGTAGGCCGCCGCGCCGGTCCACGCCGGGTCCACCTCGACGCGAACGGGGCGGAAGCGGGGGCTCGCCTTCTTGAGCGCCGCGTAGGCGCGGTCGAGCGGGCCCATCGCGCCGAGCCGCGTGTCCCAAAGGGTCGGCGCCTTCGTCGGACGGAAGCCGAGCTGGCGCACGGCGACGCGCTTCGTCCAGACCGTCAGCTCCACGTTGCGCTTGTCCGAGCGGAAGATGAAGATCCAATGCGAGCGCGGGTCCTCGAGATTGATCGCCACGCTCACGAGCCGCGCGTCCGGAGCCAGCGCGCGCGCCCGCTCCTGCGCCTCGGCCTTCGCGGCGAGCATCGCGGCACTCGTCGCCTCGCGCGCCTCGGCCGGGAAGCGCTTCCAGCTTCGCGGCAGCGCCGGCTCATCAGAGGTCTCCGTCGCCGCCGGCTCGGCAACCACCGGCGTCGGCGCGGATTCGACCGCGGGCGCCGGGGCCTCGACAACGGGTTCAACGGCGGGAGCATCGACGACCGGAACGATCGGGGCTTCAACGACAGGAAGGGCGGCGGACGACTCTTCCCGGGAAGAGTTGGCGGGCAAAGGCATCTCACGCGAATTGCTCTTCGAATCGAAGACGAGAACCTTTAATCCGCCCTTACCGAGCGCGACGATCTCGGCGCGCTCGGGCTTGAACCCGGGATCCTTCTCCGCGAGAGCGGAGATGAGGGCCTCGAGGTCCACGGCGGGGAGGTCTTCGGGATGGAGCATCGCGGGGCGCTCTTCGCCGCCGAACTTGCGCGCCGACACGCCGCCGGGACCGTAGGTCAGGATCTGCTTCTTGGCGGGAGCGTGGAAGGCGAAGACCCAGCGGGGGCCGGCGCTCCTCAGGTCGACGGAGACGCGCAGGAGGCGGACGTTGCCCGCGCGGGCCCGGGCGGAGGAGTGCGCCCGCGACTCCGCCTGGACAAGACCGGCGAAGCGGGAAGGAGGCGCGCGAGCGGGCCCGGCCTCCTGAAGGTCGGCGGCGGGTGCCGCGGGGGCGGCGACCGGGGTGACCACGACGGCCTTCGCCGCGCGCCGTCCGACCCACCAGCTGGCGCCCGAGACCAGGACATAGGCCGCGTTGAGCGCGGCGTACAGGCCGAACTGGGCGCGCTGGGTCGAGCCGGGCTCGGCGAGCCAGGCGAGCTGGCCGGTCCACACCACGAAGCCGAGCGACGCGAGCAGGAACATCAAAGAGAACCCGGGGGTGAAGCCCTGCGGGGCGCGCCCGCGCGCGATCGAGATGATGTCGGGCAGGAAGAGCAGGAAGAACGCCCCGCCCGTAACGGCCATGATCCCCAAGGTCACGCCGGCGATCGAGGCCGCGCCGAACGCGGCCGCGAGCGCCGCCGGCACCACCGCGGCGGCCGCGTAGTACACCGCCGCCGACACGGCCAGGGAGACGGCCACGGTCACCGCGGTCGCCACAGCCGACTTCTTCTTATCGAGCCCGGCGGCGTCGCCGGCGGCGGCCTTCTTGCCCCAGCGGGCCGCGGGCCAGGCGAGCAGCATGACCGTCGCGGCGAAGATGTTCTGTATGCCCCACAAGGGCATCCCGGCCACGGTCGCATTCACGAGGCCGAGCGCCAGGCTCGCGGAGACGAGTATGCCCGCGCGCCAGGCCGGCACCGCGACCTTCCCGCCCTGGATGGCCTTGAACACCTCGGGAATCGGGAACACGAACGCCAAGGCGTTCCCCATCCAATAACCCGCCTGCCCCAGGTACTGGCCGACGGCCGCGAAGCTCGACGGGTCCTGCGCGACGGCGGGAACCATGCCCGCGGCCTTCGAGCCGGAGTTGGCGACGGCGAGCGTGCCGCCCGCGGCCAAAGAGGCGGCGGTCAGACCGAGGCGGCGCTTCCAGCTCTTCGCCTCCGGCGTCGCGACGACGGCAGGAACCGCGCCCGAGGCCGAGGCAGCGGCCTCGCCATGGAGACGGCGGAAAGCGGCGTCGGCAAAGTCCTTCGCGTCGCCGGAGGTCGCCTCGGCGGGAAGCACGGCGGCGTCCCCGGGCTTGGCCGGCGTCTTGGCGAGGCCGGGCGCGCCACCCGGGACGGACGGGGCGGAAGGAGCGCCGGAGACGAAGGCCTTGAGCGCGGCGAGCGGACCGGCGGGCGCGACCGGCACGATGGACGCCGCGGGCGCGGCAGCCGGAAGCATGGACGGGCTCGCGAGGGCGGGAAGCGCGCGCGCATGCCCGCCGAACGCCGCGGCCGACGGAGTGAGCGAGGGCGCGGCATGAAGCGCCAGGCTCGGGGTCAGAGAGGCGTTCAACGCCAACGGCGAGAGGGGCGCCAAGACATTGGGAAGGGACAACGCTCCGGCTTCGCCGACGAAGCCCGGCGCGGAGCTCCGGCCGGAGATGACGCGTATTTCCTGGGCGTAGATCGGGCCGGACCCGGACAGCACAAGGGCGGCCGCGAGCGCGGTCGCCGTGATTTTCTTTCCCAACAAACGCAGGGAGTGAGGGGTCACTTCCAATAGCATATACCCACTTCCCGGTCTTGTCAGCCCCTTGGGGGCCTAAAAAGCCCTTATTAAATGGCCCAGGGGTCCTTGGGACTAAGGACCCCTGGGTGCCAGGCTTTAAGTAATTAAAGTAAAATCAGCGTTTTTTCAGTTCATCGACGACGATCCGGACTCCAAAGACCGGATCAGCTGGCTGATCGCGCTGGGGGTGCGCTGGAACAGGCGGGCGAGCTCCGACACGCCCATGCGGGTTTCCTTCCAGACCCGGTGGATGGCCTCGCGGCGGACCGCGGAGACCTCACGCCACTGCACCCGGCCGAGGATCTTCTCCTCGGTGAGGCCGTGGCGGCCGGCCACCTCGGCGATGATCTTGCGGGCAGCCTCGACGGGAACGATCCGCGGCACCGTCGGAACCTCGCGGTGGGCCGAGATCTTGCCCAGGAACGCCTCCCCGCCGATGGCCACCCCGCCCATGACGGGCAGGACCATGTCGCCGGCGGTCTTCATGCGGTCCTTGATGTACTGAAGGTAGCGGACGGACTGCTTCAGGCGGCCGTTGCCGAACTTGCGCAGCACGAGGTCGGAGTCCACGAGGGGCTCCTTGTGCTCGGCCTCGACGTAGGCGGCGCAGGAGGACCACTGGTAGCGCCAGGGCTTGTCCTTGAGCGCGTCGCGCACGCAGGCGAGGTGGACGTAGCGCGTCATCTCAGCGAGGTGGGTGTCCTTGTCGACGATGTAGGCCTTGTAGCGGCCCTGGAACACATGGCCGACGGCGTTATGGACCCCGTTGAAGTACTTCGTGTACTGGGTGTTGAAGCCCTGCATCACGGCCGACAGGTTGGCCTGCGAGGTCTCGATGAGAAGGTTGCACGAATTGCCAAGGAGGCTGTAAGCGAACACCTCGAGGCCGTGGCGCTCCTTGTATTGCTTGAGCAACGTCAGGAACTGGCGGCGGTCCTGGTTCGACAGGAACAAGTCCTGGCGATTATTCCCCTGCAAGATCACGAGGTAGCAGGCACCGGCGTACTGGATTCTCTTCGGTCGTCCCATAGTGGAGCTATCCTAGCATAATTCGCGCCAGAGTGCCAGGCTTTTAATGGTTAGGACGGGGTCTGACCTCCCGTTGTTGCATTACTCGATTAAGAAATTCCGATATGAGTAATGCAACAACGGGAGGTCAGACCCCAATTAGGCGAGGACGCGCTTGCGCAGGCCGCCGAGGGCTTCGGTCTCGCCGAGGATGACGAGGCGGTCCCCCGCTTTGACCGCGCGGTCGATGGGTGGATTCAGCTCGTAGCGATCGGTGCCGGCCGCGACGACGGCCACGATGAGCGGCGCACCGCCATCGCCGCCTTTGATGTCTCCGAAAGGCTTACCGATCAGCGCGGAATTCGAAGGCACGGAGATCTCATCGAAGCGGAAGTGCGAGTCCTTGTTGCGCAGCATGGAATCAAGGAAGCCGACGGTGACGGGGCGGATCATCTCGGAGGCCATGCGCAGGCCGCCGATGAACTCGGGGTCCACGACGCCGTCGGCGCCGCTGCGAATCAGCTTCTCGCGCACGCCCAAGGTCTTCTGGCAGACGAGGACCTTCGCCTTCGGGTTGAGGCCCTTGGCGGACAGCACGACGAAGGCGTTGTCCTGATCGGTGGCGAGCACGGCGAACACGCCGGCCGCGTTCTTGACGCCGGCGCGGAGCAGGACCTCGTCGTCGGTGCCATCGCCGACGACTCGCAGCAACGCGAATCCGAGCCTTGCCTCGAGCTGGGCCAGGGCCTCGGCGTCGAGGTCCACGACCACGAAGTCCCGGCCGGTCTTCTTGAGCTCGGCGCAGATCACGGCGCCGGTGTGCCCCGCGCCGCAGATCACGAAATGGTCCGTCAGCTTGGCGATGTCCTTGTCCATGCGTCTCCTCCGGAAAGCGTCTGAGAGCTCGCCCTCGATCAGAACCGAGGTCAACGTCGAGAAACCGTAGGTCACCATGCCCATCCCGCCCAGGATGAGGAACATGGTGAAGGTCCGGCCGGCGGGCGACAGCGGATGGGTCTCGCCGTAGCCCACGGAGGCCAAGGTGATCACGGTCATGTACAGGGCGTCGAAGAACGACCAGCCCTCGATGAAGTGGTAGCCGAGCGCGCCCGCCACGATGCAGGCGAGGAGCAGCGCGGCGACGCCGAGAAGACGGTCGCGGACCTCGGCGAGGTGGTTCATTTTTTCATTCTACCTTAGTCGATGAGGCTTCGGTAGAGGTAGGAATATTCGAGCGACGTGCGCCGCGCGCGCTGCTCGAGGTCCGCGGAGCCGCCGTGGCCGCCCTCGATGTTCTCGTAGTAGAGCGGATCGTTGCCGAATTCGCGCAGGCGCGCGACCATCTTGCGCGCGTGGCCGGGGTGGACGCGGTCGTCCTTGGTCGAGGTCACGAAGAAGGCGCGCGGATAGGCCACGCCCTTCTTGAGGTTCTGGTACGGGGAGTAGCCCCGGATCGCCTCACGCTCCTCGCCTTCGGGATCGCCGTATTCCCCCATCCAGCTGGCGCCCGCGAGGAGCTTGTGGTAGCGCATCATGTCGAGCAAGGGCACCTGGCAGACGACCGCGCGGTACAGCTCGGGCTTGCGCGTCATCGCCGCACCCACCAGAAGGCCGCCGTTGCTGCCGCCCATGATGCCGAGGCGGCGGGAGCTGGTGAGCTTGCGCGAGATCATATCCTGAGCGACGGCCTCGAAGTCCTCGTAGGCGCGGGGACGGTTCTTCTTGAGCGCGGCCTGATGCCATGCGGGGCCGAACTCCCCGCCGCCGCGGATGCCGGCGAGCGCGTAGGCGCCGCCGCGCTCGAGCCAGGCCTTGCCGGCCGTCTCAAGGTAGAACGGCCCGTAGACGACCTGAAAGCCACCGTAGCCGTAGAGCAAGGTCGGGGTCGTGCCGTCGAGGGGAGCGTCCTTGCGACGCACAAGGAAGTAAGGGACCTTGGTGCCGTCGGCGCTGGTCGCCTCAAGCTGGGTCGCGACGAGGCCGTCGGCCTTGAAGCGAGGCGGCAAGCTTTTCAGGGGCTCGATGGCGGCGCCGGGCTTGGCGATCATGGAGAGCGTGCTGGGGACGAGGAAGGAGGTGTAGGTGACGAACAGCTCGGAGCGGAACGGGTCGGAGGCGGCGATGCCCACGGTGCCGTTGTCGGGCAGGGGCACAAGCCGGCGCGTCCACGCGGCGCCCTCGCGCTCCGCCGTGTACAGGCGGGTGACGACGTTTTCGAGGATCAGGAGATGCAAGGTGCCGCCCGCGAAGAAAGCGGATTCGAGGGACGAGCGTGAGTTCGGGAAGTAGACGGTCTCGACCTTGCCGGTGAGACCCTTCTCGTCGTAGGCGTCATCGGGGACCGCGATCAAGGTCCCCGCCTTGCGCGTCTCGCCGTCCACGGTCCAGTCCTTGAGGAGGCGCACGAACAGGCGCGAGCCGTGCCAATCCTGGATCTCGGTATCCAGCGGCAAGGCCAGGCGCCGGAATGTCCCGTCGGGCGTCATGCGGTGGTACTCGGTCTCGAAGAAGGTCTTGGACACCGTGATGATCACGAGGCGACCGCCCTCGTTCTCGTAAGAGCCGGCGTCGACCGAGACGTCGGACTCGAGGCCCTCGAAGACGACCGGGGCCGAGGAAACGGAGGTCCCGCGCGCCCAACGGCGGACGGTGCGCGGGTAGCCGGACTTGGTCAAGGTGCCGGGACCGAAATCGGAGCCGACGAGGACCTCGTCGTTGGTGAGCCACTCGACGCGATGCTTGGCCTCGGGAAGGACGAAGCCGCCGGGGACCCAGGTGGAGAGCGCGACGTCGAACTCGCGCACGACGACGGCGTCCTTGCCGCCGCGGGAAAGATTGAGGAGGCAGCGCTCGGGGCGCCGGGCCTGGCACTCGGCGCCCTTGTTGACCCAGGACTCGCCCTCGTCCTTGCCGAGCTTGTCGAAATCGAGGACGAGGTCCCACTTCGGGTCCTTCTTGCGATATTCAGCGAGTGTGGCGCGCCGCCACAATCCGCGCACATGCTCGGCGTCCTGCCAGAAGTTGTAGATCCAGCCGCCGCGCCAGGTGGGCCAGGCGATCTTGTCCTGCGCGTTGAGGATGACGCGCATCTCCTGATGCAGGGGCTCGTAACGCGGATCACCCTGGAGCTCCGCCAGCGAGGTCTTGTTGCGCTCCTTGACCCAGTCGATCGCGGTTTTGCCCTCGATGTCCTCGAGCCAGAGATGCGGGTCGACGTCGGCCGCGGCGGCGAAGGACGCGGCGAGCAGCGCGGCAAGGACGGGGATCAGGCGATAAGTGATCATCTCAGGTTCTCCAGGCTATCGTTGATCTATTCTCGATGATAATCGCTCGTCCCGGGACGAGTCGTCGTGCCCTTAACGGCACACAGATCGTGAGCTAGCTTTTCTGGCCGGCGACGCCGATAAGCTTAGCCACTTCGTTGCGCAGCTCGGTGATGCCAGTGCCTTCCTGGGAGCTGACCCAGGCCATGGCCTCGGGCATCAGGCCGACGGCCTGCGCCACCTCGCGGCGCCGATTCAGCGCCGCGCTACGCTTGACCTGGTCGGCCTTCGTCGCGACGACGCGCCACGGCAGGCGCTCGGACTGGAGCCAGCGCAGCATCTCCAGATCGAGCTTGGTCGGGCCCAATTTCGCGTCCACGAGCACATAGATCGCGACCAAGGTCTTGCTGCCCATGAGGTAGCCCTCGATCATAGCGCCCCAGCCCTCGCGCGAGGAAGCCGGGCCGGTGGCGAAGCCGTAGCCAGGAAGGTCCACGATGCGGCGCTGCGCGCCGGCCTCGTACACATTGATCGTGCGCGTGCGGCCGGGCGTGCTCGAGGTGCGCGCCAGGTCCTTGCGGCACAGGGCGTTGATCATCGTGCTCTTGCCGGAGTTCGAGCGGCCGACGAAGGCGACCTCGGCGAGGCTGATCCCGAGCTTTGCCGGGTCGGTATCGCTGAGCAGGAAGCGTACGGCGTCGAGAGCGTGAGCCATGTTTTAATCGTCCCCTTTCCAGCTGCCGCGGCCCTGCTTGACGCCCGAGCGGCGGCGCTTGGCCTCGACGGTGATCTTCTTCGAGTTGCGGGAGCGCCCGCGCTTGGTCCGGCGCGCCTTCTCGGCGTCGTGGCGCACGCGCGCGGCGCGTTCGCGCGCGAGGCCCTCGAGGCGGTCGGCCAGGCGTGCGCGCGCGATCAGGCGGTTCTGGCCCTGGGAACGCTCGTCGGAGCAGCGGATGGCGATGCCGGAGGGGCGGTGGACGAGCTGCACCGCAGTCTCCACCTTATTGACGTTCTGCCCGCCCGCGCCGCCGGAGCGCGTGAAGCTTTCCTCGAGGTCGCCGGGGCGCACGCCCAGCTTGGCGAGGCGCGCTTCGACTTCGTTCCAGGAAGGCATGGATGATTCTAGCTGATTGCGGAATGTCAGCGAATCTTATCGAGAGCGGGGTGCTTGCTCTCGGTCACGGGCCGGGTGCTGATCACCTGGGACTGGACCAGCAGGTTCTCCTCGACCTCGAGGTTCCGCTTGGACAGATTCTCGCGCACGGCCTTGTCCGCGCGCTGGGAGAGGATCTGGCCCTCGCCCGTGCCGTCGGCGGCGCGGGACCGGAGGTAATCGTTGGCCATGCTCCAGTCCATGCGGCCGCCGTTCTTCCGGACGAACTCATGGAACACCGGGTCCTTGCGGATCTCGAGGAAGAATGGGTCGAGCTCGAACATGCTGCGGAACACAGCCTCCACCTTCGCGGTCTGGATGTCCATGAGCAAGGAGAACTTGCGCGGCGCCTGGCTCAAGGTGCGGCCGGTGTCGATGCGGCCCATGGCCTGGACCATGTGAACGGCCGACATCTCCTCGGGGCCGAGAACGAGCATCTCGAAGGTCGTGTAGCCGCGGAAGGCGTCGGGGCTCGTGGAGTTGCGCTGGCCCTTGAAGTTCAGGTCGAGGCCGCGGCCGCCGACGCGCGTGTCGAGGATGAGGACCTTCACCTTGCCGGTCGTCAGGCCCTCGATGTTCATCTGGCCCAGGACGTTCGCCTCGGGCACGTTCTGGCGCAGGTACTCGGTGTCGGCGAACACCTTGGCGATCTCGCTCTTATCGACGCCGGCCCTCTTGAGCTGGGTCTCGACCTTGCGCAGCTCGCGCGTGTTCGAGACGCTGAGCACGATCAGGGCGGTGTTCTTCTGGGTCGCGCGGATGCCCTGCAGGAAGTTCTGGGCCGCCTCGCCGGGCACCTGGCTGATCTGGATGACATGGGGATCGCCGGGCTTCAGCCCGCGCGCCGCCATGTACTCCTGGATGCCCGCCTTCGCCTCGGCCGGGATGATGTCGGTCTTGCGCAGCACGGCCCGGTCCTGGCTCGCCTTCAGCGAGGTCTCGAGCGTCTGCACGACGCGCGCCATGCGCTGCTCGGGCGTGTTGACGACCTCGAGCAGGACGTTCTTCGGCATCGAGGAGCCCTCGCCGACGACGGAGATCTTGTTGGCGCGCAGATGGGCCTCGAACTTGTTGCCGGCGGTGCCCGACAAGGAGATGAAGTAGGACTTCTTGTTCGTGGTGACGTCCTTGATCGTGCTCATCGAGTTGTGGGTGTAGGGCAAGGTCAGGTCCGTGCCGTACTCGAGCTCCCACCAGCGGCGGGAGGCGTTGTCCATGGACTCGAACCACTGGCCGTTGTGCACGACGTTGAACTTGCCGGTCTTGTTGTCCACGCGCACGCCGGCGGCGCTGTCGTGGAAGCCCTGGACCATGTTGATGAGCTCGGTGCGGACGTAGGAGCCGCGTCCGCTCACGCCCTTGGGGAGCAGCAGCGAGCCCACGTACGACCACATCAGGTTGTCGCGCTGGTGGGCCGGCATCATCGGGTCCCGATAGAGCGCCTCGAGCATCTTCGCGGAGTGATAGCGCGTCAGGCCCATGCCCTCGGGCGGGGCGGACGGCAGCTTTCCGGTGAACGCCTGCCACATGAGCTTGGCGCTGGTGAGCGGGGCGAAGCGGGGGCCGTCGATCTGGGTGAGAAGGATGTTCGCCGTATGGAAGGCGTCGGCCCGCGTCACGTCGATCTCGAGCTTGCGCAGATGGTCGAAGGCCGCGACGTACTCCTTGGACTCCTTGGCCGCCGACAGGCCCTCGATCTCCGTGCGCGCCTTCCGGAGCTGGACCTCAAGCGGGCCCGCGCCGCCGCCCTTCGCCTTAGCCTCGACCGTGCGGGCGCGTTCGATGAGGAAATCGGCGCGCTTGAGCACCGCTCCCGGCTCCAGGCCCTGCCCGCCCGGGATCTCGTAGGGCTTCTCCGTCAGGCGCGGGTTCTCCGCGAGCGGCCGCACGCTCTCCTTCATCTCGCGGTAGGCCCCGTACATGGCGCTCTCATCGCCTGCGAAGGCCTCCTGAAGAGCCCGGCGCTGCTCGACCAGGCGGCTGGCCTGGCTGTCCCAGCCCGGCTTGCCTTCCTTCGTCAGCGCGACGATGTCCGCGCCGAAATCGTCGAAGCGCTTCATGATCTCGGCGCGGGCCTCGCGCTGCAGCGCCTTTCGCTCGCTGCGAACCTGATTGAGCTCGGATTTGACGCCGCCCGTGTCCCCGGACGCGATGAGCTGACGTTCGAGCCGTCCGGCCTCGGAGGAGAGCACCTGGATGCGGCGCAAAGCCCCGCCCAGGTCGCCCTTGGCCGGGTTCGCGCTGAGATCGAGCTCGATGGTGCGCAGACGCCCGCGGGTGGTCGCGCGCTCCGCCTCGAGGGCGGGACGGCTGGCCGCGTCCGCCGTGCTCATCTTGTCGCTCAGAGCGTTCACCTTCTCGAGCAAGCCCCGATACTCCTGATGCACCGCGCGGCGCTCCGCCGGCATGCTCGCCTCGAGCGCCTCCGATTCACGCACGAGCCCGTCGAGCTTGGGTGTGGATTTGACCGCGCCCAGCCTCGTCTCGAGAACGCGCAGCTCCCCCTTCGACGCCTCACGGCTCACGTTGAGCTCGCTCAGGCGCGCCTCGAGGGCGGTGGTCGGCTCCTTGGCCTTGTTCGCGGCCGAGATCTCGGTGCGCACCTTGCCGATCTCGCGGTCGAGGCTCAAGGCCTCGACCGTCTTCATCCGATAGGTCTTCAAAGCGGCGGCGTCGGAGGAGCCCATCGACTTGAGCATCTGGTCGAGCCGGGCGTCGACGGCCGCCCGCTTCGCCGCCGACTCGGGCGTCGCCTTCACCTCGAGCTCGATGGACTCACGCATCAGACGGGAAAGCTTGGGGTTGATCGTCAGGCGCTCCGCCGGCGTCCGGCCCGAGCGGATGGCCGAGATCTGCTCGTCGATGCTGATCAGGCGCGAGGAGGCGTCCATGCCGTCGAAGCGCTGGACCTTCGTCTTTTCAACGCGCGCCTGATCGAGCTGCTCACGCAGAAGCGCCGCGCGGTCGGCGCTTCGGGGCTTGCCGGACGCCTCGGCCGTGGCGATATCCTTGCCGAGCCGCTCGATCTTGGCCTCGAGGGCCATGCGCGCCTTGCGCGCCTCCATCGGCAGGCGTGAGAGGCCATCCTTCGAGTTCACCAGGTCCATCAGGCGGTTCTGGTTCGCGAAGGCGTCCTGCATCTCCATGGCGAGGTTCGCGCGGCGCATGAGGCTCTCCGCGGGGCGCTCCGCGAGCGCCTCCTTCATGCGGCTGAGCCCGGAGAGGATGGTGGTCGCCGCCTCCGACTCGGACGCGGGCAGGCCCTCGCTCAGGCGCCGCAAGGAGGACATGCCCGTCTCGATGGCCTTCTCGGCCAGGGCCATCTCGACGGGCCCCTTCGCGCGCTTGAGCTGACGGACCGCCTCATTGACGTCCTCGGCGGCGGTCTTGAGCGCGCCAAGCTTGCCCTTCTCGACATGCGCCTCGGACATGCCCGAGGCCACGCTCTTGATCCGCTGGGCCTGGACATCGGCGGCCTCGACGCGGATCGTCTCAAGGCGATTCAGGCCCCAGGTGATGCCCGCGTTGCTCTCGTTGATCAAGGTCGTCTGGCCGTTGAGGCGGCTGACGCGGCCGGAGACCATGCCGATGGTCAGCGCGGGCTGCTGGCCGGCGGCGTCCATCTCGTCCTGGAGCAGCAGGTACTCCTCGACGACGTTCTTGCCCTTCGTCTTGCCCTCGGCGACCATGGTCTTAAGGCCTTCGTAGGTCTCGAACTTGACCTCGGAGCCGAGCTTGTTGAAAGCGAGGAAGTCGAACTCCGCCTGCGCCTGCAGCTTGGTGTTGAAGGTCAGGAACATGACCTTGCGCTTGCTCACGGCCGCCTCGGCCTCGAGGTACGGGAGCAGGCCCTCGTAGGCGAGCAAGGTCTTGCCGAGGCTGGTGGGCGCCTTGATGAAGAGCTGGACCGGTCTGCCCTGACGGGCGGAGTTCAGGATGCCGTAGTGCAGGCCTTGGCGGTCCAGGCCCTCGATCCTCGTCACGAGTTCGGCCAGCGCCGTGGTCTCCTTCACCGTCAGCTCGCCGGGGGCGGCCTTCAGGCGCGCCTCGATCTTCTCGATCAGCGGGCCCATCCCGGCCTCCTCCAGCTTCGCCAGCTCCTTGGGCGTCGCCGTCGCCTTCGCCGTCTCGCGGCTCTTGATCCAGCCGGTGACGTCCGCCTCGAGGCCATCGACGACGCTGAGCAGCTTGGTGCGCCCCGCATTCTCCGTGCGCATCCCCGCGAAAAGGCTTTCCGACGTCTCCCGGACGAACGTGGGGTGGCCGCCTTCGCCGAGGAACGCCTGCATCAGGCGGACGTATTGCTTGGCGCGCCAGCCGGAGATCGGCCCGCCGTTGGCGTCGCGCACGACCCAGGCCGAGGACTTGACGTCGGTCATCGCTTTCTCGAGCGCCGCGATCTCCGACGGCGCGAACGTTCCCGGGGGAGCGGCCGCGATCTTCGCCTTGATATCACGGCTCAGACCCGCGATGAACTCCGAGATGTTCGCCTTGTTCGCGCCGGGGAACTCGGCGGGGCCCTGGCGGCCCCCGGCCCACGTTTGGACGTCCTTGCGGTAGCCCTCGATCATGGTCAGCATCTCGGGGCGCGACGCGTACTCGATGCGCAGAGCGTTGAAGATCACATCGGACTGAGACTTGACGATCTCGACCTTGTTGAA
>CAZIBN010000016.1:0-6857 GCA_964537395.1 uncultured Elusimicrobia bacterium
CGCTTGGCCCGCTCCATGTCGCCCTTGAGCTCGAAGGAGATCATCCCGCCGAAGCCGGACATCTGGCCTTTGGCGATATCATGCCCGGCGTGAGTGGGCAGGCCCGGGTAATAGACCTTGGCCACCTCGGGATGCGCCAGAAGATGCTTGGCGACGATCATCGCGCTCTGGCAATGACGCTCGATGCGCAGGGCCAAAGTCTTGGTCCCGCGCAGAAGAAGGAAGCAGTCCAGAGGCCCGGGCACCGCGCCCACGGCGTTCTGCAGGAACTTGTATTCCTTGTGCAGCGCCTCGTCATTGAGGAGGATCGCGCCGCCGATCACGTCGGAGTGACCGCCGAGATATTTTGTCGTGGAGTGGACCACCACATCGGCGCCCAAGGACAGAGGGCGCTGGAGCGCGGGGCTGGCGAAGGTGTTATCCACGACCAGCTTCGTCTTTTTCGCATGGGCCAATTTAGCCAGCGCGCGGATGTCCGAGATCTTCAGCACCGGGTTGGAGGGCGTCTCGATCCAGACCAGCTTCGTGTTGGGCGTGAACGCGTTCTCGACGGCGTTCAGATCGGTCGTGTCGACAAAGGTGAATGTCACCCCAAAACGAGCGAACACCTTGGTGAACACCCGGTAGGTGCCGCCGTACAGATCGTTGCCGCAGACGACGTGGTCTCCCGAAGAAAGAGCTTCAATGACCGTCGACGTGGCGGCCATCCCAGACGCAAAACACAACCCGAAGGCGGCCCCTTCCAACGACGCCAAATTCATCTGCAAGGCATTGCGTGTGGGATGAACGGTTCGCGCGTAATCAAATCCTTTGTGTTTTTCCGGAGCTTCCTGAACGTAGGTCGAGGTCAGATAGACCGGCGTCATGATGGCACCCGTCGCCGGATCGGGAGACTGCCCCGCGTGGACGGCGCGAGTCGAGAAACCAAGTTCCTTATCGTCGGTAGCGCTCATAGGGACGATTCTATCAATTTCAGGAGTCGGGGCTTTCATCGGAGCCCGAGAACGTCTGCGCCTCGTCCTGGGGGCCGAGAAGCTCGATCTCGATCGCCGCGCCGCGGACGACGAATTCGCCCGCTTCCACGGGCGCCAGGAGCAAGGCGACCTCGCCTTCCTCGTCCAGCGGCAGGGGAAGGCCGTCGTCGTATCTTTTGCCGTTCAAGATGAGGCTTCCCCCCTCGAGCAGGCACGGGAGTTCGAGATCCTCCTGCTCGCAGACGCCGTCCCTGATGCGGATGAGCGCATCCTGGAACCCGCCCGAGTCCGCCTCCTGAACGTAGACGCTGCAGGCCAGCACGAGATCGCCGTCCTCGACCGCCATCGCGTCGATCGTCGTGTCGTGAAATTCGATCACGCTCGCGGTCATGAGGGCAGCCCCGCGAGCTCGCCGTACTTTTTCGTCATGTAGCGCAGGTAGGGCGCCGGATCGAGCGGGCGGCCCGTCGCGGCCGTGACGATCTCGGCCGCCGTGCCGGTGCGGCCGCGGCGATGGACGTTCTCGACGAGCCAGGACAGCAAGGACGGGGCGCCGCCGTTCTCGATCTCCGCCACGATCCCCGGACGAGCGGCGAGGGCCGCCTCCCAGAGCTGAAGCGAGATCGCGTTGCCGATCGTATAGGTCGGGAAGTAGCCGATGAGGCCCTCCGCCCAGTGCACGTCCTGGAGCACGCCCTGAGCGTCGTTGGGCGGGACGATCCCGAGGGACGCCTTCATCTTCGCATTCCACGCCTCGGGGAGGTCGGCCACGCGCAGGCGGCCGGCGAGAAGATCGCGCTCGAGCTCGAAGCGCAGGATCACGTGCAGGCTGTACGTCAGCTCGTCGGCCTCGACGCGGATGCAGGAGGCCGACACGCGGTTGACGGCACGGTAGAAGTCCTCGGGGCTGAGCGCGCGCGTCTGAGGGAAGGCCTCATGATAGCGCGGCGTCCAGCGCTTCCAGAAGCCGCGGCTGCGGCCGACGACGTTCTCCCACAGGCGCGACTGCGACTCATGCACGGCGCTGGTCGCTCCCACGCCGAGAGGCGTTCCGTCGAGCTCGGGGGCGACACCTTGTTCGTAGAGGCCGTGCCCGGCCTCGTGCAGGCAGGAGTAAAGGCTCGACAGCGGCAGGTCCTCGTGATAGCGCGCGGTGATGCGCACGTCCCCGCGCCCCATGCCGCAGCAGAACGGGTGGACCGCGGTGTCGAGGCGGCCGCGAGAGAAATCGAAGCCCATCTCGCGCACGGCCAGCTCGCCGAGGCGCCGCTGGGCCTCGGCCGGGTAAAGCCCAGGGAGGACCGGGGCGTCGATGCCGCGCTCGAGGACGCTCTTGGCCAGCGGGGCCAGACCGGCGCGGATCGCCTCGAGCAAAGACGCCGCCTCGCCCGTCGTCATGCCCGGCTCGAAATCCTCGAGCCACGCGTCATACAGGTCGCCGGAGGGAGCCAAAGCCTCGGCCTGGCGGCGCTTGAGCTCGAACATCTTCTCAAGAGCCGGGCGGAATGCGGAAAAATCGCTCTTGGCCCTCGCTTCGACCCAGATGTCGTGGCTGAGCGCGGAGTGTCGCGCAATCTCGGCGATGAGCGCGGCCGGAACGCGGCGGCGGCGCTCGAATTCACGGCGTGCCCAGACCAGCATCGCGGCCTGGGTGGCACCTGAGGGCTTCTCAGCCTCGGCGGCATCGAGCAAACGCCCGAAGTCCTCGCCCGCGATCAGCGCGTGCATGGCGGAGCCGACCGCGGCGCCGGCCTCGGCCCTCGCGGTCCCGCCTTCCGGGGGCATCATGACCGCGTGGTCCCAGGCGAGAAGGCCGTCGGCGCTGCTCAGCGCCTTGAAAGTGCGCAGCCGTTCAAGAAGGGCGCGGTAGGCCGGGGTCACGAGGCTACGCCGGATCGGCGAGCATCTCAGAGACGATGCGCTCGACGTCCTTCGTCTGGGGCTGGAGGAAGTACTCGAGGTTCGGCGAGAGGGCGATGCCCGGTGTGGCCTTTCCGGCCAGCAGGCGCGGGCGGACCTTGAGCTCGTAGAAGCATTCGTCGACCAGGCGGCGGATCAGGTGCTCCGCGAAGTTGGTGATCTCCGTTTCTTCGTTGATGAAGACGACGCGGCCGGTTTTCTTGACGGAGGCCTTGATCGCGTCCCAATCATAAGGAATCAAGGATCTCAGATCGAGGACCTCAACGGAACCGCGGCCTTCGGCCGCGAACCTCCGAGCCACATCGAGGCAGATCGGGGCCATGCGGCCGTGCGTCACGACGGTCGCGTCGCTTCCGGCGTGGGAGATCTTCGCCTTGCCGATCTCGACCGAGTAGTCAGTCAGCTTCGGCCACGCCGCCTTCCACTTCGTGCGGTCGCCGAGCGGCGCGTCGATCATGCCGTGCAGGAGCTTCTCGTCGGCGGGCTCGCCGGGGATGAGCTCCTCGCCCTTCGAGCGCAGCAGGGCCTTCGGCTTGAGGAAAAGCACCGGGTCGTCGCTCTTGATCGCCGAGATCATGAGGCCATACGCGTCGATCGGCGTCGAGGGGCAGACGACCTTCATGCCGTGCAGCTTGGTCGCGATCGAATCAAACGAATGGGAGTGATACATGCTGCCGTGGATGCCCGAGCCGGTCGGCGTCATCACGACCAGCGGCGTCTTGTAGCGGCCGCCCGACGACCAGTGGCCGTTGGCGGCGAGCTTGAGCATGTCGATGACGTTGAAGATGTAGTCGACGAACTGGATCTCAGCGACAGGCCGTCCGCCCGCCCACGCGAGCCCCAATGCCGCTCCGATGATGCCGCGCTCGTCGAGGGGCGCGTTCCACGCCTTCTCCAATCCTTGAGTAGCGGTGAACACGCCGCCCAGAGGCGGGCCGACGTCCTCGCCGAAGATCTCGGTGACGCCGAGGTTCTGCTCGCCGTAGTGGAGGGCCATGCGGATGGCCTGCGCCATGCTGGCCATGTGTCAGCTGCCTCCCTTGGTCGGATAAGACGGCGGGAGTCCGTCGGCGAACACGTCTTCCCAGACGGTCTCGACGGCGGGGAACGGCTCGGACTTGACCTGGCCGTGCGCCGCGTCGAGAGCGGCCGCCTCGGCGTCCCAGGTCTTCTTGAAATCGGCGGCCTTGGCCAGGCCGCGGTCGATCATCGCCTTCTCGAGCATCTCGAGGCAGTCCGCCTCGGGGATGCGGTTGGCGCCGGAGGACGAGGAATGCCCGTACAGGCGGCTGCATCGTGCCTCGAGGAGATAGGGCTTGCGGTTCTTGCGGATGTACGCGAACGCCTCCTCGAGCGCCGCCCACGACTCGAGCACGTCGTTGCCGTTGATGGTCTTGCCCGGCATGCCCGGGAACACCTTCGCCCAATCGGCGATGTTCTTCTCGCCGTGCTGGGTATGGGTCTCGGTCGAGATGCCGTAGCCGTTATTGACGACGATGATGAGGATCGGGAGCGGGAGCGCGGGGCGGTTGGCCCACACGAGGCAGGAATGGAAATCTCCCTCGGCCGTGCCGGCGTCGCCGCCGTTGACGATGGTGATCGCGTCGGTCTTGGCTCGGGCCTGCGCGATGCCGGTTCCGATCGAGGTCGCGTACTGCGTCTCGATCGTCGGAGAGACCGGCACGACGTTGAGCTCGGGGATCGCGTAGTGGTTGACGAAGTTGCGCCCCTTGGAGTAAGGGTCCGTCGCGACCGAGCGCATCTGGCGGAGCGCGTCGATAGGCTTGGCGCCCATCGCCATGACGATGGCGGCCGAGCGATAATGCAGGTGCAGGAAATCGAAGTTCACGCCGTGGCCTTTCTTGACCTGGAGGCCGAGGGGCACGTTGAAGGCTTCCTCGCCGGGGCCGCCGATCCAGAAGAAGCCGTCGCCGCCCTTGCTCATCTTGATGAGCCGTTCTTCCAGCAGCCGGGCGCGGACCATCAGCTCGTGGATCTTGAGAAGCTTGGCGGCGCCGAACTTTTTATACGGATCAGCCGCGGGGGCGGATTTGGAAGTCGTTTTAACGGCGGACGGCTTGGCGGTGGGCATCGCGGTCATTCTAGAAAATTGCGAGCCCCCCCTCAATAGGGCGCGATGCCGGGCTTTCAGACCTTAAGCGGCAGCGAGAGATCCACCGCGCGCAGGCTCAGGAGCCGGATCTCCTCAAGGTTCAGACGCGCCGGATCGCCCAAGGGTAGGTCCGCTATCGCCATCTCAGTGAGGCTGAGGATCGAGGCCAGGATGCCGCCCAGGTCCAACGCGGCTCCGCCCTCGCCCGACATCCCACGGATCACCGCGACGCCGACCTCCCGGCCGCCGATGTTCAGGGTCGAGCGGTGCGCCTCGATCGCCAGCATCGAGCCGTCCTTGCGCTTGTGCAATTTGGCCTCAGGCGCGGCGGCGAGCGCCGAGAACGGCAGCCCGATCATCTCCTCGCGCCCGTAGCCATAGAGCGCGAGCGCGGCGTCGTTAGCGTCCTCGATGAGGCCGTCCATGAGACCGAACAGGATGGTCGCGTGAGGATGGCACGCGAAGATCTGATGGTAGACGTCGCCGTTCCTGTCCATGCCCCAGTATGACCCTTCGCGACGTTTCGCGAAATCGGTAAAACTACCCGAAGGACTAGGGGTTGTGCCCGGGCGTCAGTTCGACTTCTCGAGCTTGGCGATCCGGTCCGCACCCTTCTTCGCGAGCTTGTGGGACGGGAACTTGGTCCCGACTTCCTTGTAGAGCTCGATCGCCTTGGCGTTGTCCTTGAGCGAGTCCTCATAAACGCCAGCCGCGTCGTAAAGGGCCTGGGGCGCTTCCTTGGCGCCCGCGTAGTCGTCGGAGACCTTGCGCAGGATCTCGGCCTGGCGCACATAGTCCTTCAAATCGCGGCGCTCCCAATCCGCCGCCTGCAGGAGCGCGTCGATGCCGTCCTGGCCGCCGTGCATCGAGGAGAGGCGCATCAAGGTCTTCACCGCGTCCTCGGAGGCGCTCAGCCGGTCGCGCTGGAGCTTGGCGATCGATTTGAGGGACTTGAGCGAGGCGGGCGTCTTCGGAAAGAGCTTCACGATCCGCTCATGCATCTCCACGGCGAGCGCGTACTGTCGAAGCTTGTCGTCGAAGAGCCGGGCCGAGTTCTCGAGCGCGGCCTGGACCTCAGACGCCTTCGGGTACTTCTCGACGAGCTCCTGGTAGGCGTCGATCGCCTTCTTGGGATCGCGAAGGGCGTCGGCGTAGAGGTCGCCGATCGCCATCTGAGCCTGCGGGCGGGCGGGGCTCTCCGGGTACAGCGCGAGAAGCTTGCGCCAGGACAGCAGCGCCGCGGCGGGCTTGTCATTGGCCGAGTGCAGCTGCGCCAGCGCGGCCTGGAGCTTGTCGCCGTCCTTATGGCCGGGGAAGCGCACGGTGAACTCGCGGATCTCGGCGGCGACGGGCTCGTACAGCGCGTCGGGGGCCAGCTGCGCGAGCTTCTGCCAGAGCGCGGAGAGGCGGTCGGCCTTGTCGGCGGTCTCCGGCAGCCTCACGAGCTCGCTCAGGATCGGGCGGTGGCGGCGCGACGCCTTCTTATCCACCACGGTCAGGTAGTCGGACTTCGCGCGCAGGCCGATCTTCGTGTCCGGGTATTCATAAAGGAGGCGGAGCAAGGAGGCGGTCGCGGGCTGCCAGTCGCCGTTCTTCTGCTTGAGACCGGCGAGGATCAGCATGGCCTCGGGAGCCTGCTCAGAGGCAGGGTGGCGGCGCACGAACACGGCGAGCTCATCCATCGCGGCTTCCTGGATCCTGCTCTCCGAGTCCTCGGCCGCGGCCTTCGCGAACGCGAATTCCTCTTCAGGGCCGACGGCCTTGGCGGCCGCGGGGGCCGGCTTCACCACGGGCTTCGGTTCCGGCTTGGGCTCAGGTTTTGGCTCGGCCTTCGGTTCGGGCTTCGGCTC
>CAZIBN010000016.1:6957-56912 GCA_964537395.1 uncultured Elusimicrobia bacterium
ATCTCCGAGGCGCGGGAAACGGCGTTGACGACGTCGTACTTGGTCACGATGTCGTAGGCGGACTTGCCCGTCTTGATGAGGACGGCCGGACGGTCGGGCGTGAAGTAACGCAGGACGGACTCGACACGCGCTTCGGGGGCGAGCACGGGCAAGGCCTGGGTCATGGCTTCGCGCACGATCATCTTCTTGATGTCGCGGCCCTTGAGCATGTGGCCGAGGACCTCGTCTTCCATGATGGTCCCGACGACCTTGTCCTTCTCGAAGACGGGCAACTGGGAGATGTCGTGCTTGCGCATCAACGCCATTGCCGCGAACATCGTGTCGGTGGGCTTGGCCGTCGCGAGCTTCCCGGCCTTGCCGTGCTTGCGCTTGGCGGCGAGGATGTCGGCGACCTTCAGAGGAACTTCGCTCTCGAAGTACTGGTTCTCCTTCATCCACTCGTCGTTGTAGATCTTGGAAAGGTAGCGCATGCCCGTGTCGGGCAGGAGGATGACCATGAAGTCCTTCTCGGTGAGCTTCTTGGCGTACTCGAGGCCCGCGACCATCGCCGCCCCGCCGGAGCCGCCGGTCAGGATGCCCTCCATCGTCGCGAGCTTTCGCGTCATCACGAAGCAGTCGCGGTCGGGCGTGACGATCACGTCGTCCATGATCTTCAGGTCCATGGTGCCCGGAAAAAAGTCCTCCCCGATGCCTTCAACAACGTAAGGCTTGGCGACGCCGAGCTTCTTGTTGACGACCTTGTCGTAATACAGCGAGCCGACAGGGTCCGCGCCGATGAGCTTGATCTTCGGATTCTGCTCCTTAAGATACTTGCCCGCGCCGCTGATGGTGCCGCCCGTCCCCATGCCAGCGACGAAGTGCGTGATCTTGCCGTCGGAGTCCTTCCAGAGCTCGGGGCCGGTCGTGCGGTAGTGCGCCTTGGGGTTCTCCTGGTTCTCGTACTGGTTCGGATGGTACGCGCCGGGGATCTCCGCGGTCATCTTATCGGCGACGGAGTAGTAGGAGCGGGGATCCTCGGGCTCGACGGCGGTCGGGCAGACGATGACCTCCGCGCCGAGCGCCTTGAGCAGGTTGATCTTCTCGCGCGACTGCTTGTCGGTGATCGTGAAGATCAGCTTGTAGCCGCGCAGGGCCGCGACGAGGGCCAGACCGATGCCGGTGTTGCCCGAGGTGCCCTCGACGATGGTGCCGCCGGGCTTGAGCAGGCCGCGGCGCTCGGCGTCGTCGATCATCGCCACGCCGATGCGGTCCTTGACGGAGCCGCCGGGGTTCATGAACTCGGCCTTCGCGTAGATCTTGGGCTTGAGGCCCTTCGCCAGCTTGTTGATGCGGATGAGCGGGGTGTTGCCGATGGCTTCCAGCACGTTTTCGTAGCGCATGATGTCTCCTAGACCTCGCGTCGCCCCGACAGCGCGTAGGACAAAGTGCGCTCATCGAGGTAATCGAGGTCGCCCCCCAGTGGCACGCCGTGCGCGATGCGCGTGACCTTGACCGAGAAAGGCTTTAAAATCTGGGCCAGATAAAGGGCGGTCGCCTCGCCCTCGGTGTCGGGATCAGTGGCGAGCACGATCTCGCGCACGCCGCCGACACGGACGCGCTCGACGAGCTCCTTGGCCTTGATGCGGTCGGGGCCGATGCCGTCGAGCGGGGACAGCGAGCCGTGGAGGACGTGATAAAGGCCGTTGAAGGCGCGTGAGCGCTCGAGCGCGGCCAGGTCCTGGGTTTCCTCGACGACGCAGATGAGGGTCGCGTCGCGCCCGGGGTCCGAGCACAGGCGGCAGATCTCCTTGTCGGTGAAGTCGCCGCAGCGAGCGCACAGGCGCATCGAGGCCTTCGCCTCGCGCAGCGCGTCGACGAAGCCTTCGACCTCGGTGCGCGGCGCGCGTAGAAGATGGATGGCGAAGCGCTCGGCCTGCTTCGGTCCGACGCCCGGCAGGCGCTTCAACGCGGAGATCAAGCGCTCGAAAGCTTTCATTGCTGGGGCTTTTTAATGATCCGAGCCTTGCCGCCGAACACGCCCTCAGCGTTCTTAAGCCCGCCGGCCCCGCCGCCCGAAGCGCCCTCGCCGATGTCCTTCCAGCGCGTGCCGGGAGGGGCCTCCGCGCCGGTCACGGGCTCAGGCATGGAGCGGTCCACGATGTCGCTCGCCGGAGCGGCGTCGATCGCGCCGAGCGAGAGCTCGAGGGCCACCGGGCGCCCGGCCAGACGCGCGAGCGCGGCCTCAAGCAACGGAACGCATCGCTTGGCCATGTCGAGATCGAACGCCTTCGCGAACTGGATCGAATAGCCCCCGCCGGGCTTCGCCGCGCCGCGGCCCTTCTCCAAGGCGGCCCCGAGCGTGATCTTCTCTTTGGAAACGGCCTCGACGAGCGCGGGCCATGAAATGGAGCCGCCGGGGGTCGTTTCATGCGGCGGCGGAATCGCCGGCCCGGGGCTCCGGGATGCGGGGCCGGCCGATGGAGCAGGCTCGTCTTCGGGCTCGGATTCGTCCATCTCGTCTTGAACTGGCGCCGGCGCCTGACGGGGCGCCGATAATGAGGGCGCGGGCGACAGGGCGGGGCCGCCGCCGCCGGCGGCGAGGCGCTTCTCGAGCGCCTCGAGGCGCGCGGCCCAGGCGCCGAGGTCGTGCGCGGCCTCGAGCGCGGAGAACAACCCGAGCTCAAGGGCCAGGCGCGGGGAATCGCCGTAGCGGAGCTCCTCAAGCGCGCGGTTAAGGCGCTTCAGGAGGAAGCCGAGGCCCTCGGCCGAAGCGCCCGAAAGCGCCTTGGTCCAAAGCGCGTCCACCGGCTCGCCCGCGCCGAGCTTGACGAGGTACGCGCCTTCGATCGCCGCGCGCAGATCCTTGAGCAGCTGCGCGGGCTCGACACCCTCTTCGTAGATCTTTTTAAGCCAGCCCGCGAGCGCCTTGGGGTCGCGCGCGAGCAGGGCGGACGCCACTCCGATCAGCAGGTCCTGGGGCACGAAGCCGAACATCTCGCGCACGGACTCGACCGTGACCTTGCCCTCGCCGCCCGAGCGGCACTGATCGAGCAGGCTGATCGCGTCGCGCAGCGACCCCTCCGCCGCCCGCGCCAGAAGCGACAGAGCCTCAGGCTCGACGGAGACCTTTTCCTTCTTGGCGATCCCGGCCAGGTACTCGGCCAGCGGCTCCGGCCCGACGGGGCGGAACTTGAAGCGCTGGCAGCGCGAGGCGATGGTCGAGGGGACCTTATGCGCCTCCGTCGTGGCGAGGATGAAGACCACGTACGGCGGCGGCTCCTCGATGGTCTTGAGAAGGGCGTTGAAGGCCGCGTTCGAGAGCATGTGCGTCTCGTCGATGATGAAGATCTTATAGCGGTCGCGCGTCGGCGCGAGCGCGACGGTCTCGATGATGATCTCACGGACATCGTCGATGCTCGTGTTCGAGGCCGCGTCCATCTCCATGACGTCGAGGCTCGAGGACAGCGCGATCTCCTGACAGGATGTGCAGTCGTCGCAGGGCGTCGGCGTCGGGCCCTTCGCGCAGTTCAGGCCCTTCGCGAGGATGCGGGCCGTCGTCGTCTTGCCGCATCCGCGCGGGCCAGTGAACAGATAGGCGTGATGGATGCGCTTGGTTGTCAGTGCGTTGGACAGGGTCTGGGAGACGGCGGGCTGGCCGACGAGTTCCTCGAAGCCCTGGGGGCGGTACTTGCGGGCGAGGACCTGATGGGTAGCTTTTTCCTTGCTCAAGACTTGCTCCCGCCCTCGAGGCTGATATCGCCCGGCCCCTGCGCGATCAGGTTCAGGAGCCCGCCCAGGATCGCGAGGTTCTTCAGAAGCTGGATGCGCTGATCGGGGGCGGTGTGGAAGATCCAGGTCGCCGCGACGAGGAACACCGCGAGCGCGGCCGCGCCCCAGCGGGTCTTGTAGCCGAGGATGAGCGCCACAGCGCCGAGCGCCTCCACGAGGATCGCCCCAACGCAGAGGAGGTTCACAGCCGGCATGCCGTGCGAGTCCATGAACTGCAAGGTCCCGTCGAAGTTGGTGATCTTGCCGAACGCCGACGCGAGAAAAATAATGGCCACAAACAGGCGTCCCGTGAGGGCCAGCACGTCGTCTATGTCCATGGCTCCATGTTAACAAAGTTAACGGCGAAACGACGAGGGCCAGGCTTAACAACTCGCTGAATTCTCATGTGGGCCTGACACCCCCGGGGTTTTCCGCTATACTAAGGCCGATGCGAAAACTGCTCTTCGCCACCCTCTTCATCGCCTCGGCCCTGCCGGCGGCGGCGCTCGACAACGCGGCCCCGACGCTGTGGCAGGAGCGCTTTTTCTGGGATGCTTTGCTGACCGCGCGGGACAGGCTCGCGCGCCAGCAAAGCGACCCGATGATGATCCCGGTGATGAAGGCCATCGCCGGGCAGGTGGCGCAGCAGGTGGCCAACCTCGCGCAGATCCATCAATACGTGAAGGCCCAGGGCGACAATCTGCGCTACGCGTACGCCCAGCCCGACCCCCAGGCGAGCCTGGACACGATCATCAACAACTTCGAGACGCTGACGACGGGGTGCGACCAGGTGCGCCAGAACCTCTACTACCTGACGGCGCGCCAGCGCATCGCCCAGTCGCAGGCGCTGCCCGACCCGGAGATGTACCAGACCGGCCTGCTGATCCTCGGGCAGGTCCAGCAATTACAGCTCACCCTGAACGCACTGTTCACCGACATGAGCGGCGTGCGCGGCATCGTCATCCAGAACAACTGGGCCAACGACAGGAACTTCAGCAACAAGACCGAGGAGCTCATGCGCAGCGTCGTGCGCGTGCAGGACAGCGTGTTCGCGGTCTACAACGCGGGCTACGAGTTGGCGATGCGATGCCGGTGACGGTCGCCGCCGTCGTTCTCGCCGCCGCCCAAGCCGTGACCTTCGGAACGAAGGACGGCTGGACGATCGCGGCATCCTATCGCCCCGCGTCTAAAGGGAACGCGACCATCGTCCTCGCGCACGGCGTCGGCAGCGCGGGCGTCGAGTGGGCGCGCTTCTCCGAGGCCTTAGCCGCCAAAGGCATCGGCACTTTGGCGCTCGACCTGCGCGGCCACGCTGGAAGCCGCCTCGGCCCCAAGGGCTCGACGGACCACACCGGCTTCGACGCCTGGGGCGCCTGGCCCGCCGCCGCCGAGGATCTGCGCGGCGCGGCCGTCTGGCTCAAATCCAAGGGCGTGCCGGACGGACGCATCGCCTTCGGCGGCGCCTCGATCGGGGCCAACCTCGCGTCGGTCGTCGCGTCCGAACGCAAAACGGCGCCCTTCCTGCTCCTGCTCTCGCCCTCAGGCAATTATCGAGGCGTCTTACTCAAGACGCGAAAAGGGCTCAAGACCTTCGCCGCCGCCTCTCCGCCCGACGGCTACGCCCTCGTCGGTGTGAGGCAGCTCGAATCCAGCAAAGCCGCGGCCGTGCTCTACGCCCCGGGCGGGCACGGAGTGCAGATGTTCGACGACCCCGCGACCTTCGCGAGCATCGTCGCCTGGACCGTCAAAGCGTCGCGCTGACGGCGCTCTCTCTGCTACTCTATTCCTGACGTTTTAATCTCGGCGCACGGAGTCCCCAATGGCGAACCTGAATAAAGTCATGCTGATCGGCCGTCTCACCCGCGACCCGGAGATCAAAACCTTCGGCAACGGCGGCAAGGTCGCCAATGTCGGCTTCGCCGTCAACAACCGCAAGAAGAACAAGGACACCGGCGCCTGGGAAGACGTCCCGGTCTGGATCGACCTGAAGGCGTTCAACCGCGAGACCGGCCGAAAGACGGCCGACCTCATCGAGTCCTCTTTGAAGAAAGGACAGCAGATCTACGTCGAAGGCCACCTCGTCCTTGAAGAGTGGACCGGCAAGGAAGACGGCAAGAAGGCGTCGAAGATGGTCGTCTACGTCGACGACTTCCAGTTCCTCGAGAAGCGCGAAGGCGGCTCCGGAGGCGGCATGGGCCGGCCCGCGAGCGCCTCTTCGAAGCCCTCGGGCGGCGACGAGACGATCGAAGAAGTCCCCTTTTAAACCGTAAGTTCCGGCGTCCCCCCCGAGTATCTCGGATGGGGGACGCCATATGGATCGATTCGCAGCACTTCGCCGCTGGTTCCAAGGGCCGGGCGGTCAATTCAGGTCGGCCTCCGGACTCCTCGCATTGCTCCTGGCCCTCGTCGCGGCCAACGCCTGGATGTCCTCCCGCCCCAAGCCGCGGCTCCTCTCGTGGAGCGCGGCCGGGCCGGGGCCGACGCCGCTGAAGGACGGAGCCCGCCCCGAGCCGATCAGGATCTCGTTTTCTGATTCGGCGGCAAGGCTCGAGGACATCGGCAGGCCGGTCAAGCGCGGGCTGTCGATCGAGCCGCGTGTGCGCGGCACCTGGTCCTGGACGAGCGATCACGAGATCGTCTTCACGCCCTCCGAGGACTGGCCGGCGGGCCGGGAATACACGGTACGCTTCGAGCGGGGTTTTTTTCCGGCGCATGTCCGGCTCGAAAGCCTGGAAGGCCGCGTGCGCACGGCGCCTTTCACCGCGGCGCTCGTCTCGTCCGAATTCCACGTGGACCCGCGGGACCCCGCGCTGAAGCAGGTCGCCGCGACCTTCCGCTTCAGCCATCCCGTCGACACCGACGCGTTCGAAAAACGGCTGACGCTGATCATGACCGGACAGAAGCAGGGGCTGTTCGACCGCGACCGGGTCCCGCACAAGTTCACCGTCTCCTACGACAAGTTCCACGGAGAGGCCCATGTCGCCTCCGAGCCTCTCCCCATACCGATCGAGGCGGCGATGATGGAGCTGCGCGCCACAGCGGGCGTGAAGCCCCTGTTCGGAGGCCCGGAGACCTCGAGCGACCTCAGCGCTTCGGTGCGCGTGCCGAGCATGTACGATTACTTCCGGATCCGGGGCGCCCGATCCCAGATCGTGCGCAACGACAAGCTCGAGCCCGAGCAGGTGCTCGTCGTGGAGGCTTCCGGCGGCGTCGGTGAAAAACAGCTCGCGGCAAGCATCAAAGCGTGGATTCTTCCAACCGGTCGGCCCGCGGCGCCTGGGCGTCCCGCCCAGGCGAACTATTATTGGCACGATCCCTCCGAGATCGGGCCCGAAACCCTCGCTCAATCCACCGCGGTGACGCTGTCGCCGATCACGGCCGAGCGGGAATATCCGTCCGTGCACAGCTTCAAGCTCCGGGCTCCGCCGGGAGCACGGATGTACGTGAAGATCGGCCGTGGGCTCGTCGCCTACGGCGGCTATGTCCAGGCTTCGGACTTCGACTCGGTGGTGCCTCTGCCCGAATTCCCCCGCGAGATCAAGATATTGCATGAAGGAGCGCTCCTTCGCTTGTCCGGGGAGAAGAAGATCTCACTCTACTCGCTCGGCGAGCGCGCGGTGCGCCTCGAGGTCGGCCGGGTGCGCCCGAGCGAGCTCAATAATCTGGCGAGCCAGACCGACGGCGACTTCTCCAATCCGAGCTTCCATAATTATTCATTCAGTCAGGACAACATCACCGAGCGCTTCGAGGAGGTGCGCCGGTTCGACCGCATCGAGCCCGATCGCCTGCGTTTCTTCGCGTTCGATTTCACGCCGCATCTGCAGGCTCCAGGCTCCGGCACGCGCAACGGCCTCTTTTTCCTTCGCGCCGAGGGCTGGGATGCCACGCTCAAGCGCGCGACCGGCTCCGCCGACACGCGCTTCATCCTGATCACCGACCTGGGGGTGCTCGTCAAGGAGAACGCCGATCAAACCCGGGATGTCTTCGTGCAATCGCTCGCGACCGGAGAGCCCGTCGCCGGGGCTCGCGTCGAGGCCGTCGGCGTCAACGGCCTGCCGATCGCGAGCGCCTTCACCGACGCGTCCGGGCGCGCCCGCCTGCCCGACCTCACCGGCTTTAAGCGCGAACGCAAGCCGGCCGCGTTCGTCGTACGCCATGACGGAGACCTTGCCTTTCTGCCCTTCGACCGACAGGACCGCCGCCTCGACGTCTCGCGCTTCGATGTCGGCGGCGACACCACGCAGGGCCGAGAACGGGAGCTGTCCGCCTACCTGTTCAGCGACCGCGGGCTTTACCGGCCGGGCGAGGCCTTCCACGCGGGGATCATCGTGCGGCCAGCGGTGTGGGGCCAGGATCTCACCGGCGTGCCGCTCGAGGTCTCCGTGCTCGATCCGCGCGGGCTCGAGGTGAAGAAGGTCAAGCTCCCCCTGTCCGCGGCGGGCTTCGAAGCGGTGGACTATCAGACACAGGAGAACGGGCCGACGGGCTCCTTCCAGATCTGCGTCTACATCGTCAAAGACGGCCGCCGCGCGGGGCTGCTCGGCTCGACGACGGTGCGCGTCGAGGAATTCCTGCCGGACCGGCTGAGGATCACGGCGCGATTCTCCGAGGAGAGAACCGAGGGCTGGGTCTCGCCGAAGGATCTCAAGGCCGCCATCAGCCTGCACAATCTGTTCGGCACCCCCGCGGAAGGCCGGAAGGTTTCCGGCCACATAAAGCTATCGCCGGCGGCTCCGTCGTTCAAGGCGTTCGCGGAGTACTCCTTCTTCGATCCGGCCGCGGCGAAAAAAAGCTTCTCGGAATATCTCGAGGAGACGAAGACCGACGCCGAAGGCGCCGCGTCGTTCGACATGCCGCTTGCGCGCTTCGCGGAGGGCACCTACCGTCTCGAGCTGACGGCCGAAGGCTTCGAGGCCGAGGGCGGGCGCGGCGTCGCGGCCCAAGCGGCGGTCCTCGTTTCGCCGCGGCCCTATCTCGTGGGGCTCAAGCCCGACGGCGAGTTGCGCTATGTGCCGCGCGGCAGCACGCGCACGATCATGACCGCGGCGTTGGGCCCGGAAGGCCGGGCCGTAGCCGCGTCTTCCATCACGATCCAGCTGCTCGAGGAACGCTGGGTCTCTGCCCTCGTGAAGGGGCCCGATGATCTGTACCGCTACCAGTCGGTCAAGAAGGAGCTGTTCGTCTCCTCAAGGACCATGAACCTTCCAGCAGGCCCGCGGCCGCTGCGTCTGGACACCTCGTCTCCCGGCGATTACGCCCTCGTACTGCGCGACGCGACCGGAGAGGAGCTCAACCGTCTGAGATATTCGGTCGCGGGCCACGGGAATCTGTCCCGGAGCCTGGAGAAGAACGCCGAGCTGCAGCTGCGCCTGGAGAAGACGGATTACGCGCCGGGCGAACTCATCGAGCTGCAGCTCAAGGCGCCGTACGCCGGCGCCGGCCTGATCTCGATCGAGCGCGACAGGGTGTACGCGCATAAGTGGTTCCAGTCGTCGCTCAGCGCCTCGACGCAAAGCATCCGCCTGCCCGACAGCGTCGAAGGCAACGCCTATGTGACCGTCACCTACCTGCGCTCGCCGGATTCGCGGGAGATCTTCATGAGCCCTCTCTCCCACGGCGTCGCCGCGTTCAGCGTGAGCCGCACGCGCCGGACCTTGCCCGTGACCTTGGAGGCTCCGGAGGATCTGAAGCCGGGACAGCTCTGCACGCTCCGCGTGAGGACGCCGCGCCGCGCGCGCGTGGCCGTGTTCGCCGCCGACGAGGGCATTCTTCAGGCCGCGGGCTGGAAGATCCCGGATCCGCTCGCGCACTTCCTGCGCAAGCGCGCCTTGGAGGTCCGCACCTACCAGATCCTCGACCTGCTGCTTCCCGAGTACCGCATGTCGATGTCCGTGATGGCTCCGGGCGGCGACAAGGATGGCTGGGACGCGGCGGGGCGCAATCTTAATCCGTTCAAGCGGCGAAGGGATAAGCCCGCCGTATTTTGGTCAGGGATGCTCGAAACCGGCCCCGAGGGCAAGGAGATTTCTTTCCGAGTGCCTGATTCCTTCAACGGGACCTTGCGCGTGACTGCCGTCGCCGCGGAGCCGAGCTCGATCGGCGTCGTTCAAAAGAAGATCCTTGTTCGCCAGGCCATCGTGCTGTCGCCCAACGCGCCCTTGTTCGTCGCGCCGGGAGACGATTTCGAGGCGAGCGTCGCCGTGGCCAACGGCGTGAAGGGCTCGGGACCGAACGCCGTCGCGCGGGTCGCGCTGAAAACCTCCGGGCACCTCGAGGTCATGGGTGAAAGCTTGAAGACCATCACGATCGGAGAGAATCATGAGTCCGTCGCGGTGTTCCGCCTGCGATCGCGGCCCTCCCTTGGCGCGGCGGCCCTCACCTTCGAGGCGTCCATCTCCTCGGAGACGGCCCGGCGCGAGGTGTCCCTGAGCGTGCGTCCCTCCATGCCCTATCAGGTGACACTCGAAACGGGGCACCTGAAATCCGGGCGCAAAGAGGCGCCCACGCCCCGCAAGCTCTACCCGTCCTTTCGCACGCTCGAGGCCTCGGTGTCGCCGCTCCCGCTCGTTCTCGCCAAAGGCCTGCTCCAGTACCTGCAGAAATATCCCTACGGCTGCACCGAGCAGGTCCTGAGCCAAACCTTCCCCGCCCTCATCCTGCGCCATCGCCCGGAGTTCGGCTACGCGCCCGAGATTATCGAGGCTAACTTGGCTCGTTCCGTGGACATCCTGCGCTCGCGGCAGAACGAGGACGGAGCCTTCGGCATGTGGGCGGCCAACTCGCACGTCTCGCCGTTCCAGGCCGTCTACGCCGCGCACTTCCTGACGGAGGCGAAGGAAAAGGGCTACTCGGTGCCGCCCGAGCTGCTGGAGCGCGCGCTCGTCTACCTCAACGCCCTGGCCTCCGGCGCGCCCGGCCTCGATGCGCCGCCTCGCGTGCAGGCCTACGCGATCTATGTGCTGACACGAAACGGCCGTGTCACCACGCCGCTGATCAACGGCATGCGCGCGCGGCTCGAGAAGAACGGTGACAAAAGCTGGCGCAAGGATCTGACCGCGGCCTATCTCGCGTCGTCTTATTCGATGCTGCATCTCGACGGGCAGGCCGACGCGTTGATGAACGGCGTTTCCACCGGGGAAGCGAGGACTCCTGATTGGGAATGGTTTTATGACGATTCGATCCATGAAGCTCAATACCTTTACCTGCTCGCCCTGCATTTCCCGGCGAGGTTGGCTCTGCTCGACGCGGACGCCGTGCTGCGCGTGGTGGCGCCTCTCCAGAGAGGAAGCTACAACTCGCTCTCGGCCGCCTACGCGATACTGGCCCTCGACGCCTATGCGTCGACGGCGGGAGAGCTGAAGCCGGGAGAGGTCCGTCTCGACGAGGTCCGCGAGGCCGGAGGCCGCCAGGCCCTCGTTCTGCCGCCGGGCTTGTTCAGCAAGGCGCCGTTCACGCCGGCGGCGAAGGCGATCTCGGTGGAGAACCTCTCCTCGCGGCGGATGTTTTATCAAACGACCCAGTCGGGCTACGACCTCGCCGTCCCGAAGGAGCCGGTGCGCCGCAAGCTCGAGGTGTTCCGCGAGATCCTCGACGACAAGGACCAGCCGGTGAAGGCCGCCGAGCTCGGGCGCGACTACACCGTGCGCCTGCGCCTGCGCTCGCTCGACGGCGCCCATGTCCCCAACCTCGCGATCGTGGACCTAGTGCCCGGCGGCTTCGAGCCGCTATGGAAGGAGCGGCCGGACGGCGAGTCGAACGGGGTCGAATATCAGGACTTCCGCGAGGACCGTGTGCTGTTCTTCGGCGCGGTCGGCGGAAGCGTCCTCGAGCTCACCTACCGTATCAAGGCCGCCAGCCGCGGCCTCTTCACCGTGCCGCCCCCCTTCGCCGAGTCCATGTACGACCGCTCGGTCTCCGCCCTCGGCTCAGCCGGCTCCATCGAGGTCAAATGAAGAGCCGAATGGCATGGGGCCTTTGCCTCATCGCGGTATTCGCGGCGCTGGCGTTCGCGCGCTCGCTTCCGCGCCCCGCGTCTTTGAGATCCGGCTTCGACTTCTCGCGCGCCGTGTACGCGCGCGACGGCCGCCTGCTGCAGCTCACCTTGTCCGTCGACGGCCGGCGCCGCCTCTGGGTGCCGCTGGGCGAGATCTCCCCTCTTCTGATCGAGGCGACCTTGCTCAACGAGGACCGGCGCTTCCGGCTCCACCCCGGCGTCGACCCCGCGTCATTGCTTCATTCCGCCTGGACCACTTACGGCACACGAACGCGCCGCCGAGGCGGCTCGACGATCACCATGCAGCTAGCCCGGCTCAAGTACGGCCTTGATTCAAGCCGTCCCCCGGGCAAGGCGATCCAGATCCTGCGCGCCCTGCAGCTCGAACTGTTCTACTCCAAGGACCGCATACTCGAGGCCTACCTCAATCTCGTACCGTACGGCGGGAACATCGAGGGCGCGGGTGCGGCGAGCCTCGTGTACTTCGGCAAGGACGTCTCCCGCCTGGACCTGAGCGAGGCGATATCGCTGGCCGTGATCCCGCAAAATCCGATCCGCCGCACGATGACCGACGCGGGCAAGAAAAACCGCCGGGCGCTCGAGGACGCGAGACGCCGCCTGTTCGCGCGCTGGATCGTCGCGCACCCGGAGGACGCGCGCCGGGGCGGGCCGCTTGAGACGCCGTGGGCGGTGCACGGCCCGGGGAAGCTCCCTTTCGCGGCGCCGCACTTCACGCGACGCGTGCTCGCCCAGACGCGCGAGGGCCGCGTCGTCACGACCCTGGACCTCGACGCGCAGAGGCTCCTCGAGCGCCTGGTCGGGGGCTATGTCGAGCGGCGGCGCGACCAGGGCATCAAGAACGCGGCCGCGCTGCTCGTTGATTTCACCACGATGGAGGTCGTGGCCGCGGTCGGCTCGGCGAACTACGGCGACGCGGACATACTCGGCCAGGTCAGCGCTCTGACGGCGCGGCGCTCGCCGGGCTCGGCGCTCAAACCCTTCGCATATGCGCTCGCCTTCGAGCAGGGCCTCATCCATCCGCAAAGCCTGCTCAAGGACGCGCCCGCGGCCTTCGGCGCCTACGACCCCGAGAACTTCGACGGAGATTTCGCGGGCCCGCTTCCCGCGCGCGAGGCTCTGATCAAGAGCCGGAACATCCCCGCCGTGGCCCTGGCGTCCCGGCTCGCGCCGCCGGGCCTGTACGGATTCCTGACATCGGCGGGCGTGGATCTTCCTCGTCCCGCCGAGCACTACGGGCTCGGCCTCGTCCTCGGCGCCGGCGAAACGAGCATGGAGGATCTCGCGCGTCTTTACGCGATGCTCGGCAACGGCGGAGAGCTCAAGCCGCTGCGCCGCACGATGGCCGATCCGCGGGAGCCGGGGGTTCGGCTCCTGTCCCGGGACGCGGTGTTCCTTACCATGGACAGCCTCAAGTCCAATCCGCGGCCGCGCCAGTCATTCCGCGAGGAATGGCGGACGGGCGTGCTTCCCGTGTATTGGAAGACGGGAACCTCCTGGGCCTTCCGCGACGCGTGGTCCGCCGGCGTCTTCGGGAAATACGCGCTCGTCGTGTGGATCGGGGACTTCCGGGGAGACAGCAACCCGGCGTTCATCGGCGCGGAGGCGGCCGCGCCTCTGTTCTTCGACATCGTGGACGCGCTTCAGGCGCGCGGTCCCATGCGCGACGCATACGCGCTCAGTCAGAGCGACTTGAAGGCGGTCACCCTCGAGGTCTGCTCCGTGTCGGGCGGCGCCCCCGGGCCGCATTGCCCGGGCCGCACGAAGACCTGGTTCATTCCCGGCGTCTCGCCGATAGCCATCTGCGACGTGCACCGCGAGGTTCTCGTCGACACTGTCTCCGGACGGCGCGCCTGCCGCCATTCCGGAACACGCGCCGAGGTTTTTGAATTCTGGCCGTCCGACCTGCTGCGCATCTTCCGTCAGGCCGGGATCCCCCGCCGCCGCCCTCCCGCCTACGACCCGGCCTGCGGCCTGACCGACCGCTCCGGACGCGGGCTGCCCCCGCGCATCACATCGCCGCTGTCCGGCGTGACCTATCACGCCAGCGCCACCGATCCGGGCCCTATCCCGCTCTCCGCGGTTGCCGACGCCGATGCGCGCGAGCTGTTCTGGTTCGCCGACGGCGCCCTGGTCGGACATTCGCTCTCGGGCAAGCCGCTGCTCTGGACGCCGCGCCCGGGACGCAGCACGGTGCGCGTCGTTGACGATCAGGGGCGCGGGGACACCCGCGACATCGAGGTGGCGTTCAGCGAGTAGCTTACGCGGGGACGGAGGTGGGAGCGGACCGGCGCGTGGTGATCAGGATGTTGACGCGCACGGCGAAGCCTTCGTCCTGCTGAAGGACGTGGCGGAAGGATTCCTGGGGGATCATGAGGACGACCGTGTCGTTCTCCTCAGCCTTGATCGTGGCACCTGCCGTGCCCATCTCGACGATGGACATCTCGCCGAACACCTCGCCCGTGCCGAGCTCGGCGATGCGGACCATGGTCTTGTTCGTCGATCTCATGTAAACGCCGGTCTTGCCGGAGATGACGACATGGAGCCCGTCGACGGTCGCGCCCTTGAAGAGGATGGTCTGCCCCGCGTTGAACGAGAGCATGACGGAGGATTCAGCCAAAGCGGCCAGGTTCTCATCGTTCACGCCGGCGAACAGCGATACCCGCTCGCGCAGGAAGGTCATGGCATCCATGGTCTTATAATAGCTCCGGGTTCAGCGGCCGAACAGGGTCCTATGGCCCGTTTTGACTGGGCCCCAATCGGGGTCTAAGATGTCTTGTCCGAGGCGATCAGCTTAATATTCGTCCACATGTTCATGGACGATGATCTTAAGCATGGTCTGGTAGCCGATGCCTCGCTTTCCGGCTTTTTCCTTGAGCTTGTCGGTGAGCGCCGCATCAAGCAGTATCGAGGTCGGCAGCTGCCGGGTCCTTGGACGCACGATCACCCCCGCCTGGCTTCCAGCGATGTCATGCCCCAGGTCCCGGTTCTTGAACTCGAGCAGCTGCTTATCTTTACGAGTGCTCTTGGATGCTCGCTTCATACAGCCTCCGTTCGCTCTGCCTCATCGGCCGACAAGAAATAGGGCGCAGTTTGTCGCCTCGACGCGTGAAAATCAAGGTCAACGAACGCCCCTCGCCGCTCACACCCAGAATGAGGCCTCGCCATTCGTCGTGCTCGGGTTCGATGATTCTTCCGGCAAATAGGAACTTCTCCCGATAGAAGATCGACTCGATCTCCTCGCTCTGAACATCATGCTTTTCGTTCTTCGACCTATTGCCCGCATCCCAGTCGAAATTATCGGCATCGGGCGCAAAGTCGCGCAGCCAGAGGCTGGCCTCGCCGTCGGGGACGAATTTCACTCCTGAAACAGTATAGCTATAACATAGCTATACGTCAATAGGCGATTTTGCGGCTCAACCCGTAGCGGCAGAATGATGAATATCATCACCTACCATACGATTGAGGCCCCCGAAAAGTTCCCTACGTCGCCTTGCGCGAGGCGATCAAGGCTTTGACCCGGGCCACGAATTCTGGGCTCTCGGTCAGCAGGACGCGAAAGGCGTCCTGGGGGATGTTCAGGACATAGGTACCGTCCTCGATGCATTTGATCGTCGCCCCGGCCGTGCCGTTCTCGATGATCGAGGTTTCGCCGAACACGTCGCCCGAGCCCAATTCGGCGACCTGCATCAGCGGCTGGGTCGGAGGCTTGATGAAAACCCCGGCCTTGCCCACGGCCATGACATGAAGACCATCGACGGTCGCGCCCTTGAACATGATGGTTTGCCCGTTCTTATAGGTACTGAGCGTCGAGCCCACCGCCAAGGTCGTCAGGTGCTCGTCGGTGACGCCGGTGAACAGTTCCACCCGCTCGCGAAGGAAAGTGAAGGCGTCCATCCTCATACTTTAACAAAACCGACGCGCCCCTTTGTTAAACTTGCCGGGTGACCGACCCAGGGCGTTTGTTCATGTTCGGCGTGTATGGCCTCAAGCCGTCGCGCCAAACGGTGTCCCTGTTCAAGTCCACGCAAGCGACCGGCATCCTCCTCCTCGCGCGCAACATCGAGACGCCCGCGCAGACCAAGGCCTATGTGTCCGAGCTCGAGCAGCGCCTCGGCCGGCCTCTGCTCGTCGCCATCGACCACGAAGGCGGCTGGGTGCTGCGCTTCAAGAGCGGGATCACCCCCTTCCCCGGCAACGCGGCCCTGGGACGCGCGCGCGACCCCAAGCTCGCATACGCCGTAGGCCGCCAGATGGCGCGCGAGCTCGCACCCCTGGGCATCCGCATGAACCTCGCACCCGTCCTCGACGTGGCGACCAAGGTCTACAACCCCGGCATCGGCATTCGATCCTTCGGATCGAACCCTTCTTTAACCGGCCGCCTCGGCGCGGCCCTCATCCGCGGGATGCAGGATAACGGCGTGTCCGCCTGCGCCAAGCACTTCCCCGGCAAGGGTGCCGCGACCGTGGACGCGCACATCGATCTGCCGACGATCAAGCTTCCCCGCACGGAGTTCTCGCGCACGCATCTGGCCCCCTTCCGAGCCGCCTGCGCGGCGGGCGTGGACGCGGTGATGACCTCGCACGTCCGCTATCCCTCCCTGGACGCCGAGCTGGGGACATTTTCGAAAAAAATCATACACGACATACTTCGCGGCGAGCTCGGCTACGACGGCCTCGTCGTCAGCGACGACCTGTGCATGGGTGCGATCACCAAGCGCTGGCCGGTCGCCGAGGCGACGCTCAAATGCCTCGATGCCGGCCACGACGTGCTGATGATCGCCCACGACCTCCAGGGGATGACCGACGCGGTCGACCTTCTGCGCGAAGCCGGCGCGCCCGAGGAGCAGCTCTCAGCCGCCGACGCGCGCATCACCCGCCTGCTTCACCGGCGCAAGGCGCCCGCGGCCTCGCTCTCCGACGGTGAAAAGCTCTCCGCCCGCATCGCGGGCAAGGCCGTCATCGTCGCGAGGCGGGGATCGACCCCGTTGCCCGTGCTCCTTTCCCCGGAGACGCTCATCGTGCTCCCCGATTTCAAAGAGGTGAGGGAGCGCTTCACCTTCGAGGGCGGCCCCGGCGGCCCCGAGGCCCTCGTGCGCCGCCTCGCGCGAGGGTGCGCGTTCGCCCGCGCGCCGATCATGAGCAAGGACCTCGGCCGTCTTCCCGAACTTGCGCGGCGGGCGAAACGCGTGATATTTCTGTCGTTCGAGGCCCGGCGTTTTCCGGGCCAGGCCGCCGCTTTGCAGCTGCTCGCCAGGACGGCCGCGGCCAAAACCGCCGCCGTCTTGATCCGCTCTTCCTGGGACCTCGACCTTTGCCCTCGGACGATGACCGTCGTGGACGCCGCCGGCTACCGCCTCGTCAGCCTCGAGGCGGCGCTGGCCCGAACCTTGTCCCGGAGAAAATAATGATCGCTTTCATCCTCGCTGCATCGCTTTTGTCCGCGCCGGCCCGGGCGGCCGAGGAGCCGCAGGCCGCAGCGAGCGTGACCGTGCTCAAGGACCGCTTCATCGAGGCCACCGGCGCCGCCGAAAAGACCAAGGTCCTCGATCAGATCGCGAAGACCGCGCCCGTCTCGGGACAGGACGTGGCCCAGCTCTTCGATCTGTTCTCGCGCTTCACGGACACCTATACGCGAGACTCGGTGATGGCCTCCCTCGGCCGGCTCAAGCCGGGAAACCCACAGCTCGAGCCGATCTTCATGAACTACCTGCGCCAGCCCGAGCCTGAGGCCCAGCTCTTCGGCGTCAACGGGGCCTTCCGGCTGCGCTCGCGCGTGGCCTTGCCCCTGATCCGAGACATCGCCGGACGAAAGTTCGGCGCGAGCGCCGTCACCGAGAACAACGTGATGACGGAGCGAAACTCCTGGTGGACCCAGTACGAGGCCCTGTCCGCGCTCGCGCAATGGGAGCCGGAGAAGTCGTATTCCCTGCTTGAGAGCAAGGGCCAGGAAAGCGCGAAGGTCGGAGCCTTGCTCGGGCGCTACTACTGGAAGCAGACCTTGCCCAAGCTGCGGGCCTGGAGCAGCTCCGGAGATCTGATCGCGAGCGAGCGCGCGGCACTCGCGGTCGCCGCCCCGATCGACCTCGCGGACGCGCGCGCGACCCGCGCCCAGATGCTGGCGCTGCTGCGCGACCCCAAGGTGGACGCCGAGATCCGGCGCCATATGGCTCTCAAGATCGGAGTCTCCTCCACCGACGAAGAGGCCGCGGCGATCGTCGCCGAGCACGACACCGTCCAGGACGCCGCCGAACGCCTGTTCTGGGTCACCGCGGCCTTCAGCACGCGCAGCCCCAAGGTCATCCCCCTCCTCGTCCGGTACGCCAGCCAAACCGCCGATGAGGCGATGCGCACGGGCGCTTCCGCCCAGCTCATCGACATGGTGGGAGAAGCCGAGGCCCGAAGCCTCATCGACACCGAAAAAAAGAAGTAAAATAAGCCTTATGGTAGGCTTATTCTGGTGGGCCGCAGGGCTGTGCCTCGTCCTGTTAGCCGCCCTCGCTCTCACCCTTCGCCGTCTCTATTCCTTAGAAGCATCCCGGCCTGAGCGCGTCCCCGCGCCGGCGCGCGCTCCCGAGGGCTGGAACAAGCTCGACGAGCTGCTGAACATGCTCCTGGCGCTCCAGGAGCACGGCGTGTCCCACTCGGGGGCCATCTCCCGGGAGGAGTTCGGCCGCGCGGTCCTCGACTGCGCCTGCCAGCTCATGAAGTGCGACCGAGGCTCGGTCATGAACTGGGACGAGAAGGAGGGCTGCCTTAAGATCGTCGCCGCCCGCAGCCTGATCACCGAGACCGCGCAAAAGCTCTTCCTCAAGCCGGGAGAGGGCGTCGCTGGCAAGGCCTTCGCCTCGGGCCAGCCGATCTTCGTCGCCGATCCGGCGAAGGACCCGCGCTACCTGGAGCCCACGACCGGCGACGTCGAGCCCTTCGTCTCGATCCCTCTCCTGGTCAAAGGCAAGCCGATCGGCGTGCTGAACCTCCACGCGAAGGTCGGCGCGGAGCCCTTCAGCGACTACAACGTCAAGTTCCTCAGCATCCTCGCCGGCGAAGCCGCCGTCATGCTCCACAACATGGACATGTTCGACAACCTCCAGATCTTCTATTTGGAGATGGTTCAGACCTTGGCCCGCGCCGTGGACTCCAAGGACGCCTACACGGCCGAGCACTCCGACCGCGCCCGCGTGAAGGCCCGCCGCGTCGCCCAGGAGATGGGCCTGCCCGACCCGATGGTCCGGCACGTCGAGTACGCGGCGCTGCTGCACGACATCGGCAAGATCGGCATCGACGAGGCCATCCTCCTCAAGCCGGGCAAGCTCACACCCGAAGAGTACGAGGAGATGAAGAAGCACCCGATCATCGGCCACCAGATCCTCGCACCCGTCAAGTACCTCGGCCCGGTGGCGCAGATGGTGCTGTACCACCAGGAGTGGTTCGACGGGCGCGGCTACCCCGAGGGCCTCAAAGGAGAGCAGATCCCTCTCGGCGCGCGCATCGTCGCCTGCCTCGACGCCTGGGACGCGATGATGAGCGACCGCCCCTATCGCAAGGCGCTGGGCCGCGACGTCGCCCTCGGCGAGCTTCTGAAGGGCGCGGGAACCCAGTTCGACCCCAAGGTCGTGGAAACATTCATCAGGCTCGAGAGGTCGGAGTGGTCTCGCGAGCCGGCGGCGCATTGATGCTTTATGTTGTGCCGACGCCGTTGGGTAATTTGGAAGACATGACCGCAAGATCGCTCCGCGTTCTGAAGGAATCAAGCGTCGTTTTTTGTGAAGACACGCGTCGCACAAGAAATCTGATGAGCCATTTCGGCCTGGGCGTGCCGCTCGAAAGATACGACGAAAACGACCCGCGTTCGGTCGACAAGCTTCTCGAACGAGTCCGCCGAGGCGACGCGGTCTCGTTAGTTTCGGACGGCGGATTGCCCGGCGTGTCGGATCCGGGTAGGAAGGCCGTTGCGGCCGCGCGAAGAGAAGGTTTGCCCGTCACCGCGCTGCCCGGCCCCTGCGCCGTCGCGACGGCAGTCGCAGGCTCCGGTCTCCCTGGAGATTCATTTATCTTCTTAGGTTTTTTACCGCGAACTCCGTCCAAGCGCCGCAAGGCGCTTGAAGCTTCAAAGCTGCTAGACCGCACGATCGTGATTTATGAATCCCCATTTCGTGTGCTCGAACTGCTCGAGGACGTTATAATGGCCGTCGGAGCGAGTGCCCAAGTCGTTGCCGTTCGCGAATTATCCAAGATCCACGAGGAATGGATCCGCGGCACCGCCGTCGCCGTCCGCGACGCCCTCGCCGCCAAGCCCGAGATCCTCGGCGAGTTCGTCATCGTCCTCCACCCCGATCCGGAGCCCTCCCATGCCTGAGCTCCTTTCGCCGTCCCCCGAAAGCATGGCCAAAGCCGGCGCCGCAGGCAAAGGCTGCAAGCTCGTCGCCTTCCCGACCGAATCCTCATACGCCGTTGGCTCCACCGGCTTGATCAAAGCCGCCACGCGCCGCGTCCTCCAGGTCAAGGAGCGCTCGACCCTGAAGCCCCTCGCCGTCCTGGTCCACTCGACCGAAGCCGCCAAGCAGTGGGTCGAGTGGACCCCGCTCGCCGAAGCGCTCGCCGCCAAGTTCTGGCCCGGCCCGCTCCTGCTTTTGCTCAAGCCGTCCGCCCAGGGCCGTCTTCTGACCTTCCCCGAGTACCCCACCGTCGCGATTCGAGTGCCCTCTCATCCCGCCGCACGCGCGATGATCGAGGCCTCCGGCGTGCCGTGGATCTACACCAGCGCCAATAAATCCGGGAAGGCGCCCAAGCTCACCGCCTCCGACGTCATGGCCGAGCTCGGAGCGGAGATCGACCTGATCGTGGACGGGGGCGCCGCGCCGAGCGGCGACCCGACGCTCGTGGACGCGACGGGCGACAAGCCCCGCGTGACCAAGGTCGGCCTGATCTCGGCGGAGTCGATTCTGGAGGCCATGACGGCATGACCCGAAAAACTATCGTTCCCAGGGAGAATGAATCCTATGCCCCGAACCCTCGCTGAGCAGGACCCCGAGATCTACGCCGCGATCGCGCGCGAAGCGCGCCGCCAGTCGGACAATCTTGAGCTCATCGCCTCGGAGAACTACACCTCCGAGGCCGTGCTCGAGGCTCAGGGCTCGCTGCTGACAAACAAGTACGCCGAAGGCTACCCGGGCAAGCGCTACTACGGCGGTTGCGAGTTCGTGGACCAGGCCGAGGCCCTCGCCATCGAGCGCGCCAAAAAGCTGTTCGGCGCCGAGCACGTCAACGTCCAGCCCCACTCGGGCTCCCAGGCCAACATGGCCATGTACCTCTCGGTGCTCAAGCCCGGCGACGGCGTCATGGGCCTCAACCTCGCGCACGGCGGACACCTGTCGCACGGCCACCCGATGAACTTCTCGGGCAAGTACTACAAGATTATTCCCATCGATGTCCGCAAAGACGACGAGCTTATCGACTACGAGAAGGCCGAGAAGGACGCCCACGAACAGAAGCCCCGCATCCTCTTCGTCGGCGCGTCGAACTACTCCCGCGTCATCGACTGGGCTCGCCTCAAAAAGATCGCCGACGAGACCGGGGCCCTCTTCGCCGCCGACATCGCCCACTACGCGGGCCTCATCGCCGCGGGTGTGTATCCGTCCCCAGTGGGATTGGCGGACTTTACGACAACCACCACGCACAAAACCCTCCGGGGCCCCCGGGGAGGAATGGTGATGTGTAAGACCGCTCACGCCAAGGCCCTCGACTCGAGCGTGTTCCCGGGCGAGCAAGGCGGGCCTTTGATGCATGTGATTGCCGCGAAGGCGGTGTGCTTCGGCGAGGCGTTGCGTCCCGAGTTCAAGCAGTACCAGACCCAAGTCATCGCCAACGCCCGGCGCCTCTCCAAGTCCCTGACCGAGAAAGGCTTTCGCATCGTCGCCGGCGGCACCGACTGCCACCTGTTCGCCGTCGATCTGCGCCCGAAGAACGCCACGGGCAAGGAGGCCGAGGAGGCGCTGGACAAGGCCGGCATCACGGTCAACAAGAACGCCATCCCCTACGACCCGCAGAAGCCGTTCATCGCCTCCGGCGTGCGCATCGGCACGCCCGCGATCACGACGCGCGGCATGGGTGAACGGGAGATGGACGAGGTCGCCTCGCTCATCGACGACGCGCTCAAGGTCCGCACCGACGACAGCGCTCTTAAGCGCGTCAAGGAGGGCGTCACCGCGCTTTGCCGGCGCTTTCCGATCTACCCCTCGATCATGGAGAAGCTCCTCACGGCCAAATGATCGCCCAGATCCTCATCGCCGACGACAACCCCGACATCACCGGGCTCCTGGACGACTACCTGTCGGCCAAGGGCAACCGCGTGGTCGTCGTCAGCGACGGCTATCAGCTGGCGGCGAAGGCCGCCGAATACCGGCCGCATCTGATCATCACCGACATCCAGATGCCGGGAGCGTACGGCAGCTCGGCCTACCAGGTTCTTCAGAAGGATGAGACCACGAAGCATATCCCGGTGATCTTCATGTCGGCACATTCGCGCGCGAAGCTCGAAAAGCTTCTTCCGAACGATCCCAAGACCCGCTTCGTCCAGAAGCCCCTGAACCTCGAAACGCTCTACGACCTCATCAAAGAGCTCCTGCCCCTGGGAGGGTATTGCCCGTGAAGAAGACCAAGCCTTACGCGAAAGTCGGCGTCATCGGCGGAAGCGGCCTCTATTCGTCGGATGCCATCAAGAACCCGCGCGAGCTGCGGCTCAAGACGCCCTTCGGGCCTCACTCCGGCCCCATCACCTTAGGCGACCTCGATGGGGTCCCCTGCGCCTTCCTCCCCCGCCACGGCAAAGGGCATGTCGTCACGCCGACCGAGATCAACCAGCGCGCCAACATGTGGGCGCTGAAATCCCTCGGCGTCGAGCGCGTGCTCGCCTTCAGCGCGGTCGGCTCCCTGAAGGAAGAGCTCCCTCCCAGAACCTTCGTGTTCCCCGACCAGCTCGTGGACCGGACCAAGGACCGGGTGCAGACCTTTTTCGGCAACGGGGTGGTCGCGCACATCGCCTTGAACCCTCCCTTTGCCCCCGGCCAAAACGCACTCGTCTTCAAATGCGCTCAAGAGCTCGGCATCAAGTCCGTGTTCGGCGGCACCTACTGCTGCATGGAAGGCCCGGCGTTCTCGACCAAAGCCGAAAGCGAGATGCACCGCTCCTTCGGCTGGTCCCTGATCGGCATGACCGCCGCCACCGAGGCCAAGCTCGCGCGCGAGGCCGAATTCGTCTACTCCCAGGTCGCGATGGTCACCGACTACGACTGCTGGAAGGAAGGCGAGGAGGTCCACACCGAGATGGTCGTGGCCAACCTCCACGCGAACTCGGCCAACGCGCAGAAGCTGATGCGCCTGGCCGTGCCGCGCATCGCCGCCGCGCCTCTCGAGCCCGCGTTTTCCCAAGCCCTCAAGGGAGCTCTCTTCACCGCCCCCGAGGCCCGGAACAAGGCAACGCTCAAGAAGCTCGATCTTCTCGTCAGGAGATACCTCTAATGGCGAAAAACCCAAAGCGCTCGATCGACCGGCTCATTGAAACCGCGGTCCAGGCGCAAAAGCGCGCCTACTGCCCTTACTCGCGCTATTCCGTCGGCGCCGCCGTGCTCACCGAGGGCGGCAGGGTGTTCGCCGGCTGCAACGTGGAGAACGCGAGCTACGGCCTCTCGATGTGCGCGGAACGTGCCGCGATCTACCACGCGGTCGCCAGCGGCCACGACTCCATCCGCGCCGTCGCCGTCGTCGGCGCCGCGGCCAAGCCCTGCGGCGCCTGCCGGCAGGTCATGCATGAGTTCAGCGACAAGGAAACCGCTATCTACCTTGTCGATCTGAACCCGAAGACCGGCCGCCGCTCCATCTACAAGACCACCGTCTACAAGCTGCTGCCGCTCGCCTTCGACCCGCTCGCCTCGGGCCTGCTGCCCGCCAATCCCCGCAATCTTCTGCGGCGTAAATCCGCGAAGACCAAGAAGAGGAAATGATAATGGACGCTTCTGCCATAAAAGCCGTTGCTGACTGGATGAAAACCGCCGACCTCGCGGAGGTCGCCTACCGCAAGGACGGGAAGGGCTTCTCCCTGACGGCGCTCGGCGCCGGCGATCCCGCGACGCTCTCGGCGCCCGCGATGCCCTCAGGACGCTTCCTCCCGGTCGCCAGCGACGGCGTCGGCGTCTTCCAGTGGAACGAACCCGGCAAGGCGCGCAAGACCGAAGAAGGAGCCGAGATCGCCGCCGGCGACGTCATCGGAGTGATCGTGACCGGCGCAGGCGCCGCCAAGCCCATCGTCGCCACGCACGCCGGCCGCGTGGCCAAGATCTTCATCGACGCCGGCCAGGCCGTCGAGTACGGACAGCCGCTTCTTCTCCTGGAAAGCCGCTAAAAAATGTCCAACGCCGCGATCTTGTGCACGCAGTGCGGGGCCGCTTCGGCGACGCCTCTCTCGCAGTGCGCCAAGTGCGGCGGGAAGAATACCCGCGTCTGCGGGGGCTGCGGCTTCCAGAACTCGCTCGCCAAGAACTACTGCGACAAGTGCGGCAACCCGATCTCCGACCTCGGCACCGTCGTGGCGCCGCCGCCGCCCACGGCCGTCCCGGGCGCGCCCAAGAGCGACATCCCGGCGACGGTCGTCAAGCACATCTCCAAAGGACCGCTCGGCAAAAAAGCGGCTCCGCCGCCCGCCGCGCCGCCTCCTGCCGTGCCACCGCCCGCCGTGCGCCCGCCTTCCGTACCGCCGCCGGTCGCGCTCCCCCCTGCCAAGAAGATGGCGGCAGAGCCCGGCGCGGCGCTGGGCGCAGCACCTCTTCCCGCCGCGGGACGGCAGGCTCCCAATCCATTCGCGTCCGCCTCCATCTCCAACGACCCCTGGGCCGCCATCGCGCCTCCACAGGCCGAGGCGCCGCCGAGGCCTGCCCGGTGGCTCGGCCCGCTGCGCCGCGCGCTCACCGCCGGCTTCGCAACGGCCGCCGTCATCGCCTCTTTGGTCACGGTCTGGTATGTGAGCGAGAACAGCAAGCCTGAGAACGCGGTCCAGCGCGCCGCCGTCCAATATCTCGAGGCCCTGCGCGCCCGGGACTACGCCGCCGCCTACACCCAGTTCTCCGATTCGGCGCGAAAATATTGCACGCTCGACGAATTCGTCGCCACGCGTGACACCTCCACTTGGACCTGGTCGGGCCTGCGCATCGAGCACGCGGAGCCGGGCGCCATGCTTCTCGCCTACGAGTTGGCGATCACGGACATGCCCCCGCGAACCGATCGCGTTTTGTTCGTCGAGGAGAATAAAAAATGGGTCCGGCCCTTCAGCTGGGCGCTGATGCGGAAGGTCGAAGAGGCCTTCGACAAGAATAACGCGGACATGGGCCTCGTCCTCGCCCAAGCCGCGGCCATGGTCAACCCGCGGGACCCGATGGCCCGCGGCTACCTCTGCGAAGCCGCCTACTACCGCAAGTCGCCCGTGGACACCGAGAGGCAGTGCGTGACGGCCATTCAGCTCGCGCAGGTGTACCCGTCGAACCTGACGCTCAAGAGCCTCTACCATCTCCACGCGATCCTCGCCGACACCTACAAGAACGCCCTCCAGAAGCCCGACCTGGCGCTCGAGCAGTTCGCGCAAATGCTGGCCTTCCCGAGCATCTCGCCCGCCGACCAGTGCGACATCCTGATCGCGCGCTCCGAGGCCTACATCACTCTCAGCCGGCCAGGAGAAGCGCTGGCCGACGCGAACCGCGCCGGCCAGCTCTGCGTTCGCCCTCAGGACCTCAGCTACATCGAGGAACTCCGCCGCAAGCTCAACGCTCCCGCTCAATGAGGACTAAATCGTGTTCAATAAAATCCTGATCGCCAACCGCTCCGAGATCGCCGTGCGCGTGATCCGCGCCGCACGCGAGCTCGGCATCAAGACCGTCGCCGTCTACTCCGAGGCCGACCGAGAGTCGCGCCACGTCGCGATGGCCGACGAGGCCGTCTGCATCGGCCCCGCCCCCTCGAAGCTCTCCTACCTCGACCAGGAAGCCATCCTGTCCGCCGCGAAGATCACCGGGGCGGACGCCATCCATCCGGGCTACGGATTCTTATCGGAGAACGCCGACTTCTCCGAGCTTTGCGCCAAGCGCGGCATCACCTTCATCGGGCCTCCCCCCGCCGCCAGCCGCAAGCTCGGATTCAAGAGCGCGGGCAAGGCCGTGGCGCTCGCCGCGAACGTGCCCGTCGTCCCCGGCACGAAGGGAGACATCACGACAGACGTGTCCAAGGAGGTGGCCGAGATCGGCTACCCCGTCCTCATCAAGGCCTCCGCCGGCGGCGGCGGCAAGGGCATGAGGATCGTCAGGACCCCGGCCGAGCTCAAGCCTCAGCTCGAGGCGGCCGCCAACGAGGCCAAGGCCTCCTTTGGCGACGGCTCGGTGTTCATCGAAAAGCTCCTGGAGCGGCCCCGGCACGTCGAGATCCAGATCATCGCGGACAACCACGGGAACGTGGTGGCATTTCCCGAGCGCGACTGCACCGTTCAGCGTCGGCATCAAAAGCTGGTCGAGGAATCCCCCTCGCCCGCATTGACCCCCGCGATCCGCAAGAACATGCAGGACGCGGCCATCCGCCTCGCGAAAGCGGCCGAATACCGGAACGTCGGCACCGTCGAATTTCTTTTCCAGGATGGGGAATTCTATTTTATCGAAGTGAACGCGAGATTGCAGGTCGAGCATCCCGTGACCGAGGCCGTCGCAGGCGTCGACCTCATGGAGCTCATGATCCGCGTCGCGGCCGGCGAGAAGCTCCCTTTCGGCCAGGAGCGCGCATCGGAGATACGCTGCCACGCCATCGAGCACCGCATCAACGCCGAGGATCCGGACAACAACTTCATGCCCTGCCCGGGGAAGATCGAGAGCATCGAGCTCCCCGGCGGCGCGGGCGTGCGGGTGGACACCCACGTCTACGCCGGCTATACGATCCCGAGCTATTACGACAGCATGATCGCCAAGCTCATCATCAGCGCCGGTGACCGCCCCAGCGCGCTGCGTCGCTCGCTGCGTGCGCTGGGCGAGCTTAAGATCGTCGGCGTCAAGACGACCGCCGGCATGCACGCGAAGGTCGTCGCCCATCCCGTGTTCATGAGCGGCGACTTCGACACCCACTTCATCGAGAAAACCGGACTGCTCGACAAAAAGGAGCCCGCCCATGTCTAAGGACTTTCGCAAGACCATCGTTGCCCAGCTCAAGGACTCGGCACAGGTCCTCACCGCCGTGGCCAAGCTCTCGCCGGCCATCGACGCGGCCGCCAAGGACCTCCTGAGGTCCTACCGCAACGGCGGAAAGCTCCTGTCCTTCGGCAACGGAGGCTCGTCGTGCGACGCGTCGAACTTCGCTGATGAGCTGACCGGCCGCTACCGCCGCAACCGGCCCGGCCTGCCCGCGATCTCGCTCGCGGCCAACCAGGGCGACCTGACCTCGATCGCCAACGACTTCGGCTTCGAATATGTCTTCGAGCGCCCTCTGCGCGCGCTCGGGCGGCCCGGGGACATCGCCGTGGCGATCTCGACCTCCGGGAACTCGAAGAACGTGCTGATGGCCGCCGCCGCGGCCCGCGAGCTCGGCATGACGGTCATCGGCCTGACGGGCCGCTCAGGCGGAAAGCTCAAGGCCCTGTGCGACCACTGCGTGTGCATCCCCTCGGATTCAACGGCGCGGATCCAGGAGGCTCATATCACGGTCATCCAGATCTGGTGCGGCATCCTCGAGGATGAGCTCTTCCCCAACGCCCCTCTGGCCCACGGCTGATGAGCTCGACCGCGAAGATCCTGCCGCTCAAGAAGCTCGCGACCCTGCGGCAATTATGGCTCTGGGAAGGCCGCGCCGTCGTCTTCACCAACGGAGTCTTCGACATCCTTCACGCCGGCCATGTGAAGGTTCTGGAGAAGGCGAAAGCCTCGGGAGACCTGCTCGTCGTCGGGATCAACTCCGACCGGTCCGCGCGCGCTCTCGACAAGGCCCCGGGCAGGCCCATCAACAAATGGCGCGACCGCGCCGAGGTGATCGCGGCGCTCGGCTGCGTGGACGCCGTGGTCAAGTTCGGCGAGACCACGCCTGAGAAGCTCATGGCGCGCCTCAAGCCCGACGTCCAGGTCAAGGGCGGCGACTACAAGCCCTCCGACCTCCCCGAGGCGAAGCACGCTGGACGAGTCGTCATCGTCGCGCTCAAGAAAGGCTACTCGACCACAGGGCTCATCAAGCGCCTCCAGGGAAAACGCTAAGAAAAACGCCCCCGCCTTTCGGCGAGGGCGTTTTCTCCGGTCCCGGCTCTTAAGCGCTCTATTCCTTCGCGGCCGGCGCGGCGCTCTTCTCGGCGATCATGGCCTTCGCACCCTCGATAGCCTTGTTGACGTCTTCGGTCCGATGCTTGGGGTGCGCGGCCTTGAAGGCCTCGAGGTCCTTGAGACCCTCCTCGGCCTTGCCCGCGCCGAGAAGATCGATGGCCTTCTCGAGCTCGAGATCCCAGCCCATTTCCTTCTTCGCTTTCGCGCTCCTGGAATCGCCCCGGAGGCCGGGCTCGTTAGGATCGGCGATGTTCCTCTTGGCCTGCCCCTCGCCGCGCACGGCGGCGACGCCCTGGGCCCCGCGGCCCTTCTTGCGCTCTCCACCGACTGCGGACTGCGAGAGAGTGCTCTTCAGGTTTTTGAAGAAATTAGACCAGCCGGATTTGGCCGGTACAGCGGTTGTTTCATCGGCGCGCACGGGAACCCCGAGCATCGCAGCGAGAGCGGCGGCAAGGATCAGTTTCATGATGTTCTCCTCCTGACGGAAATCAGCTTCCTTTGATGAGGCTGTCGACGGCCGGCTTGTAGCTCGGGGCGAGCACGACGGCCTTCTCGCCCATCGCTTTGGCCTTATCCTGTTTCTTGAGCCGGATCGAAGTCTTGACGAGATTCAACCAGATCATCGCGTCGTCAGGATCGGCCTCGGCCGCCTGCGTGAAGCGCTTCTCGGCCTCTTCGTTGTCACCTTCGAGGAAGGCCACGCTGCCGAGGTTGTTGAGCGCCGAGGCGTTCGCCGGATCGAGGGAAAGGACCTTGTTGAATTCGGTGACCGCGGCCTCACGATTGCCGAACTGGTACTCGATGATCCCGAGCTGGAGCTGAGCATCGATGTCCTTGCCGTTCTTGCGCAGGTCGCCCTCATGCTGCTTCTTGAGGAAGTCATAGCGATCCTTCGCGAGCACGTTGACCTGGTCGTCGTAGCGGCGCTCAAGGGCGGTCGAATCCGGGAACTTGGGGCTGAAATCGGTCGGCGGCATCGAGACCGGCTCGTAGGTGCCCCAGGCCTTGTGCAGGCCGTACACCTTCACGCGGCCCTTCTCCGCCTCGGCCTTATACGCGTAAGCGGCCTTCGAGACCGCGTCGATGAACGGCTTGCCGACGTAGGTCACCTCGATGGGCACCCACATCGTCCCCTCATGCTCGACGAGCAGGTCGGGAGGCATCCCCGCGTCGGCCGCGTCCTCGGCCTCGGTGTCGAACATCATCGTCATGTGGCCGGGGTAGTCGAGGATGGCGACGCGCACCTCGCTGTCCTCGAGCATCGAGGCGTACAACGAGGTCAGGTCCGAGCACTGGCCGGCCTTGCTGCGCAGCGTTTCGCGCGGGAACTGCGTATAGTCCACCGGGAAGTTCGGGTCGTCGTGGGCGGTCGCGAACGGGTTCGCCGCGTTCGCGACGAACTTGAGGCCGTACTCCGACATGGCGTTCCAAAGCCGCATCGCCTTGACCGTCGGCTCGTTGAGCGCGCCGGCCTTGCGGTTCTTGAACTCGAGCGTCGAGACTCCGCGCACGAAGTCGCGCACCGGTGGGTCCTTGCGCGTCACGAAGTTCGCGATGCGCTGCGGATCCTGCCAGGTGATCGCGTTGCGAGAGTACAGGCGCAGCGGCTTGGTGATCGACACCGTCTGCTGCTTGCCGCTCTCGAAGTAGGTCATCGTGAACTCGGCCTGGATCGGCGTGTCCTCGCTGACCTCGAGCACTCTATTATTAAGCGTAGCGATCAGCGGGATCTCGACAGTCTGCTTCGGCTCGAGCTTCTTGATCTCGGTGTCGAAGCCGAAGTCCATGTAGTCCTTGAGCTTGAACGTCAGCTTCACGTTCTGGAAGGTCACATTGACGTTGTTGGTGAGCACGGCCGTGCCCATCGGGTTGCGCAGGTACCACTTGTAGTTCGCGGCGAAGATGTCACCGAGCGTGATCGTCGAGATCTCCACAGGAGAGCGGTTGAAGGAGCCCGCGACGAACACCTCGATCGGGCGGCCGGCAGGACCCACGTCCGAGGTTTTCGATTTGGTCGCGACGCGATACCAGTATTTCTCGTACGGCGTGACCTCGGAGTCCTCGAACTTCTCGGTCTTCGTCTCCCCCGCCCGGGCCCACGGCCCGGAGGCGCCCGTGGAGCGAGAGATGACGTAGCCGCCCGTCCACGGATCGGCGACGGGCTCCCAGGCGAGCGCGACGACGCCGTCCTTGGTCGCAGTCGAGATCGCGGCCGGCGAGGTCAGCATCGGGTGAAGGTCATAGCTCACGAGCCGGCTCTTGGCCTTGTCGGCGATCACGAGCTTGTCGCCCTGAACGGAGACGGCGATCGGCTCGAGAAGCTCACGCTCCTGCTTGCCGCCCGCGAAGAAGTCCGCGAGCCATTTGCCGTCCTTGGTGTGCACGCTGACGCGGCGCAGCACGGAGTCGAGCGTGTAGAGGTAGTTCTGGCCGTCGAAGGCGAGCGAGACGGGCGACTTGAACTCGCCGGGGCCGTCGCCGTCCTCGCCCCAGGAATTGATGTACGCGCCTGAGGGCTCGCACTTGAAGACGCGCTTGAGGCCTTTATCCGCGAAATAGATGAAGCCGGACTTGTCCCAGGCGACCGCGACGGGCTCGAGGAGCATGTAGGAGCCGACCTTGGGCCCGAAGCCGAACAGGAACACGCCCTCGGGGCTGAACGCGTCGATGCGCTGGTTGCCGGTATCGGCCACGTAGACCACGCCTTCGCCGTTGATCGCGACGCCGTTGGGGTTCTTCATGCGGCCTTCTCGTTTCTTGCTGTCGAAGAAGCCCTGGGCCTCACCGACGTTCGACTTCCACTTGCCATCGAGCCCGAACTGCTGGAGGCGGTGGTTGAGGGCGTCCGTCACATACAGGCCGTCCACCTTCGCCGTTTTCACCGCGGCCATGCCGCCGACGCCGCGCGTGACATCGCCGCCCTTGCCCTTCGACGAGCCGAAGCGCAGCTTCTCCTTGCCCTGCGCGTCCAGGAGGACGTACTGCATCTCCTTGGGCAGCCAGGCGTACAGGTCGTCGCCGTACGGCGCGAGGACCGAGGCCGAATAAGGCCAGGTGCGGCTGGGTCCGGACACCGACATCTTGGTCTGAAGATTCATCGGCAGCGGCTTGACCTTCAACTTGTTGGTGAGCTCGACGCGGTGGATCCGGTTGTTGCCGGTGTCGAGTATCAAGAGAAGCCCGTCAGGCGTGATCGCGATGCCCTCGGCCTTCCGCATCTGGCCGACCCCGGAGCCGAGCGAGCCGAACTTTCCCATGATGAAGCCTTCGCCGGACTGCTCGATGACCTTGCCGTTCTTACCGTCCACGACATAGAGGAAGCCATACTGGTCCGCCGTGAAGTCGTTGCCGAGCAATGCGTATTCCTTCACGAACTTCGCGGAGGCGTCGAACTTCTGCATGCGCTCATTATTACGGTCGAGGATGAAGACGTTGTCGGACGGGTCCACGGCGATGCGCGTCGGATTGTTGAGCAGGCCCGGTTCCTTCCCATAGCGCCCGAAAAGGAAAAGAAGGATGCCTTCGTCGGTGAAGACCTGGACGCGGTTGTTTCCCGTGTCCGAGACGTAGATGCGGCCATCGGCGCCGACGGCGACCGACTCGGGATTTTTAAGCTTACCCGGCTCGGAGCCTTTTTCCCCGAAGGCGTAGACGAAGTTCCCGTCGCGATCGAAGATCTGGACCCGGTGATTGCCCGTGTCGGCGACGTAGACCTTTCCGTTGGGCCCGACGGCGACGCCGCGAGGCGCGCTGAACGCGTTCTGCCCGGAGCGGCTGACCGACTTGATCATCTTGCCGGAGAGGTCGAAGAGGAATAAGGAGTTCTTCTTCTCATCCACCACATAGAGGCGATCGGCCGCCGCGGCGGCGGCGACGGGCTTGGCCATCTCGTCTCCCTTGATGGGCTCAAGGAAGCGGATCGTGTCGTAGGCCTGCGCGGGCAGGGACAACAGCAATGCGAAAGCGAGAAGGTTCATGCGATTCATGCTTGTACGGCCTCCTTGATAAGCTTGTTGACGAGGGCGGGGTTCGCCTTGCCCTTGGAAAGCTTCATGACGCCGCCCACGATCGATCCGATGGCGGCGTCCTTGCCTCCCTTCAGATCGGCGGCGGCCTTGGGATTGGCCGCGAGCGCCTGCAGCACCCACTCCATGACCTGCTTGTCGTCGGACACCTGGGATAACCCAAGCTCTTCGACAAGCGCCTTCGGGCCCTTGGCCGTCTCCCACATTTTGGCGAAAACATCCTTCGCGCCCTTGGACGACAAGGTCCCGCCGGCGATGAGGCCGGCGAGCTCTCCCAGGTGCTCCGCGGCGACCGGCGACTGCGGCGCGGTCTTTCCCTCGGCGTTGAGGCGGCCCAGCATCTCGGTGGTGAGCAAATTGGACACGGTTTTGGCGGACCCCGCGGGAGCGGCGGCGACGGCCTTCTCGAAATAATCGGCGAGAAGCTTATCGCTCGTCAGGACCTCGGCGTCGTAGGAGGATAGCCCCAGTTCGCTCATAAGTCGAGCCCTTTTTGCGGACGGCATCTCGGCGAGCCCGACCCTTAGCTGAGACACCCATTTCGGGTCGGCGACGAGGGGCACGAGGTCGGGATCGGGGAAATAGCGGTAATCGTGAGCGTCTTCCTTGGTACGCATCGAACGTCCGGTCTGCGTCGTCGCGTCCCAGAGCCGGGTTTCCTGGCTTATTTTCCCGCCAGACTCGATGACTGCGATCTGCCGATCACGCTCCGCTTCGATCGCGTCCTTGACGTTCTTGAACGAGTTCAGGTTCTTCGTCTCCGTCCGGGTCCCGAACTCCTTTTGACCGATGGGGCGCACCGAGACGTTCGCGTCGCAGCGCATCTCTCCTTTCTCCATGTCGCAACGGGAGGAGCCGGCGAACTGGATCACCTCCTTGAGCGCGGTCAGATAGGCGTAGGCCTCGTCGGAGGTGCGCATGTCGGGCTCGCTGACGATCTCGATGAGCGGCACGCCGGCGCGGTTGAGGTCCACGAGCGAGCCGTCGAGCTTGGCGCCGCCGCCGAGCTCGTGCACGAGCTTGCCGGCATCCTCTTCCATATGGATGCGGGTGATGCCGATCGTCTTGGCCACGCCGCCGACGCTGATGACGAGCTTCCCATGCTGGGAGAAGGGCTGGTCGTACTGGGAGATCTGATAAGCCTTCGGGAGGTCGGGATAAAAATAGTTTTTACGCGCGAAGATGGACTGGTCGGCAAGCTTGCAGTCGAGGGCGAGCGCCGCCTTGAACGCCAGCTCGACCGCGTAGCGGTTAAGCACGGGAAGGACCCCGGGCTGGGCCGTGCAGAGCGGGCAGACGCGGCTGTTCGGCGCCGAGCCGAAGCCGTCCGTGCCGCAGCCGCAGAACAGCTTGGTTTTGGTCGCCAGCTGGCAGTGGACTTCGAGTCCGATGACGAGCTCGTATTGTTTCACGCGGTTTCCATTATGGTCGAATTGGGTCGAATATGCCAGGCCGAAATGGATACGAGCCCTGGGACTGCGGTCACGCCTTCCCTAAATAGCGGGCGATCAGCCTTAAATCGCTTGGATATGAAAGAAATCTCGCCGCAGAGCGACGAAGCACCCACTTCGTCTTCATGATCTCGATCTCATCCGGCCTTCCCGTTTTTTCAAGAGGCTCCATCTTGTACCAGCGGACCTTCTTGGCGACGGGCCGTCCGTTGCGATTAAAGCGATAACGTATGAGGGCCAACGGCCCGGTGCTGCGACACTTCCAGCCGGTTTCCTCTTCCACCTCGCGCAAAGCGGCCTTGAGCGGCGTCTCCTTCTTTTCAAGATGCCCTTTCGGAAAGGTCCAGACAACCTCGCCTTGAAGATTGGTCACCTGAACAAGCAGGATCTTCCCCTTCCTCTCGACGATTCCGCCGGCCGCGTACTCCTTGGCTTCCTTCATCCCTTCAAAATCGCAAACGGCTTCGCCGCCTCGTAGGCCTTCGCCGCGGACAGCATTTTATTCTCTTGAAACACGTCGGCGATGAGCTGAAGCCCAAGCGGCAGCCCCGTCTTGGACATCCCGCAGGGGATCGAGACGCTCGTATTGCCAGCCAGGTTAGAAGGAATCGTAAAAACATCCGACAGGTACATCGCGATCGGGTCGTTCGTCTTCTCGCCGAACCGGAACGGCGGGGTGGGCGTCGTGGGCGCGGCGATGACATCCACCTGCTTGAAGGCTTCCTTGAAATCGTTCGCCATCAAGGTGCGCACGCGCTGGGCCTTCGAATAGTAGGCGTCGTAGTAGCCGGAGGACAGCGCGTAGGTGCCGAGCATGATGCGGCGCTTGACCTCGGAGCCGAAGCCTGCGCCTCGCGTCATCTCGTAGACTTCCTGCAGGTTCGTCGCGGCGCGGTCCATGAAGCCGTAGCGGATGCCGTCGAAGCGCGCCAGGTTCGAGGACGCCTCGGACGGGGCTATGATGTAGTAGGCCGCGATCGCGTATTTCGTGTGCGGAAGGCTGACCTCCTTGATCTCCGCGCCGAGGGATCTCAGCACGGCGACCGCGTCGCGCACCGACCTCTCGACCTCGGGGTCGAGGCCTTCGATGAAATACTCCTTGGGCAAGCCGATCCGCAGCCCCTTCAGATCCTTGGGCGCCGGCGAGGGCGCGGCCGGGGCGTTGACCGCCGAGGTGGTGTCCTTCGGGTCGTGGCCGCCGATCACGGATAAGGCGAGCTCCGCGTCCCCGACGGTCCGGGTGAACGGCCCGATCTGGTCGAGCGAGGAGGCGAACGCCACGAGGCCGTAGCGCGAGACGAGGCCGTAGGTCGGCTTAAGGCCGACGACGCCGCAGAACGCCGCGGGCTGACGGATCGAGCCGCCCGTGTCGGAGCCCAGGCTGAACGCGCACATCCGGGCCGCGGCCGCGGCCGCCGAGCCGCCCGAGGAGCCGCCGGGCACGCAGGCCGGGTCCCAAGGGTTGGTCGTCTTCTGGAACGCGGAGTTCTCCGTCGAGGAGCCCATCGCGAACTCGTCGAGATTACATTTGCCCATGATCAGAGCATCGGCCTGCTTCAGGCGTTCGGTCACCGTCGCGTCATATGCCGCGATGTGCCCCTTTAATATTTTGGACCCGCAGGTGGTCTCGACGCCTTTGAGCTGGATGTTATCCTTCAACGCAACAGGAACACCCGCCAGGACGCCAAGCTTCTCCCCCTTCTTGCGCTTCACGTCAACGGCGCGGGCCTGCTCGAGCGCCCGGTCCTTCGTCACCGCGAGGAACGCCTTGATGACGCCGTCCAGCTTTTCGATCCGCGCGAAGTGGGCGACGGCCACCGATTCAGCGGTGACCTCCCCCTTCGCGACGGCATCGGCGATCTGAGCGGCGGTTTTTTCCGTGATATCCATTTTTATTGCTCAGGTCCCCGGCGCAAGCGGAGACTTATCCCCAACACTTTCAACGTTGGAAACGCTGGGGATAACTTCCCTGTTCATGCCGACCACGTCATCTTCAGGGCTCGAGAAGGGGTGCATCATTTATCGATGAACAGAGACTCTTCTTCGCCGTTGTGCTTTTCCTCCGCCGGCGTCTTGCGTCCGCGGCGCACCGGCGCGGCATCGGGCTTTTCGGGCTTGACGGGCAGGTCATCGAGATCAGCCTCGGGCGCCTTGACTTTCCTGGGCGCCACGTCCTTACCCGATCTCTCGACGCTCACGGCCGGGCCGTCGTCGCCAAAGGAGGGAGCGTCACGATCGGCTGAGGGCGTGCGGCGGGGCGGGGCGGCCTGCGGAGCGGGAGCCTCGGCCTCAGGCTCCGGCTCAGGCGCCGGGGCCGCGTCGGACTCGATCGCCGCGATCGCGGCCGTGATCTTGTCGCGGCGCTGGGGATCGAGCTCGAGCGCCTTTCTTAGATCCGCGACCGCTCCGGCCTTGTCGCCGACCAGCGCCCGCGTCTGGCCGCGGTTTGAGTAGGCGAGGCCTTTGCGGGGATTCAGGGAGATCACCATGGTCAGGTCGGCGATCGCGCCGCGGTAGTCGCCGAGCAGAAAACGCACATTGGAGCGCAGGTAATGAGCGTCCTCGCTTTCGTCGTTCGTCACGATGAAGGCGGAGAAATCGGCGTCGGCGCCGCGGTAATCCTTAAGCTCCCGCAGGGACTTGGCGCGATAGAAGCGAGCCCAGACGAACTTCGGATTGATCTCGAGGATGGAGCCGTAATCCTCCACGGCGCCGCGATAATCACGAAGGCGGTCCTTGGCCGCACCGCGCATGAGGAGCGCGGCCGCGGAGCCGGGCTCACGCTTGACCGCCGTGTTCAAGGCCGCCACCGCTTCGCGAGACTTACCGAGCGCCGACAGGGTGCTGCCTTCGCCGAGAGGACCTTCGACAGAGCGCTTGTCAGCCTCGGAGGACGCGCGAAAATCGGACAACGCGCCGTCGTAGTCCTTGAGCACGAGACGGGCCTTGCCGCGCGCAGCGTAGGAAGGCCCATCGTTGGGCTTGAGCTTGACCGCGACCTTCGCGTCCTCGGCGGCGCCGGCGGTGTCGCCGAGCGTCCAGCGGCACGCGGCGCGAAAGCCGGCCGCCGTCTTCCAGCCCGGGACGGCCTCAAGCGTCTCATCGAAGCGCGCGGCGGCCTCGGAGAGGTCGAGCTTGTGATAAAGCCGGATCGCCGACGCCAATGTCCGTTTGGCCTTGGCGTCGGGAGTGGTTGCTGCGCGACCAACGGCAACGAATTGGACGCAGACAAACAGCGCCAACGACAATATTTTTAATTTATTCACTCGAGCACCTTCTTCACCTTGAAGTAAGGGCCGTCGCGCTCCGGGGCGTTCGCAAGAAGAGCCTCCGTATCCTCGAACGGCGACGGGGTATCGTCGCGCATCACATTGACGGCGCCGAGAACCGAGGTCGTGGGCGCAACGCCGGTGGTGTCCACCTGGGCGAGCTCCGCCATCGAATCGATGATCTTGGTCAGCTGACCGCCGTACAGCGTGACCTCGGCCTCGGTCAGGCGCAGGCGCGCGAGCTTGGCGATCTTCTTGACGTCGGCGTCGGACACGCTCATCAGGCGGGCTCCAGGGGAGCGTAGCGGGTCAGCAGCTTGGCCACGCGCCCATCGTCGAATCGCACGGTCACCTTCATCGTGTCGCCGGCGCCGGAGATCTCGGCGACGATGCCACGCCCGAACTGCGGATGCTTCACGCGCTGGCCGTTCTTGAAGCCGGTCGCGCGCGCCGAGGGGGCCGCGCCGGCCGGCCGCACGAAGGCGGGCGCAGAACCCGGCGCGGACTCCCGCGCCGCGGAGCCGAACAGCTTGGCTTCGATGATGAAGCGCGAGGGCAGGCTCGCGTAGACCTGGCCGAACAGGCGGCGTGTAGCCGCGTAGGTCATGTACAGGCGCTCGCGCGCGCGGGTGATGCCGACGTAGCACAGGCGGCGCTCTTCCTCGAGATCCTCGGGGGTGGCGTTGCCGCCGCCGATCGGGAACAGGCCCTCCTCGAGCCCGGTCAGGAACACGGCGGGGTACTCGAGGCCCTTGGCGAGGTGGATCGTCATGAGCGTGACCGCGGGCGTGTTCTCGTCGTAGTCGTCGAGGCCGGTCTGCAGCGCGACCTCCTCGAGATAGGTCGCCAGGCTGCTCACGCGCCCGTTCTGCTTCTCCTTGTCGTCGTATTCCTTCACGGCGTTGAGAAGCTCCTGAAGGTTGGCCAGGCGTCCCGCGGCCTCGGGGTCGGTGTCCATCTCGGACTCGATCCAGGCCCAGTAGCCGGTCGCCTCGAAGATCAGCGCCATCGCCCCGCCGGCGGGCAGGGTCTCAGTCGTCTCCTGGAGCTTCGCGAGCGTCTGCGTGAAGTCGCTGAAGGCCGAGTGCGCCTTCGCCCCGAGCCCGTCGATCTGCCCGTGCGCCCAGAGCGCTTCCCAAAGGGAGAGGTTATGCTGGAGAGCGTAGCCTTCAGCGAGCTCCAGGCTCTTCGCGCCGAGGCCGCGCGGCGGGCAGTTGATGACGCGGTCGAGCGACACCGAATCGCGCTTATTGACCACGATGCGCGCGTAAGCCATCGCGTCCTTGATCTCCTTGCGCTCGTAGAAGCGCATGGCGCCGACGATCTTGTAGGGCATGCGCGCGCGGCGCATCGCCTCTTCGAAGGAGCGGGATTGAGCGTTCGTGCGGTAGAACACCGCGCAATCCTTCAGCGAGCGTCCCGCCTGGACCTCGTCCTGGATGCGGCGCACGACCCAGGTCGCCTCCTCGTACTCGTTGGGGAGCTCCTGCACGCGCACCTCGTCGCCGGGCGGCGCGTTCGTCCAGATCTTCTTCGATTTGCGCGTCTTGTTGTGGTGAATAACCAGTGCGGCGGCATCGAGGATGCGCGCCGTCGACCGGTAGTTCTGCTCGAGCGTGACGACCATCGAATTCGGGAAATCCTTTTCGAACTCGAGGATATTGCGGATGTTCGCTCCCCGCCAGGAATAAATGGATTGATCGTCGTCGCCGACAACACAGACATTTTTGTGTTTGGCGGCCAAAGTCTTGGTCAAGATATATTGGGCGTGGTTGGTGTCCTGGTACTCGTCGACCAGAAGGTGCGTGAAATGCTCCTGCCAATGCTCTCTCACCTTGGGATGGTCCCGAAGGAGCTGGCAGGTCTTCAACAGCAGATCCCCGAAATCGAGCGCCCCGGCTTTGTTCAGCTTGTTCTCATAGAGCTTGTAGATCTTCGCCGCGGTCTGCCGCGACTGGTCGATCGAGCTCATCGCGTGGATTTCATACGACCCCGCGTCGAGCAGGTCGTCCTTGGCCCGCGAGATGATGCTGACGAAGAGGCCCGCCTTCGACTTCTGGTCCTCGAGCCCAAGCTCCTTCATCGACTCGCTCACGAGCTTCTTCTGGTCGCTCTGGTCGTAGATCGTGAAGTGCCGCGGAAGGCCAAGCTCCTTGTGATGCATGCGCACGAGCTTCGCGCAGAAGGAGTGGAACGTGAAGGCCCAGACGAGCGCGCCCTTGCCGGGAGCCAGCTCCTCGAGGCGCTTGCGCATCTCGCCGGCCGCCTTGTTGGTGAAGGTGACGGCAAGGATGCGGTCGGGCGCTACGCCCGTCTCGATCAGCCGGGCGATGCGATAGGTGATGACGCGGGTCTTGCCCGTGCCCGCGCCGGCGAGCACGAGCAAGGCCCCGTCAAGATGCGTCGCCCCGGCCCGCTGCTCAGGGTTGAGCTTTTCGAGATCGACACCCATGACGGAGCTCAACGAGAGCCGACGGCCTCCCGTTTCGGCGCGTAGAGCATGTTGCAGTAATCCTTGACCATGCGGTCGGCGCCGTACTGCGAGGCGACGGAGCGGATGGACTCCTTCATGACCTTGACCCAGCCGCGAGGGATGCCGTGCTCATCGCGGTCGTAGTACAGCGGCACAATCTTTTCCTCGAGCGCGCGGTAGATGTCGTCGGCGTCGGCCTTGTCGGCCTCCGGGCCGGCCCCGCGGCCGCCGGCCTGGCCGATCGGCCAGCCGTTGCCGCCGTTATAGCCCTCTTCCCACCACCCGTCGAGCACCGAGAAGTTGGGCACTCCGTTGGCTCCGGCCTTCTCGCCGGAGGTGCCGCAGGCCTCGAGGGGCGCCAGCGGATTGTTGAGCCACATATCGACGCCCTGGACGAGATACCGAGCGACATGGATGTCGTAGTCCTCGATGAAGGCGATCCTGCCGCCGAATTCCGGATTCTTGGCGAGCTGGTAAACCTGCTGGATCAAGGCCTTGCCCCCGTCGTCGGCCGGGTGCGCCTTGCCCGCGAACACGAGCTGGACGGGGCGCCACGGGTCGAACAGCATCTTCTTGAGGCGCGGCAGATCGCTGAGGATCAGAGTCGCGCGCTTGTAGCCGGCGAAGCGCCGGGCGAAGCCGATGACGAGAGAGGGATGGTCGAGCAGAGCGCCGCCGGCCAGGACCTGCGCCGCGTTGTGCCCATCCTTCATCCACCGGGCGCGGGCGCGCGCGCGCGCCAGCTGCAGGAGCGCGCTCTTGCTTCGGGCATGCTGAAGCCAAAGCACCTCGTCGGGGATCGCGGCGACCTTGGACCAGACTGCCTCGTCGTCCTGACGCTCGCGCCAATCCGCACCAAGGTAGCGGTCGTACAACGACCCCAGCTCGGGGTTGATCCAGGTCGGCAGATGCACGCCATTGGTGACATGCGTGATCGGCACCTCGGCCTCCGGAAGGGAGGGCCACAGGCACTTCCACATCTCGCGGGAGACCTGGCCGTGGCGGCGGCTGACCGCGTTGCGGCGGCCGGCGATCTTAAGCGACAGCGCGGTCATGTTCCAGCCGGTATGGCCGGGCACGCGCGCGAAATCCATGAAGCGCTCGCGGTCCACGCCGAGCTGGGGCCAATAGCTCGAGAAGTACTCTGCGATCATCTCCTCGGCGAACACGTCGTGGCCAGCCTCGACGGGGGTATGGGTCGTGAAGACCGCGTTCTCGCCGACCTGGCGCAGAGCCTCATCGAGCGAGGTGCCGCCCGCGACCTTCTCTCGCGCGAGCTCAAGAAATAGGAAGGAAGAGTGGCCCTCGTTGGCGTGGAACACGGCGGGATGTATGCCGAGCGCGCGCAGGACGCGCACGCCGCCGATGCCGAGGATGATCTCCTGGCGCAGGCGCATCGCGCGGTCGCCGCCGTAGAGCCGGCCCGAGATCTCACGGTCGAGCGGCGAGTTGCCGTCGACATTGGTGTCCATCAGGTACAGCGGCACGCGGCCGACCTGCACCTTCCACACCGCGACTTTGATCGTTCCTCGGCCAAGGGGAATATCGAGCAGCATGCGGCCGCCCGACGGTCCGAACACGGGCCGGACCGGGGAGACGTCCCAGTTGACCGACTCATACACGTTCTGCTGCCAGCCGTCGGAGGAGATCTTCTGGACGACATAGCCTTCGGGATACATGAAGCCGACGCCGACGAGGGGCACGCCCAGGTCCGAGGCGGATTTGCAGTGGTCCCCGGCGAGGATGCCGAGGCCGCCGGAGTAGATCTTAAGCGAGTTATGGACGCCGAACTCGGCCGAGAAGTAGCCGATGTTCTTGCCCTTCATCTCGGGGTGGGCCTTGGCGAACCAGGTCTGGTCCGTCGTCATGTACCGGTCGAAGGAGGCGATCACCGTCTCGAGGCGAGAGAGAAAATCGGAATCGGAAGCCAGCTGTTCAAGACGAGCCGGGGGGCAGCTGCGCATCAGCGAGACGGGGTTGTGATGCATCTCTTCCCAGAGCGTGCGGTCCATGTCCTTGAACAGAGCGCGCGCTTCAGGGTGCCAGCTCCACCAAAGGTTATACGCCAGATCTTTAAGGCGAGCGAGCTTGGGCGGGACCTGCCATTCGTTGTAGGAGTCAGTGGTAACCATAGACGAGAATTCTATCAATTATGAGGAAGACGGCCAAGGGCTTGACGCCGTCGGCAGAGACGACTATCCTGTCGTCGTGCGCGCCCTGGCCCTCACGCTCCTTCTCACCTTCCCCGCCTCCGCCCAGGAGGCGGAGACCGGGCTGCGCGCGCAGAAGACCCGGGAGCTGATCGACGCCCTGCCGGCCCCGGCCCGCGTCGAGCTCAAGAAGATGTACCGCCGATACAAGGAGGCGGTCACGCGCAAGCTCGACACGGGCTGGCGCACGGGCGTCCTGAGCGAGGCTGTCATCGAAGACATCGATGAGCCCTTCCAGTCCGCCCGCCTGATCGAAAGCATGATCGAGCTTCGTAAAACGGAGGTCGCCAAGATCCAGGAGGCGCTGAAGGCGCTCGCCAGCGACGATCCGTACAACGATAAACGTCTGCGGGCCGCCCTTGAGGCCAAGCGCGAGCAGCTCCGAACCCTTATCGCCAGCAACAAGCGCGAGAAAGGCCTATGCCGGGACTGGTCGGACCTGGTCTGGTCGGAGTTCATGTCCATGAACCTCGAATATTGGGGCGCCCGCGACGAGCGCCGCGCAACGAGGCCCTACCACACCGGCGTGGTCGCCTGCTCACCGGCGGACTCGCCCACGCTCTGCCTCGTCTTCGACCCCTGGGAGGACAGCCGCCCGAACGTCTTCGACTACGGCGCCTGGGATGAATCGGCTCCCGGCGGCCGCTTCCCGGCCGAGTTCTTCCTTCACGGCCTGCCGGACAAGGTCCCCAAGGCCGAGAAATCTCAGTGAGCGCCAGCGCCCTTCCGCTCCTGGCCCGCCTGGGAGACGCCGCCAGCTTCCCCCAGGCCGTGCGCAACTACGAAACAGACCCCTGGATCTACATGCGCAATAAGCTGGGCGATTGCGCGGGGCCCCTGCGAGAATACAAGCGGATCTTATACGAGGAGGCCTCCGCCCGACTTCTCGAGGATCTTGAGGGATCTTTCCCCAAGCCGGCCGCGCTGATGGACCATAAGGAGATCTTCGAAAAGCTCCTGACGCCCGACGCCTACGCCGACCTCTCCTTCCACCTCGATCCAGGAGGAGACCCGAGATCCCGGCGGGAGTCGGTGCGGGAGCTCCTCTCCCGGGCAAAGATCAAGACCCTCTTCGACACCGAGGCCCTCCCCCCCGAGCGCCGCGGCAAGCCGTGGCAGACCTTGGTTTCGGACACCTCGCGCCGGCTCAGGCTCGACACCCTGAGGGAGATCTACGAACGCGGGCCCAAGACCGAGCGCCGTCGCGCCTACGCCGTCCGCCGCGCCCGGCGCGACCTCGCCGAGTTCCTGACGGTCACGCGGGGCGAGGCCGGGATGCGCGATGAGGTGACCCTGTTCGTCCTGACCCGCCTCGAGGCCGTGATCGCCGCGCTGCTGCGCTTCCTCGCGAATTAGCCGGCCGGGCCAGAAAGACCGGGCGAAGGCATCAAGTTATCCCCAACGCTTCCAACGTTGGAAACGCTGGGGATAGCGCTGCCTCCGTCGAGGAGAAGTGCTAAAATCCTAGATGCTATGGCAATTTCCGATGCATCTGTGCCGGGCCCGAAGGGTCCCGGCCTCCAAATCGGATCCCTAAAGCTCTCGTCGAAGATCATCCAGTCCCCCCTCGCCGGCTGCTCCGACCTGCCCTTCCGGCTGATCGGACGCGAGATGGGGCTGGGCTTCTGTTTTTTGGAGATGGTGTCGGCGCAGTCGCTGACGCGCGAGAACGCGAAGACCCGGCGCATGCTCAACACCTTACCCGAGGACAAGCCGCTCGGCGCGCAGCTTCTTGGCTGCGACCCGGACATGATGGCCGAGGCCGCTCGCATCCTCGAAGAGATGGGCTTCGACCTCATCGACATGAACCTCGGCTGCCCGGTGAAGAAGGTCGTCGGCAACGGCGAGGGCTCCGCGTTGCTCAAGGACCCGGCGCTGGCTGAAAGGGTCTTCCGAGCCGTGCGCAATGCCGTCAAGATCCCCGTCACGATGAAGACGCGCAAAGGCTTCCAGGACCCGTCAGGCGACGAAGCCGTCGAGCTCGCCAAGCGCGCCGAGGGCGCGGGGCTGTGCGCCGTCACGATCCACGGACGCACCCAGGCCCAGGGATACGCCGGCAGGTCGGACTGGGAAGCCATCGGCAAGGTCAAACGCGCGGTCAAGATCCCGGTCATCGGCAACGGCGACGTGCTCACGCCGGCGGATGCGGCGAGGTTGCTTGAGATCTCCGGCTGCGACGGCATCATGATCGGGCGCGGCGGCCTGGGCAACCCTTGGATCTACAAAAATCTCGACGATGTGATGAGCGGCCGGCGCGACAAGGCCTACGTCCCGACGGTGCCGGAAAGAAAGGGGACCCTGCTCAAGCATCTTGCGCTGTCGCGCCTGATGCTCGGCGACCGCCAAGCCGCCCTCAACATGCGCCGCATCACGGTCTGGTACACGCAGGGCCTGCCGCACAACAAGGTCATGCGCGTGGCGATCTGCTCGACGATGGATTGCGATGAGATCGGGCGCCTGATCAACACCTTCTTCGACCAGCTCCCCGCCGACGCCCCGCCCCCCTCCGTTCCGATACTCCTGGCAGAGTAAGGGGCCAGACCTCCCGTTGTTGCGTTAGTTACGCAACAACGGGAGGTCTGGCCCCTATAAATTAGGGGCGGCGGCGAAAAGGGCTTCCGGGACGGCGCCCATCTTGAAGCGCGTCTCGAGCCAGATCCGGCGCGCGATGTAGGCGAGCGGCCCGATCGAGTGCACGTGCCGGGCCGCCGGGCGCAGGCGCTCGGGCAGCAACGCGATGCGGCCGCGAGCGGCCAGGCGGCGGGAGAATTCAAGGTCCTCAAGCACCGGGAAGGCGGGGAAGCCGCCGACGGACTTGTAGATGTCCGGCGTCGTGCACAGGCCGTGATCCGAGGACGCGAGCCCTGAGCGCACGCGCGCGTTGGACCACATCGACAGCGCGGAGAGCCCCGCGCCCGCGCCGTATGAGACGGAGAACGCGGTGGCGGCCAGGCCCTCCATCGGCGTGGCGAGCCAGTAGTGCTCGAGCGCCTGCTGCCAGTTCCCCGGCGGCTGAGCATCGGCGCGCAGGAAGAAAAGAAGGTCGCCGGTCGCCTTCTCGGCGCCCGCGTGCCACTGCGCGCCGCGGTTCGGCTTGCCAAGGTCCACGACCTCGTCGGCCCATTCGCGCGCGGCGCTCACGGTGCCATCGTCGGATCCGCCGTCGATGACGATGACTTCCATCGGGCTCGTCTGCGAGATCTGGCGCAGGCGCTTGAGCGAGGAGCCGATCTGCGGGCCCTCATTGTAGGATGCGACGATGACGGAAAACTTCACTCGGCGTCCAACGGGCGGAAGGCGAGGCCGGTCGCGATCTTCGGATAGAAGAAGGTGGATTTCTGCGGCAGGAGGCCGACGGCCTTGGCCGCGCGCCGAACCTGCGACACCGGGAACGGCTTGACGAGCACGGCCGCTCCGCCCACAGCCTTCGCCTTCTTGACCGCGATCGCCGAGTCGGGCGTATAGCTCATCTCATCGGGACGCACGCCTGCCAAAAGCTGGGAGCCGAGCCACTCGACGGCGAGGCCGCTCTTGCAGCCGTTGGGCTTCGGCTCTCCGAAGTGAAAGCCGTTCTCGATCAGGCCGAACGCGTAAGGGTTCTTCGACCTGGCGACGAAAGCCTCGAGCTCGCGCAGATTCCGGGCCTTCTTAAGGGAAGCAAGCTTGCCCGCCCGGGCCAGCAGGCTGATCGTGGTGATGCGATGCGTAGGCAGAACGACCAAACCCGGGTCTTCGTCGGGAACGAGGTACGTCAGCACCGCGTCGGTACCGGGCCCTTTGGTCTTGGCGTGGTGGTCGCGGCTGACGGAATAGCGGTGGTGGCCGTCGGCGATCAATATGGAGCGCGGCGAAAGCGCCTTGCGGATCGCGGCCACATTCTGCGGTTCATCGACGACCCAAAGCCGGTACGCCACTCCCGCGTGAGAAAGGCCCGTCGCGTCCGGGCGGCCCTTCATCCCGGCGGCGATAGCCCGTCGCGCGGCGCCGGACGGATCGGCGAACACGCCGAAAATGGGGCTGATGTTCACGCCGACGGCGTCGAGCATCTTAAGGCGATCGACCTTGGGCTTGGCCAAGGTGCGCTCATGCGGGATGATCGCCTTGGCGGCCTTCGGGGTGGCGCCCAGCGCAGATAAAATGCCGCGGCGCACGCGCGTCTTGCCGTTGAGCTTATAGCGCTCTTCGATCGCGTAAAACGCAGGTTTAGGATCGCGCGACAAAGTCCCGTCGACGGTCCAGCGGCGCCACAGCGCCGCCGCCCGCGCGTACTTGGCGGGCGGCTCCCCTTGGGGCAATTCCAAAAATACGGCATTCGACCGCCGCCGCCGCAACGCGGCGGCAAGCTCCGGCCCTATCACGTCATAGGGAGGGCAGAGCGCGGAGTTCAGAGAAGGTGAGGAATAACGAACGCCGCGAAAGGGTCGGACATCTGCCATAAATCATCATCCCGTTTACGCGCACTCGTTGTCAAGCCGCTCCGAGGGCGGTAGAATGAAGGTTCCTATGCGAATCCTCATCTTCGGCGGAAGCTTCGACCCCCCCCACCGCGGCCACGCCGCGCTCCTTCTTGCCGCCGCGAAAAAAATACGACCTGATAAGATCTTGATCGTCCCCGCCCACCAGGCTCCGTTAAAGGAAGCGCCGCAGGCAAGCTCCAAGGATCGTCTGACCATGGCCCGTCTGGGTATTCTCGATCCGTTGCCGTTGCGTTGGAAAAAAATATGCCGCGTAGACGCGCGCGAAGCCGCGTCAGAAAAGAGGGTTTTTACCGTCGACACGTTGAGCTCCCTGACAGGGGATCTTCATTTCGTCTGCGGCCAGGACTCCGCCGTTTCTTTTCCCAAGTGGAAAAATCCTTCCCGCTTGAAGTCGCTGGCAACCTGGTGGTATGGCGCTCGCCCGGGCGCATCCGCCCGCCCCCCGTCGCACTTCCGTTCGGTTCCCGGAAGGTTCCCCTCTATCTCTTCGACGGAGATCCGTTCAAAATTGGCGCTCGATCAGGACTGCTCCCAGGAACTGCTGCCCGCCGTTTTGTCGTTGATCAACAAGCGCCGTTTGTACGGCAAAAGGATGGTGGCTCGACTCAGCACGACCCTGTCCCCGAGCCGCTACGAACATACACTCAACGTCGCGTCGTTGGCCGAGTCCCTGGCTCGGCGGTGGGGCGCGAATCCCGTCAAAGCCCGCCTCGCGGGCCTGCTTCATGACGCCGGTCGGAGGTATCGGCCGCACGAATTGGCGCGCTACGCGCGCCAACGGCGTCTGGCAGTCCCTGAACGGGCCATTATTCTCGCCTTGGATCCCATGCTTCTGCATGCTTACGTTTCGGCCGACCTGGCTCGGCGCGAGTTTGGCGTTCATGACGCCGAAGTCATCTCCGCCATAAAACACCACACCCTTGGCGCCCGCCGCATGAGCCTTCTCGATAAGATCCTCTACGTCTCCGACGCATCCTCCCTTGATCGGACCCACGCGACCTCCGCTTCCACCCGTGCCCTCGCCTTCGTCGACCTGGATGCCGCCATCAAGCGTTGTGTCGGCGAAAAGCTCGCTCACGCCGTCTCCCGCGAAGCCTGGCTCCACCCGCTCACCATCACCCTATGGAACTCCCTCGCGCGGCGCTGAACATCCAGCGGGGGCTCGCCCTCCTCATGCTCGCCCTCGTCCTCGGCGTCGCCATCGTCGAGCGGGGCTCCCCTCTTGCTGCGAGGCTCCGGTCCAACAGCCCCTGGCCGTTCTGGCTATCCGTACGGGAGCCGGGCCGCGCCTCCGCCCCCGCCCTTCATCTCGGCGTTTACAATCCGCTGCGCCGAACCCTCGTCCTGATCCTCATCCCCGAAGCGACCAAGCTCCAGGGCAAGCTCACCGCCGCCCGCGTCTACGTCGACGCCCTTCGCGCCACCGACGAGGCGTCCTCCGCGGCGCGGGCCGTCGTGGACCTCGCGCAGTTGAAAATATCAGCGCTGTCGCTGGAGCCCATATCATGGGAAGGCGCCGGCCGCCTGGATATTGAGCTTGAGCCCGACGAAGAGAACGACGAGCCCGCCGTCGCCGCCGCCCGCGCCCTCAAGGCTCGGGGACGGTCTCCGCGCGCCTTAGGGTCCCTCCTGCGGCATGCCGCCGCCGGCCTATTCCACGGTGACAAGTCCGCGGCGGACGCGCTACTCCTGGCGCTCGAGATGCGCCTCACCCCGCTCGAAGGCCTCGAACCCGCCGTGCTGCCGGAAGACGCCGCAGCGCCCCTCTTCCTGGCCCGCGCCTTCACGGCCCAGCCCGAGCTCCGAAGCGACGAGAAGGCGATCGTCGTCGAGGTGCTCAACGGCACCAGCGCCGCGGGCCTAGCGGCTCAGGCGGCGAAAATCCTAAGATTACAGGGCATGGACGCGATGGTGATGGGGCAGGCCCCGCGTCCGCGTGCACGGACGGTGGTATACGACCGTATCGGTGATTTTGATCGGGCCGCTCGGGTACGCGCGGCGCTCGGCTGTCCGACGGCGATCGCGACGACCCGCATCGACACCCTGCGCGGCGTGGATGCCAGCGTCGAGCTCGGGGACGACTGTGCATTCTAGGAGACATCATGGAACTCGTTGAAGTGCTGAAAACCGCCGTGCAGGCCGGATCCAGCGACATCCACCTCGTGATCGGCAAGCCTCCGCTGATGCGCGTCAACGGCGAGATGACCGAGATCCCGGGCTTCACCAAGATCACGGCCGACGAGTCCAAGCGTCTCATCTACTCGATCCTGTACGAGGAGCAGCGCGCCAAGTTCGAGGAGACCTGGGAGCTCGACTGCTCCTTCTCCGTGACCGGCCTCTCCCGCTTCCGCGTCAACGTGTTCCTGCAGAAGAACGGCGTCGAGGCCGTCATGCGCGTCATCAGCTCGAAGATCCCGACCGCCGAGCAGCTGCGCCTTCAGAAATCCATCACCGACCTCGCCGACCTGCCGCGCGGCCTCGTGCTCGTCACCGGCCCCACGGGCTCGGGCAAGTCCACGACGCTCGCCGTGATCATGGAGATGATCAACAATAAATACGCGGACAACATCCTCACCGTCGAGGATCCGATCGAGTTCGTCTACGAGTCGAAAAAATCCGTGTTCCGCCAGCGCGAGATCGGGCAGAACACGAAGTCCTTCGGCGCCGCGCTCAAATCGGCCCTGCGCCAGGACCCCGACGTCATCCTCATCGGCGAGCTGCGCGACCTCGAGACGATGCAGCTCGCGATCACCGCGGCGGAAACCGGCCACTTGTGCTTCGGCACCTTGCACACCCAGGATGCGCCGTCGACGATCGACCGCATCATCGACGTGTTCCCGCCGCACCAGCAGTCCCAGATCCGCGTCCAGCTCGCCGTCGTGCTCGCGGCCGTCGTCTGCCAGCAGCTCGTGACGAAGAAGGACGGCGAGGGCCGCGTCGCCGCACGCGAGATCATGATCATGACGCCCGCGATCTCCAACATGATCCGCGAAGGCAAGACGCACATGATCTACGGCGCGCTCGACACCGGAGCGAAGCACGGCATGATCCCGATGGACAAGTCGCTCGCCGAGCTCGTGCGCACCGGGATGATCTCCGCGGAGGAAGGCCTCCAGCGCGCCAACAACCAGGAGACCTTCAAGCAGCTGGCCGGCATCACGGGCCGTTCCGGCGCCTCGCTGATGTAGCCATGGGCGCTCCCGACCGCGTCTCTCTGCTTCGATCGCTCGAGCTCTTCGATCAATATCCCGAGGAGCGTCTAAAGGCGCTGTCCGTCTACCTGGAGCCGCTCCCTTTCGCCGACGGCGCGGAGATCTTCGGCGAAGGCACCATCGGCGACGGCCTCTACTTCGTCCTGTCCGGCCGCGTCCGTGTGACCAAGAAGCTGGGCGGCGGGGGGCAGAAGGACCTGGCCTCTCTCGGCGCGGGCGACTGCTTCGGCGAGATGGCCCTGCTCGACGCGGTCGCACGGTCGGCCGGCGCGTACGCCTCCGGGCCCGCCGAGCTCCTGCGCCTTAAGCGCGACGATCTCAAGAACTGGCTTTCCGCGGACCCCAGCCTGGCGATGCAGTTTTTCTCCGAGCTCGTGCAGGTCCAGTCCCGCCGCCTGCGGCGGACCTCCGCGGAGCTCGCCCTCATGTACGACCTGTCGGTGTTGCTCGTCGAGCCGGCCACGACCCCGGTCGCATTGCTTGAGCGTGCATTAGGCCGCGTCCTGCCCCATCTCGACGGCGACTGGTCGGCCTGCGCCTACGCCTACAATCCCTATAACGATGAGATGGACCTCGCCGGCGCGTCTGGCCCTGAATCATTCGGCCCCGAAGCAGCGGCTCTTCCGCCCAAGACCGCGCCCCAGCAGGCCTGGGAAAACGAATGCACCTTGCTGCTCGTGCTGCGCTCCCCGTCAAAATTACTGGCGACCCTGCGCTTGCGCGCTGCCGCCGCACCCGACGAGGGGCGCCG
>CAZIBN010000017.1:0-5323 GCA_964537395.1 uncultured Elusimicrobia bacterium
AGCGCGCCGTAGCTGAAGCTCATGCCCGCGTGGCCGGAGCCGAGCATGCCGACGAGCATCGGGGCCGAAAGATAGGTGTTGATGCGCGACGCCAGCGCCGCGCGCGTGCGCAGGGCGGGAGCCGCGTCGCCGGCCGTTCCGCCGAGAAGCTTCTTCTGCGCGGGCCAGATGATGAACCAGACGTTGAACCACATGATGGAGCCGAACGTCATGCCCCACATGATCCAGCGCGCGCGATCCGTAAGCCCATCAGCACCCTTCAATATCATGTTGGCGCCCCAGCCGATCTCGGGGGTGTACATGAAGATCTGCGCGAACAGGATCAGGCCGGAGAGGAAGGTGACCATCGCGCCCCAGCGGAACCACCACAGCGCGCGCGGCATCAGGTGCGGGTTCACGAGCTTCTTGGTCGGGTCGTCCATCTTGCCCTGGAGCTGGAGGTTGACGAAATTGAAGAAGTAGAGATGACCGATCCAGATGATCCCCATGAACACATGCGTCCACCGAACCGCGAACTCGATCTTGCTCATCACGCCTCCTGGTTGAATCCTGACTAAATATATCGGATTTAACGGGATTGCGTCAATGCCGCCGCAGGATGCGACTTCTTCCTTGACAGCTTTATGAGGCCGCGGTCAGGGGCCGCTGGCAGCGGCGGCGCCGGCGATTGGAATGCCGGCGGGGGGAGATTTATGTATAATTTTTCCGTTCTCGCGGGTGTAGTTCAATGGTAGAACGAGAGCTTCCCAAGCTGTCCGCAATGAGGCGATTTCATCCGCCCGTTCGTTTTTTCGTCGAAAACATTGGGTTTCCCTCCAGCAGAACTAGAGCTTCCTAGGCTCTACGGAGGATTTCGATCCTTCGCGACGCCACTCCATTTTATCTCGCGAAAACAAGCATCCTTTCCAAACGTCCCGTGCCAGTTAGCGCCGATTTTCGTTGCTTGTCGGCAAAAAGTCGACACAAATCTCGACAAACAATTTCGCGCTGCCCGCAAGCCAATCACGCCGGGCGCCGGGGCCGGGGCCGGGGCCGGGGCCGGGGCCGGGCGCCGGGGCCGGCCGCCGGGGCCGGCCGCCCGCTGCCAGTATGGCTGATTTGAGCAACCATCTGGCTGCGCATGAAGCGGGAGGACTCAATCTTTTACGTCCCTTCCCGTTAAGCAGCAATATTGCTGCTTTTGTGAAATGGATGGCGGAACCCTCCTCTGTCCTTCGGTGGCATTGACTAACCTGACCGGCAGGTCTATGCTTAAGCCGTGAGATTGACAAAAGCGGTGCTTGCGGTCCTCCTCTCGGTAGCCATCCCCGTCCGAGCCGAGACCACCACCGACCCGCTCTGGTATCTGCTCTCGACCTACATCCTGACCCCGGACGTGAAGGCCATCGAGGCCGAGGACAAAGGCCCCGCCGACGCGAAGGGCCTGGCCGCCCTTCAGTCCGATCTTCTTCTCCTGGCCGACGGCTTCGAAGCCTTCCGCGACGAGGCGCAGGTAAAGGAAACGCTCGTGCGGCTCGAGCCGCGGATGTCGCCGGAGCTCAAGCCGTTCTTCAAAGATCGCGCCTCCAGCCTCGACGCCATCTACCGCACGCTCGCCGTCACTGACTACACCTGGGCCCAGCGCTTCCCTGAGCCGCCCTGCGCACCCGCCGAGGCCCGCCGCAAGCTCCTCGACAGCCGCGACGGCCTGTTCCAGACCGCGAAAGGGGAAGCGTCGCCCTGGCTCGTGGCGCTGCTCGGCCCTCAGGCGGAGGGGAAATCTTCCGAGCAAGCCCTCGACCAAGCCTCATCCAAGGCGAAGCTAACCGGCGCCGAGTACGAGAAGCGCCGCGCCCAGGTCCGCAGGCTGACTTTGGCGCTCGCCTCCGAAAAAGCCATCGGCGCCGCCCGCTCCAAGCTCTACTGCTCCCGCGCCGCCGCCTTCGAGGACCTCGCCGGCTATCACCGGCATCAGGAGGAAAGCGCCACCCTCGCGTCACGCGCCGCCGTCCATGCCGCTCCCGAGCCGTCCGTTTTCATCGTCGTCTGGAACTCCCGCCGCGCCGCCGCGACTTTAGTCGACACGAAGGCCGGGCCCGTCCTCCTGACCGACGCATCCATCGTGCAAGACACCGACCACCCCCATCTATTCGCCTTCGCAGAGAAGGCCAAGTCCCTCGAACTGACTGCTACGGTTACGCGCCGAGACGCCGACCTCGGCCTGGCCGTCCTCACGTACTCCGAAGAGTCCACGCGCCCCACCCTCGCTCTCGCGGACAAGACCTCCTCGAAAGACGACCTCGTTTCCGCCCTCGGCCACACGGAGGTCTCGGGTCTCTGGACGAAAACGTCCGGCCTCGTGACGAAGTCCGGGCCGGATACATTCCAGACCGACGCCGCGGTCTCGTCCGACTTCTCGGGCGGTCCCGTGCTCAACGAGGCGGGGGAGGTCGCGGGTGTCCTCGTTCTGCGCCCGGCCGACACCGAGGAGGGCCGTTGGCCCGTGGCCGTGCCCGCCGCCGCGATCGCGCGTTGGCTCGATGGTTCCGCTCCCGCGGCCACACCCGCGACCGAGGTCATCGAAGACGCCGGCACCGCCGCCGTCTTGAGCCGCACGCATCCGAGCGCGCTGACCGAGACTGGCGGCGAGTGGCAAATCGGCAGCCTCCCGCCTCCTCCGCCCGAGCCCCGCGGCGTTTGCATGAACTGCAGTAGCTCGAATTCCCCGAGCCGCTCCTACCCGTCCTACTCCGGCGGCGCATCTTCCAATTCAGGCAACGCCGAACTGGGAGAAGCCCTCGGCAAGCTTGGAGCGGTGATCATTCTCGAAGGCACCCGAGCGCTCTTCCGCGGGCTCGGCAAGCTGTTCAAGAAACAGAGCGCCCCGCAGCAGGAACTCGTCGACAATCGTCATCACGCCGCAACGAAGACGTTGCCAAATTCGAAGCCAATGCCCGAAGCGCCGCCCGTCAAAAAGGATCCTCCGAAATTAAAAGAGTTGACGCTTGAAGCGATCCCGGCCAAGGCGGCCCCGGGAGATAAGGTTCAGTTGATCGCGCGCCTGACCTTGGACGATCCCAAGGCGTCGAAGAACAATATCGTCGTCACCTTTAAGACCACGCAGGCAACGTTGGTCCATTTTTCGGGAGAGCCTAAGGCTAAGACGGACGCTTCCGGAATGGCATCGATCACCGTGACGCTGCGCCGGGACCACGGCGTGCGGACGGTCAAGGCCGGAGACACGAAGGCCGTCCAAAATAAATCCACCAGCGCACACGACGCTCTTGACGAAGAAACTCGCGCAATGAGCGCCGATTCTGCCGGAGCGACTGAGCCCGGGGTTGAAGAAGATAAAGACGAGACGATCGAGTTCGAGGGCAGGGCGACGGTTGGGATATCCCTTGCGGGCACGGCTCCTGTCGTCCTCTCGCAGACCGCGTCCGACAAAAGGGGGAAAGCACTGGCCCAAAGTGACCGCGTTGCGGAAATCAAAGAAATCTGTTTTATAGATAACAGCCTCAGCACCGAAGAGGCCTGTATTTATCGTTGCGATATTTACATTGACGGGAAACTCGCGCAGAGTGGACGCCTGCGCTCAGAGCCCCGGGACGGAGGACTATGTCCGCCAAGCTTCACGGATATCAAGGTGGTTCCCAAATAGGTTTGGAGGTGCTGGCATGGGATATTTCGTTTCCTTTCCAAAACAGACGGTGGACCCGAGGAATCTTTCGCGATTTGATGGCACAATCGCCTCAATCCTACTGGACATGGATGCGCAGCTCACACGGCGATTCCAGACCTACCTGACTTCGGAAAAATATTTCGATTTACCCAGGCTAATGGCGACCACATTCAAGGCCCTGCCGGCCCAAACCGCGCGCGACTTAACTTGGGATGTGGTCCTCATATCCGCGCACGCGGGCGGGTACAAGAATGCCCTTCTTGACTTCTCAATGCCGAATACCGACCAGGTCAAGATTGACTGGACAGTCAAAGGATTGGGCGGCGATTACAAAAGGAGTTGTCGCTCGCATTCCTGCTCTTCCGGCCATCAGGCCAGTTTCACGCATGGCAGTTCCACCGCACAGGAACTATTGACCGACATTCACCGTCTTGACGCCACCCCAGAGACAGTGCCCGAGCCAATCTTTAATGCCACGCTGGAAATTGCGTACGCAATCGACTTGATGCGCGGCAAGGGGATATTTGATTCGGAACTTAAGCTTATCGAGAAGGTGATGGGACGACTGGAAACTCCAGCCCCCTTTCACCATGTGGAGGTTGTGTCTCGATTATCAAAGGCCCAAAAGATCATTGCCGTGCACCCAACTGCTGATATTCGGTTACATGGCTATGTTTCTCGTCTTGGAGAGTTCAGTTCGCATTGGGAAATGGCTAAGGCCGAAGGCCGTGATCCCGCGCATTGGATGGGCATACGCTACTTGCTCCCCTGCTTGGAATGTCTTGGAACAGGAATTGAGCAGACCAATTGAGCCTGGCAGACTTTGCGAGCAGCGGCCTTACCCCCGGAAACGCCATACCCGGTGAAAAAACAATGAGTCGAAAATCTGCGGACGAATTCAACCAGCTGGCGATTCATGATTGCGACATCGAAAATATTTCTGCCGCACAGATGATAGAGGGCGATTGGAAATTGACCCTAACCTTGAGCATTGACTCCATCGGACGGCAATTGGTGTTTAAAAATTGCCGAGGAATATCGACGAATATTCACGGGGGGATGGCAAAACGAGACGCCCTCGGCACGCATCATGCTACGCGAGATTCCGAGATCTTCAGGAACGCCGATAAGTGGCCGTCGCCCCTATCGAAGAACGCACTGCATTATTCCATTACGACGAACAGCGGTTCGAGACTTGATGTCGTCGCCGAATCATTCGAACTTGGAGGATGACGGCGATAAGAACCTGACGTTCGGAGTCTCTCCAAGGCTGAGCCTCAATCCATCGGAGCGGATCGGCTCGCTGAAACGAAAACCCACTCTGGACCGATCGCGCCCATGATGTTATAATCAGGACGCTCGGCTCACGATGCGGATTCCCAGGAACTTCCCGCGCCGCGATTCCGGGCCGATCATTTGAGCCGTTTATTTTGAAAACTCGACAGAAAAGTCGACAATAAATCCGCGAAAGTCATTTTTTGGGAGCGCGGATTTTATCGAAAAGTCGTTTAAAAATAGTTGTTTTCGCGGGTGTAGTTCAATGGTAGAACGAGAGCTTCCCAAGCTTTAGACGTGGGTTCGATTCCCATCACCCGCTCCAATTTGATGCCCTCGACGTTTCTCACCCTTCCAAAGTAAGTTCGATTCCCATCACCCGCTCCA
>CAZIBN010000017.1:5423-55677 GCA_964537395.1 uncultured Elusimicrobia bacterium
GCCCTCGACGTTTCTCACCCTTCCAAAGTAAGTTCGATTCCCATCACCCGCTCCAATTTGATGCCCTCGACGTTTCTCACCCTTCCAAAGTAAGTTCGATTCCCATCACCCGCTCCATTTTATCCGTCCGATTTCTCCGCATCCCTCCTACCCCAAAACGACTGTTTCCGGAAACAGTCAGCGCCTGCCCGCGTGACTGAATCGAGAACGAATTATGTATTCGGTTTGATGTAAACTCTTCGAACCCGCAGGACCGGAGGACGCGCCGAATGGCCATCTTAGAGCTGACCCCAGAGCAGGTCCACGACATGACCTTGGCGGAGAAGGATCGCTGGTGGCTCAAGAACGTTTATAAGGGAGACATGCCCCAGCTCAACCTGCGCTCGGGGCTCACCGGCATGCTGCTCGGCGGCGTCCTCAGCCTCACCAACCTTTATGTCGGCATCCGCACGGGCTGGACCTTGGGCGTAGGCATCACCTCGGTGATCCTGTCCTTCGCGATCTTCAAGGTCATCTCCAAGCTCAAGCTCGGCAACGAGATGACCGTGCTCGAGAACAATGCGATGCAGTCGATCGCGACGAGCGCAGGCTACATGACCGCGCCCTTGATCTCCTCGCTGGCCGCCTACATGGCCATCACCGGCCGGATCATCCCCTGGCAGCACACGATGGTCTGGATCATCCTGCTCGGCATCCTCGGCGTGCTCTTCGCCTTCCCGCTTAAGAAGCGCTTCATCAACGACGAGCAGCTTCCCTTCCCCGAGGGCTACGCCGCGGGCATCGTCATGGACAACCTACACACCGGCGAGGGCGCCGAGGGCGTGTTCAAGGCCAAGCTGCTGGGCTACGGCGCGGCCTTCTCCGCCGCCATCGAGACCATGATCAACGAGAAGGTCATGACCGCGATGCGCCTGCATTGGGCGACGCTTCCCGAGCACTGGGACGACGTCATCTACAAGTGGTTCACGCCCAGCATCCTCGGCACGCCGCTGAAGGGCCTCACCGTCCAGTTCGACACCTCGATCGTGATGGTCGCCGCCGGCGGCCTCATGGGCACCAAGACCGCGGCCTCGCTGATGATCGGCGCGATCGTCAACTACCTCATACTCGCCCCGTACCTGATCAACAAGGGGATCATCGCCGGCCCGGGCTTCAAGAACATCACGATGTGGGCGCTGTGGGGAGGCGTGGCCCTGATGACGACCTCGTCGATCTACTCCTTCCTGTCCAAGCCCAAGATCATCTTGCAGTCGTTCCAGGGCATGTTCGGCAAGAAGAAGTCCGGCGAAGAAGACGTGCTCAAGGACATCGAGCTGCCGATGTGGCTGTTCGCCGTCGGCATTCCCGTCGTGGGCCTGCTCACGGTCTGGATGGGACACATCTTCTTCGGCATCCACTGGTGGCTGGGCCTGATCGCCATCCCGATGGTCTTCGTCTTCACCCTCATCGCGGTCAACGCGACGGGCCTGACCTCGATCACGCCCACCGGCGCCCTGGGAAAGCTCACCCAGCTCACCTACAGCGTGCTGGCTCCCGGCAACATCCAGACCAACGTCATGACGGCGGGCATCACGGGCGAAGTCGCCTCGAGCGCGGCCAACCTGCTCATGGATATCAAGCCTGGCTACATGCTCGGCGGCAAGCCGCGGCATCAGGCGCTGGGCCACACGCTCGGCATCATCGCCGGGGCGCTGGTCGCGGTGCCGGTGTTCTACGCCATCCTGAACAACGACCTCACGGTGCTGATGTCCGACAAGCTCCCCATGCCGGCCGCGCAGATCTGGAAGGCCGTGGCCGAGGTGCTCACGAAGGGGCTCAGCTTCCTGCATCCCTCAGCACAGCTGGCCATCGGCGTCGGAGCCGCGATCGGCCTCATCATCGAGATCCTGAACCAGCGCAGCAAGGGGAACTTCCCGGTCTCCGGCGTGGGCCTGGGGTTGGCGTTCGTGCTCAAGTTCAGCGATTCTCTGTCCATGGCGATGGGCGCGCTCATCTTCTGGCTGGCGGCGAAGTATTTCACAGATAAGACGTCGGTGGGCTATCGCGCCTTCGTCGACAACCAGGAGACTGTCTGCGCCGGCGCCATCGCCGGCGGCTCCATCATCGGGCTGATCCTGATCCTGCTGGAGACCATCGTCCTGAAGTGACGCAGCTCATAATACTGGCCGTCGGCCTTTGCGCCGGGCCTTCTTTGGCCCAATCGCCCGAGCAGGTTCCCGTCGAGGCGTCGTCTTCTACGGCCGTCGTCGCCGTTGAAACGAGAGGGAACCCGCTCGCGACGAAGGCCCGCGGCCTGTACTTCACGGGCGACACGCTCAAGGCGGCCGAGGCGTTCGAGGCCTCGGTGAAGGTCGGCAAGTCCACGCAATCGTCCGGGGACTGGCGACTGTGGACGGACGGCGCGATCGTCTGGGCGGAAGCGGGACGCCCCGACAAGGCCCTGATCTGGCAGCGGCGCGCGGCCGCGCTCAATGACCGCGCTGAGGCACGCGCGGCCGTGGGCTGGACCTTGCTGCGAGCCGCCGAGCCGGAGGCCGCCGACGCGGAGTTCGCGCGCGCGCTCGCCTCGGATCCCAGGTCCGCGTTCGCTCTTCTCGGCGCGGGGCGCGCGAAGCTCGCGCTCGGCAAGCCGAGAGAAGCCATCGACCTGATGATCAAGGCGGCGCAGACCGCGCCCGGCCAGCCGCTCGCTGACTATTATCTCGGCATGGCCTATGAAAGGCTCGGCGACGAAGGCTCGGCCGCGGAGGCTTACAAGCGCGCCGTCGGCGCGGACAGCTACTTCTACGAGGGACGCGGCACGCTCGCTCGCAGCTACCTGCGCCAGAAGCGCTACAACGATGCCTGGAAGCACCTCAAGAAGCTCGTCGAGGCCGACCCCGCCTCGAAGTTCGCGCGAGCGATGCTCACCAAGGTCCGGCCGCTTCTCACGCGCTCGGGCGACGCCTCGACGGCGCTGGACTCGGGGCCCACCCTCGTCGTTGCCGAGCCGACGTATGAGACTGAGCCCTGGGACGGGAAGGTGCCCTCGCTCCGCGTCGGCGTTTCGTCCTCGCCGATGGGCCGCCCGCGCGCGCGCCAATCGGCGACGGTGCGCGGCAGCGGCGCCTGGAAGGCCTTCGACCCGAAGACCGGCCGCGACCTTCTTACGGCGGCGGCCGGCGAATCCTGGACCCTGCGCCTGATCCCGGCGAAGCATACAAAGAAAAAGAAAGGCCGCTCGCGCCTCGAATTCCATTCCGCGGACGGCCGGGTCGCCGCCGTGCCGGGGGACATCGTGCTGCTTAAGCCGGTCGAGCCCGCGACCACCACGCTCACCCTCGAGGACGACCCAGAGCACACCCCGCGCTCGTTCCGGGGGGACCTCGAGCTGGCGCTGTTCGGCGGCCGTCGCACGCTCCGCGTCGTCAACGTGATCGGCCTCGAGGACTACACGCACGGCGTGGTCTCCGCCGAGATGCCCCAGCGCGCGCCGTTCGAGGCGCTCAAGGCCCAGGCCGTCGTCGCCCGCACCCACGCGCTGTTCATCAAGACCGTGACCAAGCGCCACCGCAAGGAGGGGTATGATATCTGCGACGAGCAGCACTGCCAGGTCTACGGCGGCATGCGCGCGGAGACCGAGCGCACCCGCTCCGTCGTCACGGATACGCGCGGCCGCGTCGCGACCTACGACGGCAAGCCCGCGCACGTGATCTACTCCTCGCATTGCGGCGGCCGCACGCAGAGCGGCACCGACATCGGCTGGGGCAACGTCCCGTACTGGAAGAGCGTCGACGACTCGGCCGAATATCAGGATCCGCCCGCGTCGCCGCTCGACCTGCGGCTCTTCCTGTCGGGCTGGCCGAAGGGCTTCGACCGGCCCTCGGGCTACGTGTATCCCGCGCATGCGCGCTGGACCCGCGCGATCCCGGCGAAGGACCTTGAGGAGAAGCTCAACCGGAAATTCAAGATCGGGAAGCTTCGCGGCCTGCGCGTTCTGAGACGAGTCCCATCGGGGCACGTCGACAGCCTTTTGATCATCGGCTCCAAGAAGAGCAAGACTCTCACTGACGAGATGGACATCCGCAGCCTGCTCGGCGTCGGATCCCTGCGCAGCACGATGTTCGTCCTCGACACCGAATACCGCAAGGACTATCCGCCGGCGCCCAAGCCGGTGAAGGAGAAGAAGGCCGTGAAGCCGGCGCCCGTGCTCATGCCCGAGACCTTCGTCTTCCGCGGCGGCGGCTGGGGCCACGCCGTGGGGCTGTGCCAGTCCGGGGCGATGGGCCGCGCCGAGGCGGGGCAAAGCTACGAGACGATCATCAAGGCCTACTTCCGGGGCGTTGAGCTCGGGAAGCTCGACTACTAGCCCCGACCTTGTTTCCTTAACATAGATGGGCTATCCTCAATGACGATGAGCCGCTTCCTTCTCGCCGTTTCCGTTTTGGCATTCGCCGCGTGCCGGGGCTTGGTCCCCGAGCGCAACGCTCCGCCCGAGCAAGCCATCTCCGCGATCCTGATCGGATGCAAGACGATCCTTCCCTCCGGCGAGACGCGCAACGGCCGGATCATCATCAATTTCGAGAGCGAGGGCGGCCGCCAGGCCGAGGTGTACCGGCTGCCGGTGCGCGGAGGGGAGAATTATCTCTATCTCATCGAGCCCGGAATCTACCGCATCGCGCCGACGCGCTCGATCTTCGGCTTTTATCAGCCCACCATGCACGTCGTCATCGAAGGCCGCAAGTATTCGCTCCCCTTCCCGCGCGACCTTCTGCGCCAGCACGCGTATGAGATCAAGCCCGGCAAGATCACGGCCATGGGCTCGCTCGAGGCCACGGTGATGCCGGCCCTGCCCGGCCAGAAGCCGACGATCCGCGTGCGGCTCGATGACAGCACCCAGGCCCGGCGCAACGTCGTCCAAAGCACGATCCGCGACATGATGGACCCGCGCAAGTCCTCCGAGGTGCGCGAGAGCTCGATCGCGTGGAGCCGCGCGCTGCAGAACAGCCTGATGGAGCTGCTCGCCGAAGAGCAGCAGCGCCAGCTCTACAAGCCGGCGCAATGACCGCGCGCCTCGGCGTGGACCTCGGCGCGACCTGGCTGCGCGCCTGCCTGTCGGATGGCAAAAGCGCCCTCTGGACCGAGCGAGTGCACGCGACCGCCTGGAGGGACGCTCCCGCCACCCTGCGGCGGCTTCTTAAGAAACACGGCCTGCGCCGCGTCGACCAGCTCACCCTCGGCGGCACGCGCCTCGGCGGAAAGGAAGGACGCGCCGCGCTGACGAAGCTCCTGAAGCCGCTCGCGGCGCGGGTGGCGGTGGTACCCGATTTCGAGATCGCCCACCGCGCCGCCTTCGGAGCCGGCCCCGGCGTCCTGCTCGTCGCAAGCACGGGTGCGATCGCCTTCGCGCGGGGCACGGACGGCAAGGCGCGCCGAGCGGGTGGGCTTGGTCCGCTGCTGGGAGACGAGGGCTCCGGCTTCTGGCTCGGCAAGTCCGCTTCGCGCGACGCGGCCCTTCGGCTCGAGCTGCGCCTGCCCGCGCCGCTCGATCTCGCCCACGCGCAGGACCCGGTGCGCGCGACTGCCGCCCTCGCGCCGAAGATCCTGCGCGCCCGCTCCGCCCGCGCCCGCAAGCTCCAAGAGGACGCGGCCGACCATCTCGCCGCGCTCGCGGCCGAAGCGGTCAACGACCTCGTCCTGCCCCGCCCGATCCCGCTCGCGCTTCACGGCAGCCTTTTCAAGAACGCGGCCCTCAGAAAGGCGGTCCTCCGCCGTCTCGGGCGAGTCGCTTTGGTCGCGCCCCGCGTCACCGCCGAGCGCGCCGCCGCCGGATTGTAGGCGCCCAGCTGTTGATAATCACTCTTCCCGGGAAGAGTGATCTTAAGCGACCGGCATTGGCACCTGCGCGAGTTCCCGCGATGAAATCCTCTTTGCTAGAATAAGCCCATGATCATCGCCCTCGGCTGCGACCACGCCGGCTTCCCGCTCAAGAAACTCCTGCATGACTGGCTCGAGAAGAAGGGCCATAAGGTCATGAACCTCGGCGTGGACACCGACGCCGTTCCGGCCGACTATCCAGACTACGCGCGCGCCGTCGCGGAGGCGGTCGCCACGGAGAAAGCTGAACGTGGCGTCATCGTGTGCGGCTCCGGAGTGGGTGCGACGATCGCGGCGAACAAGGTTCCCGGCGTGCGCGGCTGCATGTGCCATGACACCTTCTCCTCGCGCCAGGGCGTGGAGGACGACGACATGAACGTGCTCTGCCTCGGCGGACGCATCATCGGCCAGGAGCTCGCGTTCGAGGTGCTCAATGCCTTCCTCAACGCCAAGTTCTCCGGGCTCGACCGCCACAAGCGCCGCAAGGACAAGGTCACCGCCATCGAGCGGACCTATTCGAAGGAGGCCGTGAAATGAGCCATAAGAACCCGCTTCGCGATCTGCACCGCTTCGGCGTCTCCGTCTGGTACGACTACGTCTCGCGCTCCCTGATCTCCTCCGGCGAGCTCAAGCGCCTCATCGAGGAGGACGGCGTGCGCGGCGTCACCTCGAACCCGACCATCTTCGAGAAGGCGATCGGCGGCTCCTCCGACTACGACGACGCGATCCGCGCGGGAAAGCCCGGCGCGACGCCGACCGAGCTGTTCGAGACGCTCGCGATCGCCGACATCCAGGCGGCCTGCGACCTGTTCCGGCCGCTGCACGAGGAGACCAAGGCCGGAGACGGCTTCGTGTCGCTCGAGGTCTCGCCCGTGCTCGCGCGAGATGCGGCCGGCACCGTCGCGGAAGGCCTCCGTCTGTGGCACGCCGTCAACCGCCCGAACCTGATGGTCAAGGTGCCCGGGACGATCGAGGGCCTCAAGGCGTTCGAGGACCTGACCGCCGAAGGCGTCTCGGTTAATGTTACTTTGCTGTTTTCGTTGGAGCGTTATGCCGCCGTGGCCGAATCTTACCTGAAAGGTCTCGAACGCCGCGCCGCCGCCGGCAAGGATATCTCTAGGGTGGCTTCCGTCGCGAGCTTCTTCGTCAGCCGCGTGGACAGCGCCATCGACGCGATACTTGAAAAACGTACGGAGCCGGAAGCGAAGGCGCTGTTGGGCAAGGCGGCCATCGCCAACGCGAAGCTCGCGTATCAGCACGGCAAAAAAGTTTTTTCATCCTCTCGCTTCAACGCCCTCAAGAGCAAGGGCGCGCTGGCCCAACGATTGTTGTGGGCGTCGACCGGCACCAAGAACCCTATCTACCGCGATACATTGTATGTCGAAGAGCTCATCGGCCTCGACACCGTGAATACGATGCCGCCCGCGACCGTGGACGCCTACCGCGCGCACGGCGCCGGACGGCCGAGCATCGAGGAGAACATCTCGGAGGCAACCGCGCAGTGGAATGCCTTGCCCCGCTTCGGCGTGGACCGCGACGCGGTCATGGTCAAGCTTGAGGAAGAGGGGCTGGCCTCATTCTCGAAGTCCTTCGAAACCTTGATGGGCAAGCTCACCGCCAAGCGGGCGTTGCTCGAGGCCGAGTTCGCCGCCGTGGACGCGGGCCTGGCCGAGCTTGAGTCCGCGCGCTTCTCCGAGCGCCTGTGGGCCAAGGACCCGTCGGTCTGGAAGGAGGATAAGGAGCATCAGAAGCTGATCCGCCACTCCCTGGGCTGGCTCGACGCGCCGATCGTCTCGGGCGCGGCTCTGTCGCCCATCAAGGCGTTCGCCGAGGCCGCCGCCGCCGAAGGCTTCCGTCATGCGCTCGTGCTCGGCATGGGCGGCTCGAGCCTGTGCGTCGAGGTCCTTCGCTCGGTGTTCGGCACGGCTGCGGGCCGCCTTGAGTTGCTCACGCTTGATTCGACCCACCCCGAGGCCGTGGCGGCGCTCGCCGGACGGCTGGACCTGGACAAAACCTTATTCATCGTCGCGAGCAAGTCCGGCGGCACCGTCGAGCCGAACGCTTTCTTCGACTACTTCTGGGACCTGTGCGCGCGCCGTCCCGGCGCCAAGCCCGGCCGGCAGTTCATCGCGATCACCGATACCGGCACGTCGCTCGACAAGATGTCGCGCGAGAGGAGCTTCCGCAAGACCTTTCTGAACCCGTCCGATGTCGGCGGGCGCTTTTCGGCGCTGACCTTGTTCGGCCTCGTGCCCGCCGCGCTGGCCGGCATCGACGCGGGGGAAATGCTGTCTCGCGCGCGCCAGGCCGCGGGGGCCTTCTCGCCTCAGACGCCGACGCGGGCCAACGCAGCCCTGCGCCTCGGCGCGTTCATCGGCTGCCACGCCCGCGAGGGCCGCGACAAGCTGACCCTCGTCCTGCCTCCGTCGCTCGAGACGTTCGGCCTCTGGGTCGAGCAGCTCGTGGCGGAATCCACGGGAAAGGAAGGCTGCGGCGTCCTGCCCGTGACGGGAGAGCCCTTGGGCGCGCCGTCCGCGTACGGCCGCGACCGCGCCTTCGTGCGCCTGTCGCTGAAGGGCCGCGCGGAGCCGGCCGTCGACGCGGCGCTGGCCGCGCTCGAGCAGGCGGGCCACCCCGTGCTGCGCCTCGAGCTCAACGACAACCTCGACCTCGGCGCGCAGTTCCTGCTGTGGGAGGTCGCCACCGCGGCCGCGGGCTTCCTGCTCAAGGTCAATCCGTTCGACCAGCCCGATGTGCAGACGGCGAAGGACCGCACCAAGGAGGTCCTCAACGGCCTCAAGGACGCCGTGCCCGAGAAGGCGAGCCTTCGCGCGGGCGGCCTGGCCGCCTTCGCCGACGCCGGACTCGTGTCGTCGCTCAAGGCCGACGCCGGACAGGACCGGCCGCTGCGAGAGGTGCTCGCCGCGCATCTGTCCCGGGTCAAGGCCGGGGACTATGTCGCGGTGCTGGCGTTCCTCGCGGAGACCGATGAGAGCCGCCGTCTGATCGAGGAGGTCCGCAGCCTCGTGCGCGCGCGCACGACCGCTCCGGTCACGATCTCGTGGGGGCCGCGCTACCTTCACTCGACCGGCCAGCTCCACAAAGGCGGCCCCGCGAAGGGCGTTTTCCTGGTGCTGAGCGACGGTGAAAAGACCAAGCTGGCCGTGCCCGGCAAGCCCTTCTCGTTCGGGGAGCTGTGCCGTGCCCAGGCGAAAGGCGACGCCGCCGCGATGCTGTCGGCGGGACGCCGCCTGCTGCGCCTCGACCTCGGAGTCAACACGATCGAAGGCCTGCGCGCCTTGACGAACGCGTTATCCGACGCCCGGGCGGCGGCCCTATGAGCAAGCTCTCGCCTAAGGCCCTGCGGGCCATGACCGCGAAGGCCCGCATCGTGCTGACCGACATCGACGGCGTGCTGACGGGGGGGACGATCTATCACTTCGTCGACACCGCCGGCGAGCTCGTCGAGTTCAAGGGCATCCACGCGCAGGACTCGATTGCGATGGCGTGGCTGACCGAGTGCGGGCTGATCACGGGCGTCATCAGCGGGCGAGTCTCGAAAGGCACGGACGCGAGGTTGCGCATGCTTAAGGTGAAACACATCTATCAGCATCGGCTCGACAAGGCCGCGGTGCTCGCCGAGATCATGGCCGCGGAGAAGCTCACGAAGGACCAGGTGATCTACGTGGGTGACGACATTCCCGACCTCGCCGTGATGTCCCGCGTCGGCCTCGCGGTGGCTCCCGCCAACGCGCGGCCCGAGGTGAAGGCCGCCGCTCATTGGATCACGAAGGCGAGCGGGGGGGACGGAGCGTTCCGCGAACTCGTCGAGGTCATCCTGCGAAGCCAGGGGCACTGGGACGCGATCCTCGCGAAGTACAGGTAATCCGTTGACGCGGGACCCGGACCAAGGCTAGAATCGGAAAGGACACTATGATTGATCTCTTCGGCCTCAAAAAGCAGCCGGAACCTCAGGACGATCCCTCGGCGACTCCCCAAGCCGCGGAGTCCGAGCAGGCTGCGCCCGCGCCTCGCGGCTCTCACAAGCTCTGGGCCTTTCTGCTCGTCCTCGACTCCGTGATCGTAGTCGCGTTCGCCGGCGTTGTGGCCGCGAAGGTCTATCAGCATTGGAAGACGCCCGCGACCCCTATCGCTCCCGCGCCGCGCAAGCGCCCTGCGAAGACCGCGGATGCGCCGGTCGCCTCGACCGCGCCCGTCCCCGCACCGGAGCCCGTCAAGCCTCCGGAGCCCCCGAAGCCCGCGCCCGTCGCCGCGAAGCCGGCCCCGGATGCGCCGCGCCCGCCGAAGCCCTCCATGCTCGCGGACGCGCCGAAGCACCGCGAGACGCCGAAGCCCGCCGACGCCGGCGGAAAGGCTCCGACTCCTGCGGCGCCTGCCGCCGTCGCCGCGGACGGCAAGATCAAGGCCCTGCGCACCGAGTTCAAGGTCCTCGCGCCCAAGGCGAAGGCCGTCGAGCTCGTCGGCGCGTTCATCGTCCGCGGCGGGCGCAAGGACATGTCGCGCCAGGACGACGGGACCTGGACCGTCACGCTGTATCTCAACCCCGGCTCCTACCGCTATTTCTTCTCCGTCGACAAGAAGAAGCAGCTGGACCCCGAGAACACGCGCTCGGAAAAGGGCGCGTCCCTCCTGACCATACCTTAATAAGCTCGAACCCCCGGCTTTGTGACTTAAGTTGCAATCGGGTAAAGGCTTCTGTATTGATTTCGTAACAGGTCCTCGTTACACTCTTTTCAACGCGAGCCTCAGTCCCATGGGGTTTGGCGCAACCTAGATGACCGGCCTCACGATGCGACGCCTTTCGACGGCACTGGCCGCGGCCTTTCTTTTGGCCGCGCTCCCCGGATTCTCTTCCGCCGCGGACCGCCGGGTCGCCCACACGGCGACCTTGCTGACCAACGGAGACCTGCTCCTCGCCGGCGGCGTGAACCAGGCCGGAGCCACGCTCACCTCCGCCGACATCTTCGAGGCCTCGCGCGGCAACTCCGTCGTTGCCACGGCGGGCGCGATGAACGTCCCGCGCGCCTCGCATACGGCGACCTTGATGTCCAACGGTTGCGTCCTGATCGTGGGCGGGAACGCCGCGGTCAACGATGCGGCCGCTCCCGCCCCCAACATCACCGCGGAGGTCTTTGACCCGACCACGAGGACCTTTACCCTCACCGGCAGCATGACCGCCGGCACCGCGCGCTACAACCACACCGCGACCGCGCTGAACGATGGAAGGGTCCTGGTCTGCGGCGGACAGAACGACGCCGCCGGAACCGCGCTGACCTCCTGCAATCTATACACGCCCACATCCTGCACCGTAGGCACCTTCGCGGCGGCGGATTCATTGCAGCAGGCCCGCTACAACCACACGGCGCTCCTGCTCAAGGACGGCAGGGTCTGGTTCGCCGGCGGCCACAACCCCGCGATCGTCGCGACAGGCGGCTTCCTGGTGACCACCGAGCGCTACGTCCCGGCCGCCCTCGCGGCCGGCGCCTTCCAGTCCGCCGCGCCGCTGATCAAATCCCGCGCCTACCACACGGCCACCTTGATGGGCGACGGCAAGGCCCTCGTCGTCGGCGGATACAACGGGCGCGATGTCCTCGCGAACAAGGGGATCACCGACAGCTCCGAGATCTTCGATCCGATCTCGAACAGCGTGACGCCCGCAGCCGCGATGAGCACGCGCCGCCACTCGCACTCGGCCCTGCTCGACGCCAACGGAGTCGTCACCATCTTCGGCGGGCTGGGAAATGTCACCACGACCTATCTCGTGGGCACGGAGCTCAACACGAGCGGCCTCACCCTCGAGACCGGGAGCACGATCTCTTCGGACCTCTCCGGACCGGTCGTCGCACCGACGGGAACGATCACCGGCGGAGCCGGACTGCTCAAGCTGGACTTCCTGCTCAACAAGCCCGTCATCGGCCAGATCTCCGACGGCGAGATATGGTTGTCCTCGCCCGCGATCCACACGGCATGGGGCATGATCAACTTCACGCCGGCCAGCGAGACAGTCGCCGCGACCGGCCTGCGCATCAACCTTGCCGGCGCCAGCGTCGGCTGCCGCCTGCCATCCGACGGCGGATTGGTCGCCGGCAACTGCGGCAACGTCACGGTGGCGGTGCCGCCTTCCACGATCACGCAGATGCAAGGTCAGATCGTGTACTACCGGCGCACCTCCGTCACCAGCATCCAGTCGACGAACGTCGCCGGCAGCCTCACCTTCAGCCCTGTCCTGATCGACACGACGACCACGGCTGGAGCGGTGACCGCAGGCACTCTCACGGCTGACCTTAAGATACCCATGGATAAGGCGCTTATCGGCTACTCGATCAACAGCGGCAAGCTCACGCTAAGCGCCGGCACCCTCGTACGGGCCTCTGTATTCTCCGCCACTTTCGACATAGGTTCCCCGATCGCGAACATCACCGCGAACCCCGGCGGAATCACGGCGGACATCGATGGCAACGGCGAGGCGATCGTCACCGTCACCTTCACCGGCCTGACCGGCACGATCCTGTACACCGCAACGGCCGGCCAACTTAATTCACCGGCCGCATTAGCCGGCACGGATCAAGCCGCGCTCACGATGAGGATGGAGTACACCACGACCGGTGCGAACCTGTCGAACGAGACGTTCGATGTCGACGTAGCCACGGTCGTCATCCGCAAGATGGTGTTCGCCGATGCCGAGACCTTCAATCCGAAGACGAACTTCTGGGCCCTCGCTCCGCCGCCCGGCTTCGGCCCCGCCGATCACCGCTACGGCCATTCCGCGACCTTGCTTCCGAACAACGATAAGCTCCTCATCGGCGGCCGCTCCTGCGTCGCCCCGCTCTGCGCCACGCAGGTCGCGGTCCCGCTCGCTGACATGGGGATCCAGCTCCTGTACGCGGAGAAGAACTTCGCTTTGACGGCGGGCGCCGCGGCCCAAAAGCGCATCCTGCATACCTCGACCTTGCTCCCCAGCGGCGACATCCTGGTCGCCGGAGGAAGCAACAGCGGCGGCCTGATGAGGCACGCCGAGCTCTTCACGCCCGGGACGGACGTGTTTTCGCCCATCAACGGGGAGATGGGTCAGGTCCGAAACCAGCATACGGCGACCTTGCTGCCCAATGGCCGCGTCCTGATCGCCGGAGGCTCCACGACGAACGCGACGAGCACCACGTCGACGAACACGGCCGAGATCTACTACCCCGACACGAAGCGCTTCATCCCGACGAGCCCGATGACCGACGCCCGCAAAAACCATACCGCGATCATGCTGCCCGACGGACGCGTCCTCGTCGCCGGCGGCTACGGCGGCTCCGGTGATGTGACCCTTGGAACAGCGGAGATCTTCATCTCGACGCAGAGCCGATGGATGTCGGCCGCGACGCTGACCGCCCCTTGCCGGCGCGCCCTCCACGCGGCGGTCCAGCTCAAGAACGGGAAGATCATGCTGATCGGCGGCATCAACGCGAGCGGTCCGCTCACCTCGAGCGCTCTCTACGACCCGGTCGCGAACACCTGGGACTGCGCCATCGTCACGGCGCTGCCCTTGCCCCTGCGCAGCCACACCGCGACCTTGCTCTTCGACGGCCGCGTCCTTGTCACAGGCGGCAATGACGGCGGCGGCGAGGCCAACAGATCCTACATCTACGACCCCGGCGCCGGCGCCGGCGGCTCCTGGACGGAAACCGACCCGACCCCCCTGCTCGAGCCCCGCCTCGACCACACGGCGACCCTGCTCCCCAACGGAAACGTCATGATCAGCGGTGGCGCTCAATCCGGGACCGTGCCGACCTCCCTCGAAACTTTTCACATCAGCGGAAGCTCATGGGCGACTGGCGGCGGCACCGCGAACGGCGTCACGTTCAGCGGGGGGGCGCGCGCCTACCACACGATGACCCTGGCGTTGAACAACAAGATGTACGGCATCGGCGGCCAGGACGGCATCATCGGCGGAACCGGCGTCTCGATGTACAATTCGGCCGAAGGCGGCTTCTTCAGCGCGACCCCCGACGATTTCTCGAAGGACGCACCGCCGAGCCTCCGGCAGGCGACGATCGCGACCATACCCGCGGTGCCTCTGCTGCCGGGCGGGAACCTGACGGTGACCGGCAGCCGTTTCCGGGGCGGGACGGAGGCCTCCGGCGGCGGCGCCGCTTCCGCAAACTCCGCATTCAGCTTCCCGCACCTGATCCTGCAGCAGGTCGACGGCTCCGGCGGCACGGCCTCCCAATCCAACGGCGGCTTCGTCGTCGACCTGACCACCCAGATCTTCCTGAATGCGGGCAACCTGGCCACGCTCGACACGTCGCTGACGGTGGCGCTGCCGCTGACGTCGGCCGCCATGCCCAACGGCTGGTATACCCTCCGCGTGGGCGCCAACGACATCTACTCCGATGCCAAGATGATCCAGGTCGGTCCTCCGTTTCCGGCCATCGCGCCGGCAGGAGTCACGGGCACAGCCATGGGCATCTCCTCAATGGCCTGGAGCTGGGATAACAGCGTCGAAGTCATCGACGGCTACAACGTCTACAATGCGACGACGGGCATCTTCATCAGCTCGGTCGCCGTCTCCTCCCTCGTGCTGCCGTCGCGCACGACCTTTTATCATATCGGGCTCGAGGCAAGCGCGACAGACTCCATCCTCGTCGCCGGCTACAAGCTCCTGGGCGACGGCCCGCTCACGGCCTCGCCGACATCGTATACCCTGTCCACCACGCCGGCAAACGTCGCGATCGCCACCGTCACCTTCAGCGACCTGGTGCTGCAGTGGAGCGCGAACGGCAACTCTCCATTTGGCACGCACTACGAGATCACCCAGTCGAGCGACAACTTCGTCACCGACGTCTCCACGCCGATCCCGTCGCTCTTCTTCTACGGATCGACGTTCACGACGATCAGCAGCCTCCTTCCGAACACGACCTATTACTTCCGCGTCCGCGCCTTCAACATCATCAATCAGCCGTCGGACTACAGCGCGATCGTGTCCACCCGAACCCGCGTGCCCGTCACGCAGCCTATCATCGCCGGCCGCACCACGACGTCCATCACATGGAGTTGGGCCGATCCCGGAGCCGTCACGAATTACCGCGTCTACAACGCCACAAGCAACGTGCTGCTGGCCACCCCCGTGCTGAATTCTTTCACGGAGGTCGGCCTCGGGACCAACACCCTCAACTCGGTCATGGTCAGCGCGGTCACGAGCGCGGGCGAGGGGCCGCTCTCGCCCTCCGCGTCGGCCTACACGATGGCCGCCACCCCTGGAGCATTCATCCCGCCGGTCACCAGCCTAACGACCGGGAGCTTCACCCTGAACTGGACCAACAACGGCAACCCGCTCAACACCAATTACGCGCTCGATCACACCCCGGTCAATCAGGACGGGACGTTAGGCGCCGCGTTCCCGACGGTCGTCGCGCCGCCGTTCACGTTCGCCGTGGGGCTCGCCGGCACCGGCGGGCTGACACCCTCCTCGCTGTATAACTGGACGATCGTCGCGGTCAACGGCGATGACGTCGACTCCGATACGCCTCGAACCGTTGCAGGCTCTACGTGGACGCTGCCGGCCCCTCCGTCCGCGCTGACCGTCCGGGAAGCCTCGCCGACCACCATCACGATCGATTGGGCCGCGAACGGAAACTCGTCCTCGGCGACGTATCAGGTCACCTACACGACGGACAACTTCACCACCAACATCGCCACCGCCCCCGGCTTCAATTTCTCCAACAAATTCGCGGGGACCAGCGCGATCATCACCGGCCTCGTCACCGGAGCGACCTACTCGGTGCGCGTCATCGCGAGCAACCCGTTCGGGCAGCTCTCTCAGTTCGCGCTCGCCGTCACGACCCGGACCAACAACGGCGGCGCCCCTGTGGGCGCGATTCAGGGCCAGCTGCAAGCGTCCCACCGCTTCGTGCTGTCCGGCTCGCTCGGGAATGCCCGCGAGATCCACCTGGATGCGCCCCCCGGAACCTTCACGAACGATGGCCTCGTCACGATCGCGCCTCTCGTGCCGGCCGGCCAATGCCCGATCGCCACCGCCGTCGGCTTCTCGATCGGCATCACTCCCTCGTACATCGTGCAGAAGCCCATAGCCTTCACCTTCGATTTCGCCGCGGCCGATCTGGCCGGGATCGACCCGAAGCATGCGATCCTCCTGCGCCACGACCCGGTCAGCAACACCTGCGTCCCGCTTGCTTCGCGGATCGTCTCCGCCACGAAGATGACCGCCCTCATCGACCACTTCTCCAACTTCATCGTCGGTCAGATGCCGCTGTCGACCTCTGCCGATTCGCTGCGCGTATTCCCGAACCCTTTATACACCGACCGCGACGGCGGCAGCGTGAAGATCCTGGGCCTCCCGCTGGGGACCCGATTAAGGATCTTCACTTTGCGCGGTGAGCAGGTGTACGATGCCATCACGACCACGGATATCACATCCTGGAACGGGACCAACGGCGCCGGCCGCACGGTGGCCAGCGGCGTGTATCTCGTGATGGCCGACTTCGCCGGCAAAAAGAAGATTCTCAAGCTGGCGGTGATCCGGTGAGAGCTCTCACCTCCGCCGCCGCGGCCGTCCTGCTCGCCCTTCCCGCCGGCGCATCGGACTTCGGCCGCGCTGCAATCGGAACCAGCGGCTCCGAATTCCTTCTCATGGACACGAGCGCGCGCGGCATCGCGATGGGCGGCGCCTATTCCGTGGCGACGAATGACGCCTCCTCTCTCTACTGGAACCCCGCCGGGCTCGCGCAGGTTCCGCGCCTCTCGGCCACCTTCCTGCACTCTCAATACGTCGCCGGCATCACCTACAACGCCGCGTCCGTCGCCAAGCGCGTCAACGATTCCTCAGTCCTGGCCTTCGGAGTGCGCTACCTCGACATCGGCGCGATCACGCGGACCGACAGCAACAACCTCGACAGGGGGCAGTTTCATCCGCGCTCCTACCTCGCCGAGCTGGGCTGGGGCCAGGCGATCTACGACCTGTCGGACAGCGAGGTGGACGTCGCGATGGGCGTGACCATCAAATACCTGTACACCGACCTCTCCGAGCGCGCGCACGGCTACGGGGGAGACTTCGGCCTCCATTCGCGCTACTACGGCACGACCCACACCTACGATATCTCGATGGCGCTCCAAAACCTCGGCGTCGGCCAAAAATTCAACAAGATCCGCGACACCTTGCCTACGCGCCTGCGCTTTGGCGGAGGCGTGCGCCCGATCAAGCCGCTCCTGCTCACGATCGAAGCGGTCGCCCCGATCAACAACTCGCCCTACGGCGCCGCCGGGATGGAGTACACCGCGGACATCCAGAAGAACATGCAGGGCGCGGTGCGCGCCGGACTCAACTCGATGAACTACGATTCGTTGGGCCTGACCTCCATCCTGACCTTCGGATTCGGCCTCAAGGTGACCGACCTGAGCTTCGACTACGCGTTCGTGCCGGGGGGAGAGCTGGGCGAACAGATCCATCGTGTTTCGATCAGCTTCAACCTGCCCGCGAAGATCTCGCGGCGCTACCGGGAGAGATAGCATGGACCCCGAACCCCAGCCTCCCATCCCGCCGCGCCCCGTGCCGCCCGCGCCGCCCCGCCCGGAGCTGATCGCGGCGCCTCCTCGACAGATCGCGGGGACGCCGATGATGGACTTCTTTCAAAAACGGGTCGAGGCGCTCGAGCGAGAGCTCGCCGCGGAGCGGGAGCGCGCGACCGCCGCCTCGAGCCTGCTGACCCAGCAGGAGGCCCTCAAGAACGAGGTCGAAGGCCACCTCAAGGGCCTGACCGACCAGCTTCGCCGCGAGAAGGCCGAGCGCGACGGCGAGGAGGCCAAGTCCCACGCCCGCGGACGCGTCGAGGCTCTCGAGCGCCGCCTCGACGAGATGAACGCGACCTTCGCCTCTCTCCTTAAAGAAGCCGTCGCCCGTCAATCGCCCGCCGCGGCCATCGTTCCCGTCGAGGCGTTGAGCGCGGAGCTGACAGTCTTCAGACGCACCATCAAGGACGTCGCCGACCAGGTGACGCGCTGGCGCGACGAGATGAAGGAGCTGCCCGCCCTGCTGCCCGAGGTGCGGAGCATCGCCTCGCGTATTCCCGAGGACGAGCGCCGCTTCGAAGACCAGATCTCGCGCCGCCTCGAGGAGTTCGCCATCAAGCTCCAGGGGACGCTCTCCGATTGGGAGCGTCATCACGATCTCGAACTGCGTAAGCAGGACGACAGGCTCCAGTCGCTCGTCGATGAGCGCGCCGCGCTGGCGACGATGTGGCAGGAGCAGGGCCACGCCATCCGCCAGGAGCACCTCAAGGAGCGCATCTCCCGCGAGACCGCCGTGGCCGACCAGATCGCCGAGCTCGCCAAGCGGCTCGACAGCGTGGACCGCAGCCAGCGCGAGGCCGGCGCCGGCTCCGCCTCGACGCGCGAGGCGTTGGATCAGGTCGTGCGTATCCTGACCACGACGCCGAAGGCCAAGGACGAGGTCATCGTCGAGCTCGAGGCCGAGAAGGCCGAGCTTGTGAAGGCGATGCGCGAGCGCCACGAGCAGCTGCGCCTCGTCCTCGACGAGCGGCGCGCGATCGAGAAGACGATGGGCGACAGCCTCGTCTCGCTCGCCGGAGAGCTCGAGCGCGAGCGCGCCCGCACGCGTGCCGCCGACGCCCGGACCGAAGGCGTGAAAGGGGACAGCGAGACCCTTAACAACCGCATCGCCGATCTTGAGCGCATGGTGTCCGAGCGCGACTCGCGCGCGCTGTCGCTCGGCGCCGAGCGCGACGAGCTCACGCGCGCCCTGGTCGCGGAGGCCGAGAAGGTCCGCCTCGCGCTCAACGAGCGCACCGCGGCCGACGAACGCTGGCATCAGCGCATGCTCGAGCTTCAGCGTAAGGTCGAGGAGGAGACCGCCCGCGCGGGCCAGGAAGCCTCTACCACGAGCGATCTGCGCGCGAAGGTCGCCACGCTCTCCGAGCACATGGCCCGCGCCCTCCAGGAGCGCGACGGCGTCGTCGCCCGCTTCGCGGATTGGGAGCGCGAGCGTCAGCGCCTGCTCGACGCCCTCAAGCAGAAGGACGGCATGGTCGCCATGCTGTCCTCCGCCTTCCAAGGTTCGCTGAAGAAGATCTAAGTATTTTTCATAGAATGACCGCATGAAAGCGGTCGTCTTGAAAGCGTTCGGCGGCGTCGAAAACCTGGAGCTCCAGACCGTGCCCGATCCCGTCCCGGGCCCCGGCGAGGCCCTGCTGCGCGTACGCGCCTGCGCTCTCAACCACCTCGACCTGTGGATCCGCGCCGGGCTTCCCGGCTCCAAGGTCAAAACGCCGCATATCCTCGGCTCCGATGTCGCGGGCGAGATCGACGGCCGGCGCGTCGCCGTTCACCCGGGCCTGTTCTGCGGCGCCTGCCCGGCGTGCGCGGACGGACGCGAGCCCGACTGCCCCGGCTTCGGCATCATCGGCGCCTACGGCGGTTCCCAGGGCGGCTGCGCCGAGAAGCTCGCCGTGAAGGCCGCGCACCTGCTGAATATCCCGGATGGGATGTCGTTCACCGACGCCGCGTCCCTTCCGCTGACTTTGCTGACCGCTTGGCGCATGCTCAAGACCTTGGGCGAGGTCAAGGCGGGGCAGACGGTCCTCATCATCGGCGCGGGCGCGGGCGTCTCGGTCGCCGCCGTCCAGATCGCGAAGGCCCTGGGCGCGACCGTGATCGCGACCACGAGCGACGCCGCGAAGGTCGCGCCCGCGAAGGCGCTCGGCGCCGACCATGTCCTGCTCGCCCCGCCGGCCGAGCTCGCGAGGGAGACGCGCCGCCTCACCGCCGGCGCCATGGCGGACGTGGTCTTCGAGCACGTCGGCCCCGCGCTGTTCATGGACGCTCTCAAATGCCTGCGGCCCTCGGGGCGCCTCGTCACCTGCGGCTCGACCTCCGGCCCGACGGTCGAGCTCGACATGCGCTACATCTTCAGCCGCCAGCTCCAAATACTCGGCTCGCGAATGGGAAGCCTCGCCGAGATGCGCGAGGCCTGGAGGCTCGTCGAGTCCGGAAAGGTCAAGCCCGTCGTGGATAAGGTCTTCGCGCTCGACGCATCGGCGGACGCGCATTCGCGCCTCGAATCTCGCGGCCAGTTCGGCAAGGTCGTACTCGCCGTATGAAGCTAAGCACCGCCGTTCCCGCCTGGCTCGTCGCCGCGGCCCTCGCCCTGCCGCTGCTCGTGCTCGGCTCTCCGCTCATCGAGGTCGATGACGCCCGCTACGCCGAGGTCCCGCGCGCGATGGCGGCGTCCGGCGACTGGATCCAGCCGAGCCTCAACGCGATGCCGTACGTCGAGAAGCCGCCGCTCTGGTACTGGGTGAGCGCCGCGTCGATCAAGGCGCTCGGCCCCTCCGAGGCCGCCGCCCGCCTGCCGATGCTCCTGCTCGCCCTGCTCGGTGCGGGGGGGATCTTCTGGCTCGGCTCGTGGCTGTATTCGCCGAGCATCGGACGCACCGCCGCGCTCGCGACGGCGACGGCGGGGCTATGGCTGTTCCTCATCCACAACCTGACCCTCGATCTGCCCGTCAGCGTTTTCCTGCTCTGGACGACCGCCTTCATACTTCGTGTATTGGAGAAGCCCGCCGACGCGAAATGGGCCGCGCCCGCGGCATGGATCGCCGCCGCGCTCGCCTTCCTGAGCAAGGGCTTGATCTCGGTGCTCTTTCCGGTGCTCTGGACCGCCGTGCTCATCGGCCTCTTCCCAAGATGGCGGCGCCCCGCGCTGAAGCTGATCTCGCCCACGGGCATCGTCCTCGCGGCCTTGATCGCCGCTCCCTGGTTCTTCGCCGTGCAGGCGAGGCGTCCCGACTTCTTCCACACCTTTTTCATCGAGCAGCATTTCCAGCGCTACCTCACGCCGAAGTATTCTCGGGGCGCGCCCTGGTGGTTCTACCTCGCCGTGCTGCCGGGCGGGCTGCTTCCATGGACGGCGCCGTTCCTGTCGGGCATGATGAAGGCCGCGCGCCGCCCGTTCGCGGATCCCCGCGCGACCGCGCTCGCGCTTTGGGTGATCGGCGTCATCGCCTTCTTCACGACCTCGCACTCGAAGCTCGCCACCTATGCGCTTCCCGTCCTGCCGCACGCGGCGCTGCTGGCGGCGCTCTCGCTCGAGGACGGTCCGCCGAAGTGGTCGCAAAATCTTTGCCGCGCCCTGGGCGCGCTCCTTCTTCTGATCTCCGGCGTCGCCGTGGTCCTGTACGTCCGCCTGCCGAACCTGTCGCTGCCGCCCATCGGCGCGGACGCGGCCCTGCTTCGCCGCCTAGCGCTGCTCGCCGCCGCGATGCTCGCCACGCTCGGCGCCGCGCAGGCGTACGCGCCCTCCGCGAAGCGGCCGGCGTTCGCGCTGGGCCTGGGGGGAGTGCTCGCGGGCCTGCTCGCGCTGTCGGCCGTCTCGGCCGCATCCCCGCTGATCAGCGCGAAGGAGCTCGCCCTGAGCGTGAAGGCCTCCGTGAGCGCCGAGGACGAGATCTGGACCTACGACAGCTTCCTGCACGGGCTGCAGTTCTACACGGGACGGCCCGTCGACAAGATGGTCTACTTCGTCGGGGAGTTCCACTATGCGCGGCGCGATGAGGCGAACGCCGCGCGCTTCGGCGACGACAATGCGATAAGATCCCTCCCGAGGCGTGGGGGACGCACCTTCGTCGCGATGAAGACCCGGCGCCGCGCGCAATTCGAACTGCTCCCGACGAAGGGCTCCATTTCGTCCTGGCAAGAGTTCGGCCCCTGGTCGCTGGCTGAGATCCGGGCGCGTTAAGGGCCTTCGCGGACGACGGGCGTATGATGACGGTCGAGCGCGATCGCGCGAATGCGCCAGCCGCGGTTGCCGGCTTCCATCTTGAACGGCTCGGGCATGAAGAGCACGGCCATCGCGGTCCGGAACTCCGCGGGGTTGCCGCTGGCCTCGGCCAGCTGATCGATCGAGGATGCGTAAGTTCCGTTCTTCGTCTTATAGACTTCCTGCACCAGAGCGATGACCGACAGCCCTTCGTTCGCCTTGGAAACGGCGGCCAGGTCGCGCGGCGTGGGGCGTGCCCAGCCGAAGTAGATCTGAAAGCCGAAGGCGGCGATGACGCCGAGCGCCCCGGCGAGGAACAGCGCCGCGCCCTCGGCCGCGGACTTTCGGTAGGCTTCGATGACGACCGCGCCCGAAGCGTAATCGTGAAGGGTCCGGTTCTCGCGGTTGAAGAGCGCGACGAGGAAGCCGAAGCTTCCGGCCGTCGAGCCGACCAGCCAGACCGCCGCGCGGATGAGGCTGCGCATGAAGCCCAGGGGCCCGCCGTCGCGCGCGACGACGCGCAGCCCGAGCAGGCGCTTGCCGATCGTGCCGCCGTTGAGGTTGCCGACAAGCTGATAGGCGAAGACCGCGGTAACCCAACCGGCCCCGATGAGCGCCAGGAGCTCCGGCGTGGGCGGCTTCGCGAGGGGGCCCAGGAGCACCCAAACGGTCGCGGCCGCCCCGGCTCCGAAGGGGATGGTGTCCAGCAGGTAGGCGACGAAGCGATCGCTGAACCGCGCGGCGCGAGTTTCGATGGTCCCGGGCTCCATGACCACAAGTATAGGTGTCGTTTCCGCTTAAATCAAGAACACTCCTTCGGACCCAGAGTGGCATAGGCCTATTGTCCAGCGGCTTGTAGGGCGAAAGCCCATGAGCAGAGGCGAGCCATCCTCTTATAATAGCCTCACGATGAAAAACACCTCCCGGCCGATGCGTGTGATCGCCTCCGTTCTCGCTTTTGCGTTGGTCCACGGCGCCTTCGCGCCCCAGGCCTGGGCTCAGGTCGTTTCCATCGGCGCCATGAGCGCCCCCGTCGGAGGCTCCGCCGCGGCGGCCGCGACCAATGTCTCCGCCACCGCCAACAGCTTTAACCCGGCGATCGCGCCCTCCGGGCTCACGAGCAGCCTCTCCGCGCCCGCGTTCGCGCCCGCTCCTCTTATCTCCGCTGCGCCTTCGGCCGCCGCCGTCACGCCGAACGCCCTCGCCGCCAAGCCTTCCGCCGTCGCTTCCGTGGAGGCAGCCCGCGCGGCCGCCGCCGTTCCCGCCGCGCTGACCGCCGTTTCCGTCGCGGCCTCCAAGGGCGAGGCCCCGAAGACCGGCGTCATTCCCGCCGCCGCTAAAACCACGGCCTCCGACGCCGCGCCCGTCACGCTCCAGGCCGGACCGCGCACCGCCGGCGTCGCGAGCAAGGCCGCCTCGATCATCTCCGGCGTGCGCGCTTTCTTCGGCGGCAAGTCGGTTGAGAACGTCCCGGCCGCCTCGGAGCCTGTCGTCTCCGGCAAGCTCTCCGCGGCCCACGCCTCCGAGCTCGAGCCTTCCACGAACATCGGCGCGCCGACGCTCACGCCGCAGTCCGGCGTCGCCGCGAACGAGCCCCCGGCCCCGCAGAAGCCCCAGGAGCCCGGCAGCAAGGGCAAAGGCTGGTTCGGCCTCGGAGCGACCGTCGCCGCCCTCATCGGCGGCATGCTCGTCATGCAGCTCGGCCTCGAGGCGCAGGGTGCCGCGATGGCGCAGCTCACCGAGGACTCCTTCGGCGACTTCTCCATCCTCGCCCAGGTCGCCATCTTTGCGAGCATCGGCAGCATGGTCGGCCAGCAGCTCGCGAAGTTCTTCAGCGACCGCTTTGGCCTCACCAAGACCTTCTACGCCGCGCACATCTTCCGCGCGGTCTCGCTCGCGACGATGGTCGTCCTGCTCGGCACCGGCCACATGGCCCTGCCCCTGATGTTCGTGTTCTACGCGCTCAACGGCATGGTCACCGGCATCGCCGCCACCGCGCAGGGCACCTTGCAGAAGTTCCTCCTGGCCGAGCAGGGCGTCAGCCAGCAGAAGTTCCGCACCTGGTGGCAGCTCCTCGCCGAGATCATCGCCGTCCCCGCGCCGATGATCCTGGGCGCGCTCGTCATCTCGGTCGGCGCCGGCTGGATCACCGCGATCTACCCCGCCACGATCATCCTCGGCCTGCTGCTGTTCCTGATGCTCAAGGTCATCCCTCTCAGCGCGGCCAAGCGCATCGAGAACATGATCGCCGACGCCGCCAAGACCGCGGCGGCGACGGCCGCGCCCGTGACGCCCACCGCGCCCGACGCGCCGAAGGTCGGAACCTGGCAGAAGATCAAGAACGCGTTCAAGCAGATCTTCGCGAACATGGAAGAGGGGAAGGACTTCGTCTTCAAGAACCCCGTCCTGAAGTACTCGCTCGCCGGCGCCGCGATCTTCGACCTCATGAACGTCCTCATCTACCGCCTCATCACCCCCGGCTACGGCAAGCTCGTCGCCGGCTCGGCGGGGATGGCCGCGGTGCAGGGCAACCTCGTGGGCATGTTCAGCCTCGGCGGCCTCATCCTCGCCGCGGTGTTCCTGATCCTCGAGAAGCGCGACAAGAAAAAGAACGAGGGCAAGACCCCCGAGGAGCTCCTCGCCTCCGAACGCAGCTCGATGCTGCGCTGGACGATGCTCGGCATCCCCGCGCTCGGCCTGCTCGCCGTGATGGCCTTCAACCTCGTGCTTCCGTTCGCCCCGGTCATGTTCATGGACATCAACTGGGTCCCGAGCACGGTGCTCGCCGCCGCCTTGATCCCGTTCGGCTTCATGCAGGTCGCGGCCTCGATCAAGCTCAACTCCTACTTCCAGGAGCGCCTGCCCTCCGACTCCGGCAAGGTGCAGAAGGCCCTCGCCTTCTCCGGCTCGGCGATGACGGCGCTCTCGATCGTGCTGATGCTGGCGCTCAAGCCGCTGTTCGGCGACATCGCCGCCTTCAACCCGTTCCCGTATCTCGCGATGGCCCTGGTGCCGCTGGGCGCCGCCGTGTTCTTCATCCAGCGCAAGCTCGCCAACGCGACAAAGCCCGAGAACATGAAGCTCATCGGCGACGCTCCCGGCGAGAAGACCGCCGGCGGCTTCGTCGGCGTCCTGCTCGGCGTGATCACCGCGGCCCTGCTCCTGAGCTTCATGGGCTTCATCCCCGGAGTGGCCCCGCTGCTCGCCGGGCTCGGCGTGCTCGGCAAGTTCGCCCTGCACCTGGGCCTGGCTCTCGCGCTGCCCGCCGCGGGCTGGTTCGCCGACCGCGCGCTGCGCAAGCGGGCCGCGACCAAGCCCTAACGGCCACGCCGATGTAGGCCGGGGAGGAGGAAGCATCTCCTCCGGGGACGGGCGGGATTGACCCGCCCTCCGGGGTCTGTCCGCGACGTATAAAGAACCCTTGTCGCGGCAGACCCAGGCCGCCGGCGGAGATGCTTCCTCCTCCCCGATTGCCCCGCATGGCAGCAATGGCGTCATATCAGCGTATCGCCATCGCCACGCGATATGGCGATCGGCGCATGATGCTGCGTGCCCCGACGGGAACGGCGAGGAACCTTGTAACGGACCCACGGGTCCTGAGGCCCGGCGGCGGATTCATGTCCTCCGGGGCGTGGGGTCGCCGCGCTGTTTGCGCTGGAAGCGCGGTCGACCCCGAGCGAGGCTCAATGCCGAGCGGCCCCGGAGGACATGAATCCGCCGCCGGGCCGTCATAGGCCCTTGGGCCCACACGAGCATGGGCCCTCGGGCCCTTTCCGGCGTGGGTCTTTACGCGCATCCTGCGTAGGTCGTAAGGTCCGAACCCCAAAACCCGTCGGAGGTAATGATGTATCGCCGAGCACCCCTCGTCCTGACCGCCCTGATGTTCGCCCTGCCCGCCGCCGCGCAGTTCTCCATGAAGGAGATCACCGCAGCCTCGAAAGACCCCAAGGCCTACACGCTCAACGAGATGTCGGTCGAGATCGTGAAGGTCGGACCGACGATCTCCCCGACCGAGGTGGACCCGCCCCTGACGGAGCCGGGCGGAGGGACCGGCGACGTGATCCCGATCCTCGACTCGATCGTCAACCTGGGCGAGAAGATCTGGAAGATCATCAACGACAACAAGCCGGTCGTGAACGTGAAGGTCCAGTACGCGTCCGCGCTCCCCGAAAACATCAAGAACTGGACGCAGATGGGGGGCTGGCAGAGGCCGAAGGGGACGATCTACGAGCTCACGGCCAAGAACGCCTACGGCTCGCAGGTGATCAAGCTGCGCTATCAGGTCCTGCGCACGACCGGCGGCAGCTACAAGGGAACGGGCAAGTACCTGACCGCGGTGACGGTCGAGCCGCTGCTCATCGAGGCGGCGTGGGGCTATCACTTCAGCCTCGACGCGAACGTCCCGGACTCGAGCATCGTCAACGTGGGCACGACCGAGGCTCCGGTGGCCGCGATGACGCCGCAGCTCGGCTGGATCATCTCGACGGCGATCAAGGAGTCGCAGGGTAAGAGCATCTACTACCTGCAGGGCGACGGGGTCTTTCAGGAGATCGGCGGCCCCTTCAAGAACAACGGCCTCGAGAAGGCGAAGACCTCGATTGCGAAGACGATGGAGGAAACGCTAACATTGGGGCTGTGAGAGTCCAAAAAATAAAGCAATTCAGCGTTTTTATGCCGAACAAGCCGGGGGCGCTCACGCGCCTCGCGGCTTTGTTCTCTGAGAAGGGCATCAACATCCTCGGCATCGCCTCCGAGGTCCGGGACGACTCGGGCCTCGTCAGGATCGCCCTGGAAAACGACATGGAGGTCTCCTCGATCCTCTCGCACGCAGGCTTCTCGAGCGTGGAGACCCATATCATCTCCGTGGAGGTCGACGACAAGCCCGGGGAACTCCTGCGCGTGGCGGCGGCGCTGGCCGAAGGCAAGGTCAACATCACGACGGTCTACGGCACCTCGGTCGAGGGCGCGAAGACCTCCCGGATCCTCATCGCGGCGCAGAACACCGACAAGGCTTTGGCGATCCTCGAAGCGCTCGCTGCGGGCGCCCCCAGCCCCGCTTAGAGCACATGTGCCGCCTTTTCGCGCAGGTCGCTCCGCAGGCCGCCTCCGCCCGCGATTTCCTCGCGGACTCGGAGTACTCTTTGCTGCGCCAGTCCGACGCCGACCCGAAAAATCCCCAGAAGGACGGCTGGGGGCTGGCCTGGTTCGGGCCTGAAGGCTCGGCGCATGTGGTCAAGAGTGGCCGGGCGGCCACGGATGAGACGGATCGTTTCAAGGCCACCGCCGACGAGGCCCGCTCCTCCGTGGTGCTCGGCCACATCCGCGCCGCGTCGAAGGGCATCGGCATCGACGACTCCCGCGCCCATCCGTTCACCGATGAAGGCTGGGTGTTCACGCACAACGGGACCCTGTTCATCCATCAGGAGGTCGCCGCGGCTCTCGGCCCGCGCCGGGCACGCCTGAAGACCGACAGCGACACCGAGGTCTATTTCCAGCAATTCCTGAAGTTCCTCGCCGAAGGCAAGGCGCCGTCGGAGGCGTTCGAGGCCTGCATCGCCGAAAACTGGCGGCTGTGGGAAGCGTGCCGATCCCGCTACCCGGAACTCCCGGCGCCGTACTCGAGTCTCAATGCGATCGCCTCCAATGGTATGGGAATCCACGCGCTTTGCCACGCTGCCCATCGCGGCCTCGCCGAACACGGCGTCTGCCACCCGGACCAACCCTGGTCGGTCATGAGCTTCGCGACCCGCGGAGGACGCTTCCTCCTCGCGAGCGAGGGCGTCGACGAGGGGGACTGGACGCGCCTGGTCCCGCCCGAGACGATCTCCGCCGTGCCGTCGCCCACCGGCGTCGAGGTCCGCCGCCGCGCGCTATCGCTTCTTGCTTCTGCCGGCCCAGTACCGGAGGCCTCCCGCTCATGAAATATGTCCTGCTCGTCTGCGCTATCCTCGTCGCCGGCTTCATGGCGTACAAGGAATTCAAGCCGGTTCCGCCGCCGCCGCCGCCGCCGCCGCCGCCCGCCATCCTCATCGAGCCGGCGCCCGTGATCAACGAGGAGGAGCAGGCCAAGATCCTCAAGTCCACCGAGGACCAGGACCCCAGCGTGCGCTGGGAGGCCGTGCTTCTGCTCGACAAGATGAAGTCGCCGGAGGCGATGCCGGTCATCTTCCACATGCTGAAGAAGGACCTCGAGGCGCCCTTGCGCATCAAGGCCTGCGAGCTGCTCGGGAACCGACGCGGCCCGGACGTGCTGGACGCGCTCGTCGGCGCGCTGAAGGACCAGGAGCCGGACGTGCGCCTCGCGGCCCTGCGCGCGCTCGAGAAGATCGGGGACTACTCGGTGGCGGGCATCCTCGCCACGGGCCCGATCAAGGATCAGGAAGAGACCGTGCGCCTGCAGGCCATCAAGACTTTGAACACGCTGCAGGACAAGAAGCAGGCGGAGATCGAGGCGGCGAAGCTGCGCTACGAGCAAGAGAAGCAGGCCGCCGCCGCCGCCGCCGCGGAAGAAGCCAAGAAGAGGTGGTGGTAGGCCATGAACCGCCTGGCGATGCTGTTCATCTTCCTGGGGGCGGCCTCATTCCTCGTCTGGGACCACCTGCACCCTGAGCGAGAGCCGGTGGCGCCGCCGCCTCCGCCCGCCATCGTGCAGCAAGCGGGCCCGGTCTTTTCCGAGGATGAGGTCCGGAAGGTCCGCCTCTCGCTGCAGGACTCGGACGCGTCCGTGCGCTGGGCCGCGATCCAGCTTCTGTTCAACATCCGCGATCCCCAGCTCGGACCGATGCTCGAAAAGATGCTGACCGAGGACCCCGATCCCGAGGTGCGGATGAAGGTCGTGTCGCTGTTCAAAGGGCGCGAGGACCTGTCCCGGCTCGGCGCGCTCGTGCGCGGCCTCAACGACTACGATTCGAGCGTGCGCATGGCGTCGCTGGCGGCGCTCGGAGACATCGGAGATCCTTCCGTCGTCATCTGGATCACCGCCCTGCTCCGGGACGTCGACCCCGTCGTGCGCATCGAAGCGCTGCGCACGCTCGGCCGCTTCCAGGACAAGCGCAAGGCCGAATTCAAGCTGCTGGCCGACAAGCTGCGCACCGACTACGAAGACGCCGTCAGGCGCGCCGCCGCGCGCCGCTAGCTATTGGAGGAATAAAACCCATCATGGAACTCACCGGCATCAAAGAGCTCAACAAGAAGGTCGCCGACGAGAGCCTGTTCGTCCAGGACCTCAAGCGGGAGATCGGCAAGGTCATCATCGGACAGGACGAGACGCTTGACAGAATACTCGCCGCGCTCGTCGCCGGAGGACACGTCCTGCTCGAAGGCGTCCCCGGCCTCGCCAAGACGCTCACGATCAAGACCCTGGCGAGCTGCGTCTCCGCCACGTTCTCGCGCATCCAATTCACGCCCGACCTCCTGCCCGCCGACTTAACAGGAACATTGATACTCGACCCAAAGACCGGCGACTTCAAGCCGCGCAAAGGCCCGGTGTTCGCCAACCTCGTCCTCGCCGACGAGATCAACCGCGCTCCCGCCAAGGTGCAGAGCGCCTTGCTCGAGGCGATGCAGGAGCGCCAGGTCACCATCGGCTCCGAGACCCACAAGCTGCCCGACCCGTTCCTCGTCCTCGCCACCCAGAACCCGATCGAGCAGGAGGGGACCTACCCGCTGCCCGAGGCTCAGGTCGACCGCTTCATGATGAAGATCCGCCTCGGCTACCCGACCAAGGCCGAGGAGAAGGCGATCCTCGAGCGCATGGCCGGAGGCGGCACGCCCGCGGTCAGGCCCGTCGTCACGCCCGAGCAGCTCAACCGCGCGCGCGCGGTCGCGGCCGGGATCTACCTCGATGAGAAGATCAAGGACTATATCGTGGACCTCGTCTACGCGACGCGCGAGCCCGAGAAGCACCGCCTCGCCTCGCACAAGCACCTGATCGCCTACGGCGCCAGCCCGCGCGCCACGATCTTCCTCGCGCAGGCCGCGAAGGCCCACGCCTTCATTAACGGCCGCGGCTACGTGACCCCCGAGGACGTGAAGACGATCGGGGCCGATGTCCTGCGCCACCGCATCCTCGTCAGCTACGAAGCCGAGGCCGAGGGCATCGACAGCGACAAGATCATCCGCGCCCTCTTCGAGGCCGTCGAAGTCCCATAGAGGAACGGTGTCAGGCCTTCACATTCGCGCAATATTCAGAACAGGAAATTCCATTCGACAATTGCGCGAATGTGAAAGCCTGACACCAAACTAAAATGCTTCCTCAAGAAATCCTAGCCCAGGTACGACGCCTAGAGATCGTCACGGGACGCCTCGTTTCTGAGAGCTTCTCGGGCGACTACCTCAGCGTCTTTAAAGGACGCGGGATGGAGTTCGCCTCCGTGCGCGAGTACGCGGAGGGGGATGACCCGCGCGATATCGACCGGAACGTCAGCGCCCGCGCGGGCAAGCCCTTCGTGCGCCAGTACGTCGAGGAGCGCGAGCTCACCGTCGTCATCGCCGTCGACCTGTCCGCGTCCCAGTCGTTCGGCTCCGCCGACCGCCTGAAGCGCGAGTCCTCGACCGAGGTCGGCGCCGCGCTGGCCTTCGCCGCGCTGCAGAACAACGACAAGGTCGGGCTCGCCGTGTTCACCGACGGCCTTGAGCGCTGGCTGCCGCCGCGCAAGGGACGGCGCCACGTGCTCGCCGTCATCCGAGAGATCCTCGCCTACGAACCGCGCGGCAAGAAGACGGCGATCGGGCCGTCGCTGGAGCGGCTGACGCGCATGCTCAAGCGGCGCTGCATCGTCATCCTCATCTCCGACTTCCGCGACTCGGGCTTCGAGCGCGCCCTGAAGCTGTGCGCCCTCAAGCACGACCTCATCTCCGTCGTCGTCGAGGATCCCCGCGAGTCCGCCCTGCCGGCGGCCTCCGCCCTCGTCGCGGTGCGCGACCCGGAGACCGGCGCCGAGGGAGTATTCGACCTGCGCGCCGACGCCGCGGCATACGCCCGAGAAGAAGCCGCACGGCGTGCGGATCTCGATAAGATATTCCGCGCCAGCGGCGTCGAGGCGATAACCGTGACGACGGATAAGCCGTCGATCGATCCGCTCCTCGCATTCTTCCGCAAGCGAGCGAAGAGGCGGAGCCGATGAATTTCTTGCCGTTGATTTGTCTTTCGTTCGTTTTGCCCGCGCTCGCACAGCAAGGCTCATGGCAGATCTCCGCCTCCTCCGTCGCCGTTCTGGCCGCGGAATCCGTGGTCGTCTACCGCGGCGCTCCAGCTAATTTGAAGCCGGATACCGTTGGCACCAACACGAGCGACATCGTTGTCGTTAACGCCGTCGAGAAGGACGGCCTCTGGTCCTGGACGGTATTGCCGTTGTCGACCGGAACCGTGTCGTTCGTCGCCCGCTTCCAGTTGGAGGACGGGAAGGCCGTCCAAGCCCCGCCCGTCTCCTTCGCCGTGACCGAAGCCGACCTCCCGAGCGACGCTAACATCTCCGACATCAAAGGCCCTCTCAAAGCCGCTCCCGCCCTGTGGCCCTGGCTTGTCGCCCTGCTCCTCGGCGCCGCCGCCTGGTACGGCTGGAAGCGCTGGAAATCCCGCCGCCTGGCGCCGGACGGCACGCCTATCCCCACGGCGCCGGTCCTGCCTCCCGAAGAGATCGCCGCCCGCGCGATCTCGAAGCTGCGCACCTCCGGCCTCTGGGAGAACGATCAGGCCGCCTACTACCTGAGCCTGACCGACATCCTGCGCTCATACCTCGAGGCCCGCTATGGCGAGCCCGTCACCGCGATGACGAGCGTCGAGGTCGAACGCCTCGTCAAAGCCCGCGCGCAGAACCTGCAGATCGGCGGCGGCGTCCGCGAGCTTCTCACCCGCGCCGACCTCGTCAAGTTCGCGAAGGGCAAGCCGGGGCCGGAGGAAGGCCCGCGCGACGCGGACCTCGCCCTCAGCCTGATCAAGGCGACGACGCCGCGGGACTTCACGGCGAAGGAGAAGACGCCGTGAGGTTCATGCATCCGTGGATTCTTCTCATGGCCCTGCCCGTGCTTGCGGCGGCCGTGGGGGCGCTGTTGCGCCCCAGCGGGGGGAAGCTCTCGCTGCCCGCCGGAGAGCGTCTGCGCGCCCGCGGCCCCTCGCTGAGGGTGAGAGCTGCGCGCCTGGCCCCGCCCATCCTGCTCGCGGCCGCCCTGTGCCTGATTGTCGCGGCCCTGGCGCGGCCGCAGAAGATCGTTAAATTCGCCGGCGGAGCCGGCGAAGGTATCGACATCATGATCTCGCTCGACAGCTCGCTGTCGATGAAGGCCGTCGACTTCAAGCCGACGCGCGTCGACGCCGCGAAGGCGACCGCGAAGCGTTTCGTGCTCGGCCGCGCGCAGGACCGCATCGGCCTGACGACCTTCGGCGGCGCGCCGCTCCTGCTGTGCCCGCCGACGCTCGACTACGACGCCCTACTCGGCCGGCTCGACGAGCTTGATGCCGGGATGACGCGCGCCGATGGCACGGCGCTCGGCGACGGCCTGGCCTCCGCCGTCACGCGCCTGAAGGACTCCAAGGCCAAGAGCAAGGTCATCATCCTTCTCACCGACGGACGGAGCAATACCGGCGTCGTCGACCCGATAACGGCCGCGAAGGCCGCGGCGGCCTACGGCATCAAGGTCTACGCGATCGGCGTCGCGGGCAAGGGCGACTCGATGATGACGATTGAGGACCCGCGGTACGGCCGCGTGACGGTGCCGGTCACCGACGACCTCGACGAGGAGCTTCTCTCCGAGATTTCGCGCCTGACCGATGGCAAGGCGTACCGCGCCCGGGACGGCAGCGAGCTCAAGAACATCTTCGCGGCGATCGACCGTCTCGAAAAATCGAAGGTGGCCCTGCCCAAGCTCGCGGCGGTCGGCGACCTGAACGCGTGGCCATTGGGCGCGGCCCTGCTGCTCCTGCTGCTCGAGTCCGCCTTGACCGCGGGCCCGCTGCTGAGGTGGCCCTGATGTTCCGTGACACCTCCTGGCTCATCGCAGGTCTTCTCGTACTTCCCTCGGCCTGGGCGCTGCTCCGTTGGGCCGAGGCCCGCCGCCGCCGCGTGAGCGAAGCAATGAGCCATAGCGTTGTCCTGGACAGAACCATCACGGGGGCGAGGCGCGACGTATCCACGATACGCCTGGCCGCGATCGCCTTTCTTCTGATCGCGCTCGCCGGCCCGCAGTTCGGCGTCGAGCTCGTCGAGACGCGCTCGGACGCTCGGCAGGCGGTCATCGCGGTAGACGTCTCGCTGTCGATGCTCGCGCCCGACGTCAAGCCCAACCGCCTCGAACGCGCGAAATCCTCGCTGTCGCTGCTCATCGAGCAGCTGCGCGGCGAGCGCATCGGCGTCGTCGCGTTCGCCGGCGACGCTCAGACGATCTGCCCGCTCACCCAGGACGCCGACGCGGCCAAGCAGCTGCTCGGCGCGCTCGAGGCCGGCGCGGTGCCCACTCCCGGCACGGCGATCGGCCGCGCCCTGCGGACCTCGGTCGCGATGCTTGGACGCTATCCCGGCGGCAAGGCCGTCATCCTGCTCACCGACGGCGAGGATCACAAGTCCGATCCGCTCGGCGCCGCGCGCGAGGCCGCCGCCGCCGGCGTGACCGTCTTCACGGTCGGCATCGGCACGCCCGAGGGCGAGCTGATCCCGGCCGAGAGCGGGACGCATCACAAGGACGCCAAGGGCGCCACCGTCGTCAGCCGCCTCGACGAGGCCTCCCTGGCGCAGATCGCCCGGGAGACCGGCGGCGCCTACTACCGCACCACGCCCGGCTCCGACGAGATCGCCGACATCGCCAAGCGCGTCCGCGAGCTTGACGCGGCCAAAGGCGTGTCGGGAACCGCGAACCTTTGGCGCAACCGCTACGCCTGGCCGGCAGCCGCGGCCTTCCTGCTGCTGCTGCTCGAGCTGATCCTTCCTCTCATGCCCATCAAGAAGGCAGCCTCGAATACGCCCGCCTCGGGCGTTGACGGCGCCGCCGCGGTGCTCATGCTCGTCGCGATGGTTTTGTTCGCGGCGGCCCCGGCCGCCGCGGCGACGGCGGAAGGGACCCTGCGCGCGGGCAACAGGCTCTACAGCAAGGAGAAGTACGAGGCCGCGCTCGAGCGATACGGCGCAGCCGCCGCTAAGAGTCCGAACGATCCGCGCCCCTCGTTCAACGCGGGCGACGCCCTGTACCGTCTCGAAAAGCTCGAGGACGCGACGGTGCTATACGAGGCCGTAGCAGCGCGCAAGGACATCCCTGCGGCGACGCGCGCGGCCGCGCTCTATAATCTCGGCAATACCCGATTCATGGGCAGCGACTTTCCCGGCGCCGCGTCCGCTTTCCGCGGCGCATTGGCGCTGACGCCCGGTGACCCTGACGCGCGGCACAATCTGGCCGTGGCGCTGCAGAAGCTCAAGAACCCGCCGCCACCCCCGAAGAAAAAGCCCGGCCAAAATAAGGACGACCCCAAGAAACCCGAGGATAAGAAGGACAAGCCCCAGGGCGGCGAGGGAGGGGAGGGCGAGCAGCCCAAGAGCCCTCCCAAGACCCGGCCTCAGGACGCGCTCACCAAGGAAGAGGCCGAGCGCATCCTGCGCGCCGTGAATGAGCGCGAGAAGCAAAGCCAGCGCCAGGCCCAGGAAGGGATGGGGCGCCGCGCGCAGGGCAAGCCGCCCACGGCAGAGGACTGGTGAAAACCGCAGCGCTCGCCGTCTGCGTTTTGCTGAGCTGCGCGGCGACCGCCGCGGCGCAGCTGTCTGTGTCCGCCACGCTCAACAACAACCGCATCACTCTGGGCGACCAGCTTGTGCTCTCAGTGGCGATCGCCGGCTCGGGATCCGCCGCGCCGAAGCCTCCGCTCATCCCGGACGTCGAGATCTACGAGTCCGGCAAGAGCCAGAGCATGTCGATCATCAACGGCAGCGTCTCCTCACGGGTCGTCCACACCTACGTCCTCAACCCCCGCAAGGCCGGGCGCTTCGTCGTGCCCCCGCTCGAGGTCCCCGGCGCGGCGCCGACGGCCCCCATCGCATTCAGCGTCGACGCAGTGCCCAGCGAGCCCGCGCCGCCGGCGGCTCCGCCCACGGCGCATACGCCGCCCGTGCCGCCGGCGCAGGCCCCGGCCCAGAGCCCCGGCTCTCGCCCCGGGCCGAGCCCTGACGCGTTCGTCACGGCCACGCTCGAAAAAAATCGTGCCTTCGTCAACGAGCAGGTCACGCTCGTCGTGCGCTTCCACACGGCAGTGCCCCTCCTCGGCGCCCCGCAGTACGATGCGCCTAAGCTGACCGGACTGCTGTCGGAGAATCTCGGAGCCGAAGGGCAGGGGATGACCGTGCTAGGAGGGCGCTCCTACAATTACTCCGAGCTCAAGAGCGCGCTGTTCCCGGTCCAGGCCGGCCGCGCGACGATCGGATCAGCCGTGGTGACGGTGCAGGTTCCCCGGCGCGGCGGCGGCACGGGCGACGACTTCTTCGACCGCTTCTTCAACGCGACCGCCCCGGAGGCGCGCCGCCTGCAAACCGATCCGCTGGCGCTTCAGGCCGACCCCCTGCCGCCCGGCACGCCCGAAGATTTCTCCGGCATCGTTGGCGCGCTGACCATCGAGTCCTCCGTGGACCGGGCCCAGGTCAAGGCGGGCGAGGCTCTGACCTTGACCGTCGTCGTGAGCGGCGTGGGCAACATCAAATCCCTGCCCGAGCCCAAGCGTCCCGACCTTCCGTCCGTTCGCTTCTTCGATTCCGAAAGCTCGGTCAAGCTCGAGCGCTTCGGCGACAAGGTGGGGGGAACGAAGACCTTCAAGACGGTCGTCGTCGCGCGCGTCTCGGGGCCGTTGGAGATCCCGTCTTTGTCGGTTTCCTATTATGATCCCGCCAAGCGCGCCTACGCGCGGGCGCAAAGCAGGCCCATCCGCCTGACCGTGCTTCCGGGCGACCCGAACGCGGCGCTTCCCATCGTCGGCCCGGGCGCCACGGCCGCGCCGGGCGTGACCGAGGTGGCCGCGGACATCCGCTACCTCAAAGCGCCCGCGGGACGCGCCGCGCTCGGAGACGCGCTCGCCGCCTTCGGAGCGACCGGCCCCTGGCACGCCTTGCCCGGAGCGTTCCTTCTCGTCGCGCTCGTTCTCGACTGGCGCCGCCGCTCCTTCGCCGCCAACCCGCACGCGCGCCGCGCAAGCGAAGCACTCTCCACGGTCGAGCGCCTCCTGAAGCAGTCCGAGGCCCAGCCCGCCGAGGAACGCGCCCGCGCGGTGGCGTTGCTTGGCGAGGCGTTCACCGGCTATTTCGCCGACAAGTTCGGCCAGCCCGCCTCGAGCCTGACGCTCAAGGCGGTCGCGCATCGTCTCCAGAATCACAAGAAGCCTCCGTCCCCGACCGAGCTTGCTCGCCTTAAATCGGTCTGGGACGAGCTCGACCTGCTGCGCTACGCGCCCGGCGGAGCCGGGCAGGCCGAGGTCAAGCGTCTCGCCGACGAGATCCGCGACCTTACGCTCGCGTTCGACAAGGAGCTCCGTTCATGATCTTAGCCCTGCTCGCCGCGGCGCTCACCCTGCAGGCCGCTGCCGCGGCCACGCCGTACAATGACGCGAAGGCCGCCTACGACGCGGGGAACTTCGACCAGGCCGCGTCCGCGTTCGAGTCGCTCGTCGCCTCCCAGCCCGGCGACGCGGCGCTGCGCTACGACCTCGGCAACGCGCTGCTCAAGTCCGGCAAGCTCGGACGAGCTTCCGCGTCGTACCAGCGCGCGTTCGACCTGGACCCGCGCGACGGCGACGGCCGCCACAACCTCGATTTCGTTCTCAAGCGTTCGGGGGAGGAGCTCGCGCCGCCCGGCATCCCCGGGCCCGCGTTCGCGGCCTTCACCGCGCTGTCCTCGCGCGAGCTGGCGGGCCTGCACTGGCTCGCGGCCTGGACGACCATGATCCTGGCGGGGCTGGTCCTTCTCGGGAACGCCGAGCGCCGCGCCCGGCTCATGGATTGGCTGCTCGGCGCGGCCGCGGCCTGGCTACTGTTCGGGCTCTGGTGGGCGGGCCTGCGCGCCGTGCTGCCGGCCGGCCGCGGCGTCATCGTCGCCGGACGCGCGGAGCTGCGCAACGGGCCCGGCGAGAAATTCACCGTCGGCTACACCGCGCCCGAGGGACGGCGCGTGCGCGTGCTGTCGGAGAGCGGCGCGTGGCTCGAGGTGGGCCTGCTCAAGGAAGGCGTGAAAGGCTGGACCCTCGCCTCATCCGTCGAAAAGCTCTAGGGGTTTCGCGGCGTGATCGGCGTCAGCGGCACGGCGGGGACGGCCGGAGGGGGAGGCTCGGGAGCGACGGCCGGCGCCTTCGTCTTCGCCACGACAGGAGCGGCCTTCTTGGCCTTGGCGCCCTTCGCGGCTTTAGCGGCCTTGCCTTTTTTCTCGGCTCTTCCCACGATCGCCGTCGATTCGACCTTCTTCGTGGGGGCCGCTGGAGCGACGCTTTCCTCCTCGCCTTCCTCGCTGGGGGCCGGCACGACCTTCACGCTGATAAGAGGCTCTTCCTTCACCGGCTTGTCGTCCTTGGCGCCGTCTTCGGCGCCATCCTGGGAAGGCCCGCTTTCGGAAGAATTCGGCTCGGCGACCGGCGCGTTTTCAAGAGGGGGGGTGTGTTCGCTCGCCGCGCCGTCGCCTTGGCCGGCAGGCTCCTGGATGGGGGTCTCGACCGGAGGCGTTTCCGAGGGAGCGGGCTCATCGCCTTCCTGAGCGAACACAGGCAGAGCTAGGAGCAAAAGGACGGGCAAAGGCCATAGCCGCTTCATCCCGTGATTGTAGCAAGGAGTGATGACTAAAATATTGCGCCCCGTCGCCCAGACTGATACCCTATCGGCGTGAAAGAGCTCGTCGTATACGAAGGCGTCCGCGACAAGAAGCACGCCGATAAGATCGTACGTACGTTCACCGAGCACCTCGCGAAGAACGGCCTGCGCCTGACCGTTCCGCGCCGCCTCATCCTCGATCATTTCCTCAAGGCCGACCAGCACCTGAGCCAGGACGAGATCTATCTCGCCCTGCGCTCGCACGGGGTGGGGCGCGCCACGGTGTTCCGCACGCTCAAGATGCTCCAGGAGTGCGGCCTCATCTCCCCGGTCGTCGGCCGCGGCGGGACCACGCGCTTCGAGGTCGAGCACGACCGCCCGCATCACGACCACCTGATCTGCATCACCTGCGGCCGTATTCAAGAGGTGCGCTGGCCCACCCTCGAGAAGATCCAGGACGACGCCTGCCGCAAGGCCGGCTTCGTGCCGAAGTGGCACCGGCACGAGGTGTTCGGACTGTGCAAAGACTGCGCGCGGTCAAGCCCGGCTTGACCGCGTTAATACAGCCCGGCTAATTGTTATAATCCTCGTCGGTGAAGCGCTTCCGGTTCGGTTGGTACGGCGACGGCGGCCTGGGCGAGAAGATGATCCAGGCCATCCTGGCGGGCCGCAAAACGGCCACCGCCTGCCCGGCCTATGATCCTGAGGACGCCGACCTGAAGGTCGGCGACGAGCTCCAGCTCGTCGACAAGCACGGCACCGTGCGCGCCCAGCTCGTTGTGACGACCGTCGAGCTGAGATCGTTCGGCAGCTTCAACGAGGACCTGGCCCAGCGCGAAGGCGTGACCTTGCCCGAGCTGAAGGAAAAAATGAATTTCGCGAACGGCCGGCAGATCCGCGAGGAAGAGGAGATGCGCGTGGTCCACTTCCGCGTCGTGCAGGTCAAAGGAAAGGTAAGGATTTAGGAGATCTGATGATCCAGAAGAAGACGCTCGCCGCCCTCGAGAAGGTCATCATGGCGCTCGCACCGCTCGACCCCGAGTCGCGACGCCAGGTCATCGAGGCGACGCACAACCTCGTGGAGATCGGGATGGGCCGCCGCCAGGGGCAGGACCGGAAGGCGCCGAAGAAGAAGGGCGCGAAGAGCAAGCGGTAGAGCGGTGCGCCTCCACGTCGTCACCTTCGGCTGCCAGATGTCCGTCGCCGACGGCGAGGAGCTGGCATCGCCGCTGAAGGGGCGAGGATTCACGGCGGTCGCGGACGCGGACACGGCGGACGCGATCGTGCTCAACACCTGCACCGTACGCCAGCACGCGGAGGACAAGGCCCTCTCCCTGATCGGACGCCTGCGCGAGTGGAAGGATAAGGACCCCGAGCGCGTGCTCATCGTGGCGGGCTGCGCGGCCGAGCGGCTCGGCCCCTGGATCCAGAAGCGCTTTCCCTATGTGGACCTCGTGGTCGGAGCCAAGTCCATCGAGGATTATCCGCGGATCGTCGAGGAGGCGCTCGGCGCGCGCTTCGACGCGCTCGCGGAAACACGCCAGGCCTTCTCCGCGCCGGACGAGGGCCTCGAAAAGCCCACGGGCTGGTCCTCGCCGGTCTCCGCGTTCGTGACGATCATGCGCGGGTGCAACTACTCCTGCTCGTACTGCATCGTGCCCGCGGTACGCGGACGCGAATTGTACCGGCCGCTCGAGACGGTGATGGCCGAGGCGCGGGCCAAGGTCCTGCTCGGAGCCAAGGAGATCACGCTCCTTGGCCAGACCGTCAACAGCTGGCATGCCCCGGAAGGGGGAACGGAGGTCCGATTTCCGGAACTGCTGAGGCGCATGGGGAAGATCGACGGCTTGGAAAGGATTCGATTTGAGAGCCCGCATCCGCACTTCGTCAACGACGACTTAATAGAGGCCATGACGGCAACGGAGAGTGTCTGCAACCAGCTGCATTTGCCGATCCAATCGGGATCCGACCGCCTGCTCAAAATCATGCGTCGGAACTACGACGCGGCCTCGATCCTCGACAAAACCGCCCGCCTTCGGCGGGCGATGTCAATTGAAGTCTCGACGGACATTATCGTAGGATTCCCCTCAGAGACCGACGAGGACTTCGAGCGTACGCTCGACCTCGTCAGGCTCATGCGGCCCTCGTGGTCTTATACGTTCAAGTACTCACCGCGCGAGGGGACCGAGTCGGCGGGGATGGCGGATGACGTCCCGGAGTCGGTGAAGGATGAGCGCTTGTCCCGGCTCAACGCGCTGTGCGACGGGCTGACCGAGGAAGCGCTCGCGGCCCGGGTCGGAACGGTCGTGGAAGTGCTGGACGAAGGCGGCGGCTTCGGCCGCACGCGAGACGGCTTCAAGGTGTCTTGGGACGGATCCGGAGCGGCGGGACGAACGGTCAAGGTCCGCGTCATCGGAACGAGCAAACGAATTTTGAAAGGGGAAACAGATGAGCGAGCATAAGAAGACCGGAGCCGAGCGCCGCAAGCACCGCCGGTTCAGCGTCGTCGAGGGCATGGTCGAGCCGATCACGCTCGAGCTCGAGGGCTCCGACAGCCTGATGCACAAGCAGCCCGCCATCATGACCGACCTTTCCGCCGGCGGCATCTCCCTGCTGATGTTCGTCGAGCCGCCGCACACCAAGAGCTTCCAGATGACGCTCAACATCCCCGGGCTCGAGGGCGTTCCGATCGAGGCCGGCATCGTGCGCGTCCACCAGAAGGGCGAGACCTACAGCGTCGGCCTCGCCTTCCGGAAGATCTCGCGCGAGGCGCAGAAATCGATCGAGAAGATGGCAGAGGACAGCGCCGACTGCCAGACGCGCACCTCGCTCGGCCTGCCCGACGCCTGCGGCTCCGACTGCCCGTTTCATTCATTATTCTCCGGCAAAGCCAAATCCCCTCGCCGCTCGAAGTAACGGCGTGAGAAAGGCTCGAGCGGCGCTCGCGCTTCTCCTCGCCTTTGCCGTCCCCGTCCGCGCCGAGACCACGACCGACCCGCTGTGGTACCTGCTCTCGACCTACGTCTTGGCCCCGGATGCGAAGGCTGTGGAGGCCGCGGAGGAAGGCCCCGCCGACGCGAAGGGCCTGGCCGTACTTCAGGCTGATTTTCTCCTCCTGTCCGATGGCTTCGAATCATTCCGTGACGAGTCTCAAGTCAAGGAAACGCTCGTGCGGCTCGAGCCCCGGATGTCGCCGGAACTCCGGCCATTCTTCAAAGACCGCACGTCCAGCCTCGACGCCATCTACCGCACGCTGGCCGTCACCGACTACACCTGGGCGCAGCGCTTTCCGGAGCCGCCATGCGCGCCCATCGAGGCTCGACGAAAGCTCCTCGACAGCCGCGACGGCCTCTTCCAAACCAAGAAGGGTGAAGCATCGCCCTGGCTTGTGGCACTGCTCGGCCCGCGCGCGGAGGGGAAATCCGCCGAGCAAGCCCTCGACCAGGCCTCGTCACAGGCGAGGCTGACTGGCGCTGAATATGAGAAGCTCCGCGCCCGGGTCCGCAAGCTGACTTTAGCCCTCGCCTCCGGAAAAGCCATCGGCGCCGCCCGCTCCAAGCTCTACTGCTCCCGCGCCGCCGCCTTCGACGACCTTGCCGGCTATCACCGCCATCAGGAAAAAGGAAACACCCTCGCGTCACGCGCCGCCGTTCGTGCCGCTCCCGAGTCGTCCGTTTTCGTCGTCGTCTGGAACTCCCGTCGAGCCGCCGCGACTCTCGTCGCAACGAAGTCCGGCCCCGTCCTTCTGACCGACGCCTCCGTCGTGCAGGACACCGACCACCCCCAACTATTGGCCTTCTCCGAGAAAGCCAAGCCCCTCGAGTTGACCGCGACGGTTACGCGCCGTGACGCAGCTCTCGGCCTCGCCGTCCTCAAATACTTCGAAGACCTGCCGCGACCCACCCTCGCTCTCGCGGACAAGATCCCGTCGAAAGACGACCTCGTTTCCGCCATCGGCCACACCGAGGTCTCGGGGCTCTGGACGAAAGCGTCCGGCCTCGTGACGAAGTCCGGGCCGGAGACTTTCCAGACCGACGCCGCGGTCTCGTCCGATTTCTCGGGCGGCCCCGTGCTCAACGAGTCCGGGGAAGTCGCGGGGCTTCTCGTCCTGCGCCCTGCCGACACCGAGGAAGGCCGTTGGCCCGTCGCCGTGCCCGCCTCCGCGATCGCGCGCTGGCTCGATGGCGCAGCGCTCGCCGTAGTACCCGCGACCGAGGCCATCGAGGACGCTGGCACCGCCGCCATCCTGAGTCGCACGCGCCCGAGTGCGCTGACCGATACGGGCCTACCCGCGTGGGAGATATCCAAACTCCCGCCTCCGCCGTCCGAGCCGCGCGGCGTTTGCATGAACTGCAGCAGCTCGAATTCTCCGAGCCGCTCCTACTCGTCCAACTCCGGCGGATACTCCAGCAGCGGCGGCAAAGAGTTGGGGGAAGCTCTCGGTGAACTGGGGCTGGTCCTCATACTCAAAGGCATCCCTGCGCTCTTTCGCGGGATCAGGAAGCTGTTCAAAGGCAATGGCGCGTCTGCACCCAAAGATCCGCCAAAGTCTCTCGCCAAAGCCGTACCCGCGACTACAACTAAGCCCAAACCTCCGGCACCGCCGCCTAAACCCGAGTGCAAGCTGATAAAAGTCGCCGCGCCCGCCAAGGCCGGAGCGGACCCTTTTGCCGTATCTGTCGGGCTCTCGTGTAACGATCTCAAGATTCCACTATCAGGGCATTCCGTCACTTTCGCCTTCGATTGGGACGGGAAGCCGTCCACGCAAACGGTAACGGTACCTACCGACGCGAGCGGCGCCGCATCCTTGGTCATGCAGGTATCGAACGATGAGACCAAGGTCGAGAAGGTCCGCGATGTATCCCAGCGGAGCCACGACGAGTTGGACCATTACGACCCCGACAAGCGCGATCCAGAGGAGCCCGGCGCTCCCGTCCAGGAAGAAACCGCTTCCGCGACTCTCCAGGGCTCGGTCGCTGGGCCGATCGAAGCTGCAGAATCGGTTGCGCCGGAGAAGGCGCTGATCGGGACCATCGCCGCTACGGGGGCGTCCGGTGCCGCAGTCGAGTCCGGCCAAATATTTATACTCGTCGGGAAAGGATCGGCCCTGCGAGTGACCGCGACGATCGCGTTAGGGCCCGTCGCGACCGGCGTCTTGGTTCTGGTCACAGCCAAGCAGGTCTTCGACATTGGTTGGGCCATCGGCAACGTCGTTGATAGAAAAAGCTCCGAAGTCCAGTGGGGCTTGAAACAGTACGCTAAGATAAACGACTGCGCCCTTAAGCCGAACGAATCAATACTCGATCGGTTTATCGATGGAACAGGACTCGCGCCCGGCTTTCTTCACGCTCACGAAGGCCATGGGCACGGACACACGATCGAGCGGCACGTCAGGAAGACGCTCGACTATCTACATGGTCGGCTAGTAAACGAACCCAAGGTTTTCGATGCGAATTCGTTCGATGACCACGAAACTGCCGAGACCGCCATTCGGGATGCCATTATGGGAGATATTGCAGACATCACCAGATGGGGTTCAAGACGCGACCCAACGCTCAAGAAATCATATCTCATCGGGAAAGCGGGCAAGCCGTTTGGCTACGGCATCGAGCGGGAAGATTCATTAAGTAAGGCCCGATTGAAATATAATGCTGAGGTGCGTATGCTTCAGAAAGCAAACTGCGATATCTTCATCCTCAGCGCATTCCCGTATTAACATGCCAAGAACACCATGTGATTTCGAAGAGAAATACCCAAACTTCGTCGGTCTCGCTTTTGACTTCAGCGACCCGCCCCCGAGCCACCAATCCGACGAGGAGACGGCCCGCAGCATCCGAAGCGATTGGCCCGATGAAGATCGGATCGACATTTTCAAACGGCTTCTCTCAGACTCAGACCGGCTCATAAATTCCTTCGAATCAGATTGGAAGTCAATGCGCATTTTCGTCAACCGAGCCTTTACGAATGCCGACGAGGCCAAGGATTGGCTTCTCATGTTGCGGAGAGCATGGCAGGATGAGCTTACTCGTCTCAATAAATAATAATTTTGAAAGAAATAAGCAAAGTGAAAAAACAATTTCGCATTCTCCCATCACGGGCCACCCCTTGATCGTACTGGCCGGTCCGACGGCATCCGGCAAGACCGATCTCGCCGTCGCGCTGGCAGAAAAAATCGGCGCCGAGATCGTCTCCGCCGACTCGCGCCAGGTGTACCGCCGGCTCGACGCCGGCACCGCCAAGCCCTCCTCCGAGCAACGCGCGCACGTCCGCCACTGGCTGCTCGACTGCGCCGATCCGTCCGAGACCTTCGACGCCGCCAGATGGGCGAAGGAAGCCTCGTCCGCGATCGCCGATATCCGGGCGCGCGGGAAGATCGCTCTCGTCTGCGGTGGCACGGGGCTGTACCTGCGGGCTTTGCTGGAAGGCCTGTCGCCGCTGCCCCCGCGCGACGAGTCCTTGCGCGCCCGCCTGCATGCGGAGGCGGAGAGCCTCGGGCGGGAAGCCCTGCACGCGCGCCTGGCCACCGCCGATCCCGAGGCCGCCGCGGGCATACCGCCCGCGAACCTGCAGCGCGTCCTGCGCGCGCTCGAGGTGCTCGAGCTCACCGGCAAGCCGATCTCAGAGCATTGGCGCGAGGGCCGTGACGGCGGCATGAAGGCGACCTTGGCCTTGAGGATGGACCTGACCCCGGAGCTTTCGCGCGAGCGCATCGAGGCGCGCGCGCGCGCGATGTGGCCGGGCCTGCTGGCCGAGGTGAAGGCGCTCGTGCCCGCCGCGCTCACTGGCGCCGAGCCCGGCTTCACCAGCCTCGGCTACCGCGAGGCGCTCGCCTGCGCGCGAGGAGAAATGGCGGAGGACGAGGGCCTCGCCAAGCTCATCTCCGGCACCTTAGCGTACGCCAAGCGCCAGCGCACGTGGTTCCGCAATCAGCTCGACGCCGAGTCGCTCGACGCGTCCGCCGGACAGGCCGCGCTGCTCGCGCGGGTCCTGAGACTTTGGGAGGAAGCCCGTGAAAAAACCACCGCTTAAACTCATGCAGCAGCCGCCGCTCACGACGCCGTATCTTCTCGGCAGCCTTTTCCTGTCCGGGATGTCGTGCCTCGTGCTCGAGCTCGCGGGAGCGCGCCTGATCAGCCCCTTCTACGGCTCCTCGATCTATACCTGGTCGGCCATGATCACGGTGACGATGGTCGCCCTCGCCCTCGGCTACGCCTGGGGCGGCCGCCAGGCCGACCGCCAGCCTTACCTGCTCCTGTTCGCCCGCCTGCTTACCGCCTCGGGCCTGACCATCGCCGCGGTGCCGTGGCTCCGCGTCCCCGTGCTGCGCGCGAGCCTGCCTCTCGGAGTGCAGGCCGGCGCGATCGTGAGCGCGGCGGTGCTCCTTGGCCCCGCGCTCGTCCTGCTCAGCGCCCTGGGGCCGCTCGCGGTGCGGCTCACGGCCACGGGAGCCGCCGACTCCGGACGCAAATCCGGCGACGCATGGGCGATCTCGACCGCGGGAAGCGTCCTCGGCGCGGTGCTGACCGGCTTCCTCCTGATCCCGCATCTGCCGATCTCGAAGATCTTATACGGGACCGCCCTGCTTCTCCTTCTGCTCGGAGCGCTCGGCTCATGGCTGGCCCAGCGCGCCATCCCGCTGGGGCAGTTCGCGGCGTGCGCCGCCTGCATCGGCCTGGCGCTGATGCCCGCGCGCAAATCGCTCCTCTCCCTGTCGGCGCGCGAATCGGCCTACGGCCGGATCGTCGTGATGGACAACGGGGCCAAGCGCTACCTGCTCGTCAACGGCACGAGCCAGTCGGTGATGGAGAAGCCGGAGGGGGAAAGCGAATCGCAGTATATCCGCGCCCTCGAATGGTCGCGCGCGCTTCGCCCCAAGGCCAAGCGTGCGCTCGTCGTCGGCCTCGGCGCCGGGCTTCTGCCCAAGGCGCTCGAGCGCCGCGGCCTGACCGTGGACGCCTTCGAGATCGACCCCATGATCGCAGAAGCGGCGCGCGCGGATTTCGGCTACGAGCCGAAAGGCCGCGTCATCATCGGCGACGGCCGGGCTCTGCTCGAAGCCGGCCTCGGGCCCTGGGACCTCGTTTTTCTCGACGCGTTCGGCGCCGAATCGCCGCCCGCCCATCTGTTCACGACCGAGGCCTTCACGCGCATGCGCGACTCCCTGTCCCCGGAAGGGGTATTCGCGATCAATATCGTCAGCGCGGTCGCCTCGCCCGACGATCGTCCCTGGAAAGCGGTGTACCGAACCTTATCCGAGACCTTCCCGCATGTGCGCGCGTTCGTCGCGAGCGAGCCCAACGACGGCCTCGCCAACATCCTGCTCTTCGCGTCCACAGGCCCGATCGAGGCGGGGCCTCCCGCGACGCCGGCGCGCACGTCCTCGGAGGTCGCGCTGATGCTCAGCCGCGAGCTGCGCCCGGCTCCGCACGATCTTGAAGGGTCGCCCGTGCTCACCGACGATTTCGCGCCGCTCGACACCTTGCTGGCCGGAACCGCGCGCCGCTGGCGGCACCTGCTGCAGAAGGCGATGCCTGAGGTCCTTCTCGATTGAAGATTCCAAAATCCCGCGTCAAAAACGTCAGCCGCGAGACCCGCGCGCCCATCGAGCGCGCCGTCCTCGTCGGCGTCGGCCCCAAGTCCCAGACGGACGTGATCCGCTCAAGCCTCGAGGAGCTCAAGCGGCTCGTCGAGACCGCCGGCGCGCTCGTGGTCGGAGAGGCCACGCAGGCGCTTCAGCGTTTTAATCCATCAACGTTGATCGGAGAAGGGAAGGTGGAGGAGATCGCCGGCATGTGCGCCGGCCTGCGCGCGGGCACCGTGATCTTCGACCTCGAGCTGACCGCCGGCCAGCAGAAGAATCTCGAGAAGGCCCTGCCGAAGGTCAAGATCGTCGACCGCACCCGCCTGATCCTCGACATCTTCGCCCGGCGCGCGCGCACGACCGAGGGAAGCCTGCAAGTTGAGCTGGCCCAGCTTTCGTATATGCTTCCGCGCCTGACCGGCATCCGCGCCTTTTCACAGCAAGCCGGAGGCATCGGCACGCGCGGCCCCGGCGAGCGCAAGCTCGAGTACGAGAAGCGCCACATCCAATACCGCATCAAGCACCTCCGCGCCGAGCTCGAGCGCGTGCGCGCGTCCCGCCGCCTGCGCCGCGAGCGCCGCTCCGACGTGCCCGTCCCTCAGGTCGCGCTCGTCGGCTACACCAACGTCGGCAAGTCCACCTTGCTGAACACGCTCACGGGCGAGTACGCGGCGTACGCGGACGACAAGCTCTTCGCCACGCTCGACCCGACCGCGCGCCGCGTGCGCCTGCCCAGCGGCGGCTGGGCCGTCATCACGGACACGGTCGGCTTCATCCAGCGCCTGCCGACCTCCCTGATCGCCGCCTTCCGCTCCACGCTCGAGGAGGTGGAGGCCGCCGACTGCCTGCTCATCCTCAATGACGCGTCCTCAGCCACGCTCGAGGGCCAGCACGCCGCGGTCAAGCTCACCCTCGATGAGCTCGCGACCACGGGCATCCCGCGCGTCGAGGCCTTCAACAAGGCGGACCGCCTCGACCCCGCCACCCGAGACGATCTTCTCCGGCGCTATCCCGGCACGGCCATGATGTCCGCCGCCTCGGGCGAGGGGCTCCCCGAAGTGCTCGCGCGCGTCGAGGAGGCGCTCTCCAGGAAGTGGCTGCTCCGCGAGATCGACGCGCCCGCCGCCGAGGCCGGGTCCTGGACCGCGCGCTTATACGCGTCCGCGCAGATCCTCGACCGCCGGGTCCTGGGGGAGAAGATCCGGTTTCGCCTTCGCGTCACGGCGGAGAATTGGGCCCGCCTGCAGTCCTTATTGACGCCGGCCCAATAACCAGCTAACCTCTGGAGTATCCTCCAAAGACATGGTAGGATAACGCTGAAAATCATGATGGATTTCCGTGACTTTGCGCTCATCCTCTTCGGCTACTTCGCCGGCGGCATTCCCACGGGCTACCTCGTCGTCAAGCGCCTCAAGGGCTACGACATCCGAACCGTGGGCTCAGGCAATCCCGGCACCGCGAACGTCTACCGGAACGCGGGCGCCCTCGCCGGCCTGATCACATTAGTCGTCGACGCTTTAAAAGGATATGCGCCCGTCTATCTCTGCCTCATCCTGCATCCGCGACGGCCGGAGTTGGCCATCGCCGCGGGAGCCGCCGCGATCGTCGGACACAACTGGACGCCGTTGCTGGGCTTCAAGGGAGGCAAGGGCGTGGCCACGTCCGCGGGCGTCTTCTTGGCCTTGATCCCGCTGCCCATGGCGGCGACGATGGCGGCGTTCGCGCTTGCGGTCAAGATCTCCGGCCACATCTCCGTGGGCTCCATGACCGCGGCGATCGTCCTGCCCATCGCCGCCGTGGCCTTCCATTCGCAGACGGCCTACTGCATCGCCGCGGCATGCTCAGGCCTATTGATCATTTACAAACACATTCCAAATGTGAAACGTCTAATCCAAAACAAGGAGCTCGGAATCCATGGCCCCTCGGCATAAGGTAACAGTGTTGGGCGGCGGGATGTGGGGCTGCGTTCTCGCCCAGCAGCTGGCCAACAAAAGGGCCAAGGTTCGGCTGTGGGAATTCATTCCCGAGATCGCCGCGTCGTTGAAAAAAACTCGGCGTCACGCGCAGATCCCGGGCTTTCGTTTGGATTCGACCATCAAGGTCACCCACGATTTGGTCGAGGGCTGTGCTGACGCCGAGATCTTGCTATTCGTCTTGCCGTCCCGAGCGTTGGCGGCGACGGCGAAAAACATTCGAGAGCATGTCAAGCTGAGCCGAAACGCCGTCGCCGTCAACGCGTCCAAGGGCGTTGAACCCCACACATTCGCGACGATGGGCGACATCCTGGAGCGCGAGCTCCCTTCTCTCCGCGGAAACGTCTGGACTCTCAGCGGCCCGAGCTTCGCTCGGGAAGTCGCGCGCGGGGTGCCGACAGGATTGTTGTTAGGCGGCCCATCTCGGCCCATCACGAAGACCCTCGTCGCATTATTCCACGGCGGAGCCCTGAACGTTTCGCACTGGCCGGATCGGCATGGCGTCGAATTAGGCGGATCATTGAAAAATGCCATCGCCATCGGCGCCGGCATACTGGACGGCTTGGGCACCGGCGCCAACACGAAGGCGGCGTTGCTCGTGAAGGGCCTGTCCGAAATGTCGCTTTTAATTCGTGCGCGCGGCGGGCACTCCAACACGATCTACAGCCTCGCCGGGCTCGGTGACCTGATCGCGACCGGCACCTCGCCCGAGTCGCGCAACAGGAGCTTCGGCGAGAAGCTTGGCAAAGGGCTTTCGCCCAAACGCGCGCTCTCGCAGATCCCCACCATCGTCGAAGGCATCGAGGCCTCGGCCGCCGCGCACGAGCTGTGTCTGCGCAACAAGGTCAAGGCTCCCCTGCTCGAGGCGATCTGGCGGGCGACGCGCGGCGCGCCCGCGAAGATCGTGCTGAAGGCTCTCGGATTTTAACGGAGAACGACCATATGGCCAAAGGGAAAGAAGGCGGCGATAAAGACAAGGACAAGGAGAAGCCTAAATCTCCCGAGCCCGCCAAGGCCGGAACCGGCGAAAAGGAAGTCCGCATCTATTCGCTCGCGACCACCGTCAATGAGTGCATCATCTTCCTCGAGGAGCTGTCGGGGAGCAGGCTGCTGCCCATCTGGATCGGCATCACCGAGGGCCAGGCCATCGCGATCCGCTTCTCCGGCATCGTCCTGCCGCGGCCGCTGACGCACGACCTTCTGCTCGCCGCGATTCAAGAGCTCGGCTTCGAGGTCAAGAAGATCGTGGTCAGCGACATCAAGGAGAACACCTTCTACGCGAAGGTGCACGTGAGCGACGGCAAGAAGACGGTCCAGCTCGACAGCCGCCCGTCCGACGCGATCGCGATCGCGGTGCGCGCCGGCTGCCCCATCATGGTGCACGAGAGCGTCTTCGAGCGCTGCCAGACCTTGCACAAGCCCATCTCCGAAGACGAGGTCTCCAAGTTCAAGGAGGATCTCAAGAGCCTCAAGCCCGAGGACATTTTCAAGGACCTCAAGAAGAAGCCGGAAGGCGGCGAGCCGCCGCCCGAAGGGAAGAAAGGGGGAGACGCCAAATGAACCGCCTCGACATCATCAAAGCCGTCGCGAAAGTCCTGACCACGAAGGGCGAGGCCGCGCTCGCGGTCGAGACGACCTTCGAGACCATCCGCCTTTCGCTGAACCAGGGCGACAAGGTCGTGATCTCGAACTTCGGGACCTTCCGCGTGAAGGCCCGCCAGCCGAGGAGCGGCCGCAACCCGAAGACGGGGGAGCAGGTCAGCGTCCCCTCAAGGCGCGGCGTGCGCTTCAAGGCCTCCAAGAACTTGCTCGAATAAATATAAAAGGGAAATCACCGAGGTCTTTATAGAGCTGCCGTTCCTGCCCGACCGCGACTACTACACGATGCGCGAGGCCTCACGCCTCGCACAGGTGCCGCCGCACACCTTGCGGTACTGGGAGAATCGCTTCGCCGAATTAAAGCCGTCCCGCAGGGACGGCGGGCATCGGCGCTACTCGCGCACCGACCTCGAGCTCGTCCTCGAGATCAAGGACCTGCTGCAGCGCAAAAAGATGACGGTCGCCGGCGCGCGCCGAGCCCTGATCGACCGCCGCCGCGGCAAGACCGCGCTCGATGCGCCCCTGACCGGCGCCGCTCCCGGCGACGGCGCGCAGGGAAAGCTCCTGCGCGAGGTCCGCAAGGAGCTTAAGGCGATCCTCGAAGAGATGGGCCGCTAGAGGGCGGCTCAAAAACTGTTGTTAACAACAGTTTTTGCTTGTCGAGCTGCGGATAGCGGGGACACGAAACAGT
>CAZIBN010000018.1:0-43866 GCA_964537395.1 uncultured Elusimicrobia bacterium
TCCACGGGGATGTCGAAGCCGAAATCGGCGGACAGCGTCGTCAGCCGCGGCAGCACGGTGTCGAGCAGGACCGGGAGGCGGGACACCCCGACGCGCACGAACGCGATGAAGATCCAGCCCAGCGCGGTGGCCAGGATCGCGAACACGGCCAGCGCGGCCCACTTCGCGAGCCGGGGCCCGGTGCCCTTGAGGATCAGGCGGCGCTCGGTCAGGTCCATGATCATGTACGAGACGAGCCCGGCGAGAACGCACGGCGCGAGCCCGAAGCGAGCGACCGCGACCAGGGCGAGCGCGAAGAGCGCGTAGGAGGCCAGGCGCGTGTTGGTAATCGGAGTGTTCACCGGTTCAAAGAATAGCAATTTCCAGCCTAGGTCCTCTGACGGAGCCGCCTTGGGCCCTCCGGCTCATCTCGTAAAGCCGTTCTCTTTATAGGATGACGCCATGAAACAGCTCCCCCTCTTTCTCGCGCTGCTGCTGGCCTATTCCCCCGCCCTGCCTGTCTCCGCGCAGGTCGTCGGCCGGTCCGCCCCGGTCACCGCCAGCGCGCCCTCGATCCCCGCGCTTCGCTTCGACCTGACGCGCCCGGAGATGAGGACGGCCTATCGCGAGGCCTCCGCGACGCTCGAGGGCGCCCTGGCCGGTATCGTCGCCGCGCCCGTGCCCCAGGCGACCTTCGCCAACACCGTGCTGGCCCAGGAGAAGGCCGTCGGCGACTACGTCCGCGCGATGATCCCCCTCGTCTTCGCGGCCCACGTGTCCCCCGACAAGGGCGTGCGCATGACCGCGCAGGCCATCGACAAGGTGATGAACCGCCGCTTCGTCGAGCTCGGCCAGCGCGAGGATATCTTCAAGCGCGTGGAAGCCGCCGCCGGCAAGGGCGAGGCGCTCGATGCCGCCGACCAGAAGCTCCTCGACAAGACCCTGCGCGACTACCGAGACAGCGGCCTGGGCTTGGCGCCCGAGCAGCGCGCGCGCCTCAAGGCCGTGCAGACCAAGCTCTCCGACCTCTCCGCGCGCTTCGAGATCAACATCAACGAGAGCAAGGACTGGCTCGAGGTGGATGACGCGGGTTTGGACGGGCTGCCTGACGATTATAAAGCTGGTCTTGATAAAACGGAGGCCGGGCTGTACAAGATCGGTCTCGACTACCCGAGCTATGTCCCCTTCATGCGCTACGCCAAGAACGGCGAGCTGCGCAAGGCGCTCAACCACAAATACGAGAACCGGGCGATGCCCGAGAACCTGCCCCTCCTGAGGGAAGGCCTCGAGCTGCGCCGCGAGGCGGCGCTCCTTCTCGGCTACAAGGACTACCCGACGATGGCGCTCAAGGACCGCATGGCGAAGTCTCCCGCGCGCGTCGCCGAGTTCCTGGCGCGCCTGACCGGCAAGGTGCGCGAGCGCGCCAAGAAGGAGCTGGCGGCCGTGCTCGAGGTCAAGCGCCGCTACGAGCCGGATGCGACCGCGGTCGGCGATCATGAGCGCGGCTACTTCTCGCGCATCTTGCGCGAGGAAAAATATTCTTACGACGCCGAGGAGGTCCGCCAGTATTTCCCCGTGGACCGCGTCGTCACCGGCGTGCTCAGCGTCTATCAGCGCATACTCGGCGTGACCTTTCGCGAGGTTGTGGGCGGGCCCGTCTGGCATCCCGACGTGCGCCTCTTCGAGATCGTCGATTCCAAGAGCAGCAAGCTCATCGGCCATTTTTATCTGGACCTGTATCCTCGCGACGGCAAGTACACGCACGCGGCCGCCTTCCCCCTCCTGATGGGCCGCGCGATCCCCGGCGGCTACGACCAGACCGCCGCCGCGATGGTCGCCAACTTCCCCAAGGCCATCCCGGGCAAGCCCGCGCTCCTGCCTCACGCCGAGGTCGAGACCTTCTTCCATGAGTTCGGCCACCTGATGCATCAGACTCTCACCAAGGCCCGCCACATGTCCTTCTCCGGCACCTCGGTGGCGCTCGACTTCGTCGAGGCTCCGTCGCAGATGCTCGAGAACTTCGCCTGGGAGCCGGAGGTTCTCGCCGAGATCTCGGGGCGCTGGGACACCGGGGAGAAGCTGCCCGCTGACCTCTTAAAGAAGATGACGGCCGCGCGCCGCTTCAACGAGGGCGTCCAGACCTTGCAGCAGATCGCGATGGCGTCGGCCGACATGGCCCTGCACGCGATGGTTCCGGCCGATCCCTCGGACGCTTTCAACCGCGTCGTCGCCGAGATCACCGGCATGCCGCAGGCGCCCGGCGGCAACTCCGCGGCGAGCTTCGGCCACCTCATGGGCGGCTACGGCGCGGGCTATTACTCGTACCTGTGGTCGCTCGTCTTCGCGGAAGATATCTATTCCGCGTTCAAGGCTGAGGGTCCGCTGAATCCCGTCGTGGGCGCGCGCTACCGCCGCGACATCCTCGAGACCGGCTCCGAGCGCACCGAGGCGGAGTCGCTGAAGGCCTTCCTCGGCCGCGAGCCCAGCGAGGACGCATTCATGAAGTCGCTCTCGGAAGAGAAGCGCGAGCGCTCGGAGCTTGCCGCGGCGCGTCAGCGCGTCGGCGCCTTGCCTCAGGGCGTGACGATCGAGTTCCTCGAGCACTTCGTCGCCGACAATCCCCAGGTCGTCGTCAAGATCGACGGCCGCACGGTTTATTTCGAGTACCTGCATCACTCCGAATCGAACCTGGCGCGCCTGCGCCGCCGCTGGTGGAACCCGATGACCTGGTTCGCCGGCCTCGGCCGCCCTTCGGAGGACGTCTCCGTCCGATACGAGGCGGCGCTTCGGTTCGCCGTTGAGGCCCGCGCGGTCTACGACCAGCGGACCGCCGCGCGCTAAAAGTTATCCCCAGCGTTTCCAACGTTGGAAGTGCTGGGGATAAGTCCTGACTAAATCAGGACCTCGAAGCCGGCCTGCTTGAAATGGCGGTCGGTCGCGACGGCGGCCGACAGCCTGAGCCGGCGCATCACGGCGAAGGATGAGCAGTCGGTGAAGGACCAGCTTTTGTCCTTGTTCTTCTTGAACAGGTCCCAGGCGTCCTCGAAATCCTCGGGCAGCAGGCGCACGAGCTCGACGACGCCGGGATCGAGCAAGGTCTCTCCGATGCGAGCGGCGTGCGGGAATCCGAGCCGGACGCGGGCGAGGGTGACCGTCTCGTCGAAAACGAAGTCGGTCGTGACGAGGCGCCCCTCCCAGCTCTCGAGCGCCTCGCGCGCGGAGTCGTGGGCCGGATCATCGGCGCGGGCATAAGCGTGCCAGCCGGACGTGTCGACGAAGACCCGCTTCATGAATCCTTGCCGTACAGCGTGCGGTCGTGGTCGGACGCCGACGGTCCTCCGGGGTCGCGCGCGATGGCCCGGATGTCAGAGAGCTTCCGCGAAGACGTGGAGGTTTTCTCTCCGCCGAGCAGACTGTCGATCGCCCCCCGTATCAATTCGGAAAGGCCTCGCCCGGTCCGGCGCGACAGCGACACGAGCGCGCGGTGCTGGCTGTCTTCGAGCAGGACCTGTGTTCGTCTCACATCATTAGTATATAGCATTGTGTATGTTTGTCAATCCCCCTTCCCTACTATACGATTGAGGGGCATGAAAAGTTCCCAAACTCGTAGACTATCCCGATGAGCGAAGTGTCGATCCGCGTCCATGACGGCGCCGGGCCCACCGTGATCTACCTGCCGGGCATTCACGGTGACTGGGGCCTCATCGGCGCCTTCCGCCGCGCGCTCGGCTCCCGCGTGCGCTTCGTCGAATTCGCCTATTCGAAGGAGGAGGTGACCATGGCTCAGCTCGCCGGCCTCATCCACGTCGAGCTGACGGCTCGCGGCGTGACCTCGGGCTGGATCCTCGGACAGTCCTTCGGCTCGCAGGTCGGCTGGGCGCTGATCGCGCGCGGGTTCAAGGCGAACGGCGTCATCCTCGCGGGCGGCTTCGTGAAGCACCCGTGGCCGTGGGGCGCGCATCTGTTCCGGGCGCTGCTCTCGGGCATGCCCATGGGCGTCATCACTCCCGGCTACCGCGCCTACTCAGCCCTGGCCAACGCGTTCTCCCGCCGCGGCCCAGAGGAGGCCGAGGAGATATCCGCCTTTGCCCGCGGCCGCGGCCGAAGCGAATGGAAGGCGACCACCTCGCGCCTGACCTTGATCGCGCAGGGCGACCCGCGCCCGACCGCGCGCGCGATGCGCGAGCCGGTGCACTACCTCGGCGGCATGTTCGACGTGCTGGTCCCGTGGCCCATCGTCACGCGCTGGCTCAAGCGCGAGTGCCCGGGCTACAAGGGAGAGGTCATCATCCGCTCCTCCGACCACAACGTGCTCGGCTGCTCGCCGCGCGAGTCCGCCGAGCACGTTCTGTCCTGGGTCATGCCGGCATGATGTCGCAATAGTTGAAGCGCGGGGTCCTCATGACCGTCTCTCCCGCTTTGCACGCGATGATCTTCTTGAAGATAGGTCCGGCGTATACGAAGGAATGGTACTCGCCATATTCGCCGCACGGGTCGGCGCTCTCCGGCAGATCGCGGAGAAGGTCGTGATCGATCTCTCTTCCCGCGAACGCAGCGTCGATGGCCTTAGTGTCCACGCAGGCCAGGATCGCCTTGAAGCCGAGCCCGATGAAGGTCCGCACCAGCTCTTCGGTGTCGCGCATCCAGATGGGGTAGATGCCCGTCATGCCCACTTGAGCCAGGCGCTCGTCGCGGTACTGCTTCAGGTCTTCGAGGAACAAGTCTCCGAAGGCGACCTTCGTGATGCCTTGCGCTTTAAAGCGGCTTAAGGTTTCCCGCATGCGCGCCTCGTAGACCTCATTCGGGCAGTCCTTCGGAATCATGATCTTGTGCAGTGGAATTCCTAAGGATTCGGCCTGCCGCTCGAGTAGCTCGCGCCGCACCCCGTGCATGCTGATGCGGTCGAATTCCTCGGTCACAGTCGTCATGAGAGCCGCGATCTCATATTTCTGCGATGCGAGCAGGTGGTAGGCCGCCATCGTGCTGTCCTTTCCCCCGCTCCAGGACAAGACCACTTTTTGCTTCACGGGCCGCGTGCGCGGGGTCCGCTCCTTCTCCTCGTGAATGGAGACGATCGTCTGGGACGGCTTGCAGATATCCTCGGCTTTTATCGTCATGCTAGGCGGACGCCAAGACCGCGCGATCGGCCAGGTCCGCGGCGGCGAAGAGCGCCGCCGAGTAGATCATCGTGCCGGCGAGCGTGTTCCCAAAGAACGGGATCGCGGCGGTATAGCACAGGACCAGGCCCTGTGCTGTGTGCGGGTACATCGAGCCGCCGGCCCACACCGCGAAGTTGCTGATGGCGTAGAACATGACTGAGCTGAGCAGCGACATCTTTGCGACCATCCCGATGCTCCTGCTGCCCTGCATGCGCCGGCCTATCAGCGTGGTGAGCAGGAAGCAGAGGTAGATCACGGGCATCCCGCTGTGAAACCCGATAACGGCGTCCGAGAGAAGCATCGCCGCCAGCGGAATGAGGTAGGCCGCAAGGGGTCTTTCAAAACACGCCCCGCCGAACAGCGCCAGTGCCCCGATGACGGTGAAATTCGGGGGATGCGGCACGAGCCGCGAGAGCGCGGCCGCGATCACGATCGCCGTATAAGCCTGAGTGGACAGTTTCATTTTATCTCCATGTACATCATCCCGTCTTTCTCGCCCACCTCGAAGGCGGCGAGGCTAAGCGCGTTCTTGAAAATGGGGCCGTCGAGGACCAGGGTGTGGTACTCGCCGTTCTCGCCGCTGAGATCCGGGCACGGAACCAAGGACGCAAGCTCCTCCACCGCCCGGCGGTCGATGGCCCTGCCGACCCACTCCCGCGTGAACCACGGCTTCTTGACCAATGAGAAGACCGCTTTGAAGCCGCCGTCGAGAAGGTCCGACAGCAGGCCGCGCCGATCGCGGCCCCACAGCGGCGTCAGCACCTCGAGCCCGGTGCCGCGGCTCACCTCCCGCATCCAGTTGGGGCGGCCGCCCACCTCGGCGATGTCTCCGGTTACTAAAGTCCTGATCCCTTCACTTTGCAGCGCCTTCACCGCCTGCGTGTAGCCGTCCTCCGCCGGTGGGCGGATCGTGACGACGCGGTGGCGAAGACCCATCGCCGCCGCCTGTCGTTTGAGGAACGGGAGCGGATGGGCGAGGAAGACCGGGGACGGTGGTGCGAATGTGACCAGCTCCTCGACCGGGAGCCCGGACCTGCGGGCCTCGTGAAGGGCCAACGCGCAGTCCTTGCCTCCGGTCCACAGCACCGCCGCTCGCCCCGGCGTCAGGCCTTTCCCTTCGCGGCGGGCCTTTTCCAGATTCTCGATTTCGAGCACCGCGCATTCTTTGCATAGGCAGTCCTCGCCGGTGAAGGGCAGGATGTTGGGGAGCTCTTCGCACCAACATCCTGCCTTCCCGTCGACGGGTCCACATACGAGGGCCGCTTCGCAGCGGCTGCACTTTTTCACGCGGGCGGGCCCGCTCGGTCGATCCATGCTAGAACTGAAGCCTGACTCCGCCGTATCCCGTGATGCCCTGCGAGCCATAGCCCCCGATTTCCTCGTAGCGCTTGTTGAAGAGGTTCTCGATTCGCGCGGTCAGGGTCACGGTCTTGTTCACCGCATAGGAGCCCGCGAAGCGCCAAAGCCCATAGCCCCCGAGCTTCACACGAGTGGTCTCGAATCGGGGCCCGGTGTAGGTGGCTCCCACCGTGACGGACAGCGGTTCGATCGGATGCAGCTCGATATCTCCGCCGAGCTTGATGCGCGGGCGGCGTGTGAGCGCGGCGCCATTAGACAAGTCCACGGCTGAAGTGTAGGTGTAGTTCCCCTTTAAAAGCACCTTGTCCATTGGCTTGGCTTGCGCGGTGACCTCATAACCTTGAGTGCGCGCGCGGCCCACGTTGTAATAGCGGCTCGTGGTGTTGTTGAAGTCGATCAGGTCTCTCAGGTCGTTGCGGAAGTAGACCGCACTGAAACTCATCTTGCCGTCCCACAGGTCTTGCTCGAAGCCGGCATCCCAGGAAGTGCTCCGCTCAGGAATCAGGCTCAAGTACCCGTACTGGGAATACAGCTGGTACAAGGACGGCGCCTTGAAGCCCGTGCCGAGGCTGGCCTTGAGCTTCGTGTGAGTCTGCGCGATGAGGAATGCCGGAGCAATGCGGTAAGTATCCACCTTCCCGTAGCGATCGTTTTGGTCATGACGACCGCCCACGGACACGAACAGGCGGCCCCAGAACTTCATCAAATCTTCCGCATACACGCCGACGATGCCCGCCTTCTGCGTATTGAATACCGAATTAAATGGGCCGAACTGGCTCTGAGAGCGATACTCCGTCCTGCCGACCTCTTCCTGCTTGTCCACGCCGGCGGTTACGGTGTGGTTGTCATTGAGCTGCGCGATGACTTGATAGTTGAACTTGACGGTGCGGCCGTAGCTGGAGTTCTGCGCGGAGCTCTGCAGATGCTGGGCATCGGTGCTGTTCAGGAACCTGCGATTCTGAGCCGTTATCGCGATGCCGGACTTCTGAACCAATTTGCCGCCGAAGAGAGTGAGGGCGCCGTGCGCGGAGAGGTCGGTCTGGTTGAACGTTCCGGTGTAGTTGGGATCATCGCCTCCGACGCCCGCCGAGTTGTCGAGATCGAATCTCGAGTAGGAGTTGCGGGCGGTGAGATCGAGGCGGAAACTCTCGGTCGGCTTTAAACCGAGCGCGCCTGAGAGGGTGTTGTTGCGGTAGCTGTCCCGCTCGATGTTCCCGTAGTCGCTGCCGGCCGCCGAGGTCCCGCCGGTCTTGAGATGAGACCCTGCGAGGGAGTAGTCGACATACTTGGTGGAGCCGTTCATCCCGGCCTGGTCCAGCCTGTAGTCCTGGGATCCGATTTCACTGAAGAGGGACAGCTTGCGCGCTCCCTCCCCCTTGCGAGTGATGATGTTGATGACTCCGCCGATGGCGGCCGAGCCGTACATGACGCTCTGCGCCCCACGGAGGACCTCGATGCGTTCCACATTGTCGGTCGTCAGGTTCTCTAGAGCATAGCCCCCGCCGGGGCTCGACGGGTCATTGACCGGCACGCCGTCCATCAGCACGAGGGTATGCTCGGACTTGTTTCCCCGGATGAATATGGAGGTCGTGCCGTTGCCTCCGGTCTTGACCACATCCAGGCCCGGCACGGTGCGAAGGAGGTCCGCGATAAACGGCTGCCCGCGCAGTTCGATCTCCTGCCGGGTAATGACGGTCACGGAGTTGGCGACCTGTTCCAGGAGCTGATCGAGCCGGCTGACCGAGCTGATCTGTGTGGACTTGGGGTCTACGCTAAGCGCCAGCTGGGACGCTGAAGCGACGGCGGGAAGGCACGCCAGGACGACGGCGAGGACGGCGATACGCGATGGGACCATGGTTGGTCCTCCTTACTCGAGGTTCCCAACGCAGGTCTCCTGACTTATGGATCGTCGCCCATTGCCGCGTCTTCCCATCCCTTTCAGGACAGTGACTCTGCGGCGGGCTCCCCAATTACAGTGGCGGTACCGTGCCGGAATTACACCGGCTTCCTACGGATGCGTCGGGGTGAAGCGCGCTGAGTTTAGCATAATCCGTCGCGTCGCGTTTGAGGGCGACGGCACTGGCTATCCCCAACACTTCCAACGTTGGAAACGCTGGGGATAACTTTATTCGAGCAATAGTTTCTGATGATTGCGCCCTGGAGGATGTACAATAGCGGCGAGATCGCTTCTGTTGTTCCTTTAGGGAGGGAATATGCCTCAAGAGCTCCAGCATTTCATCGGCGGCAAGAAGGTTTCCGGCAAGAGCGGCCGCTTCGGCGACGTGTATGACCCGTCGACCGGCCTCGTCGCCGCGCGCGCTCCGTTCGCGTCCAAGAGCGAGATGGAGGCCGCCATCGCGAACGCGGCGGAGGCGTTCCCCGCCTGGGCCGCCGCCTCCCCCATCGCGCGCGCGCGCGTTATGTTCAAGTTCAAGGCCCTGATCGAGACGCACTCCGATGAGATCGCCGGGCTCATCTCCTCCGAGCACGGCAAGGTCCACGCCGACGCCAAGGGCTCGCTGATCCGCGGCAACGAGGTCGTCGAGTTCGCCTGCGGCATACCGCACCTGCTCAAGGGCGAGTTCTCCACCGGCGTCTCCACCGGCGTCGACATGTACTCGATGCGCCAGCCCCTCGGCGTCGTGGCGGGCATCACGCCCTTCAACTTCCCGGCCATGGTCCCGCTGTGGATGGCGGCGGTCGCGCTGGCCTGCGGCAACACGTTCATTCTGAAGCCGTCGGAGAAGGACCCGTCCTGCCCTCTCCGCCTCGCGGAGCTTTTCCTTGAGGCGGGAGGCCCCCCCGGCGTGCTCAACGTCGTCATCGGCGACAAGGAGGCGGTGGACACGCTTCTCACCGATCCCCGCATCCAGGCCGTGAGCTTCGTGGGCTCCACGCCCATCGCGCGCCACGTCTACTCCACGGCCTCCTTGCACGGCAAGCGCGTGCAGGCCATGGGCGGTGCCAAGAACCACATGATCATCATGCCTGACGCGGACCTCGAGCAGGCCGCGGACGCGTTGATGGGCGCGGCGTACGGCTCGGCGGGCGAGCGCTGCATGGCCATCTCCGTCGCCGTGGCGGTCGGAGAAGAGACCGCCGACAGGCTGATCGCTCTATTGAAGGAGAGGCTCAAGACGCTTAAGGTCGGCCTTCCGTCCGACAAGGACTCCGACATGGGGCCGCTCGTCACCGGCGCGCATCGCGCCAAGGTCATCGAGTATATCGAGGCGGGCGTCAAGGAAGGCGCCAAGCTCGTCGTCGACGGGCGCGGCGTGACGGTGCCGGGACATGAGAAGGGATTCTTCCTCGGCGGGTGCCTTTTCGACGGCGTCACGGCAACGATGAAGATCTATAAAGAAGAGATCTTCGGACCGGTGCTGTGCGTCGTGCGCGCCAAGGACTTTGAAGAGGCCCTGCGTCTTCCGAACGAGCATGAGTTCGGCAACGGAGTGTCGATCTTCACCCGCGACGGCGACGCCGCGCGCGAGTTCTCCTCTCGCGTCCAGGCCGGCATGGTCGGCGTCAACGTCCCCATCCCCGTGCCGCTCGCGTTCTACTCGTTCGGCGGCTGGAAGAACTCGGCCTTCGGCGACGCCAACCAGCACGGCATGGACGGCGTGCGCTTCTACACGCGCACCAAGACCGTGACCTCGCGCTGGCCGGCCGGCATCCGCAAGGGCGCGCAGTTCACGATGCCCACGCACGGCTGACGCCGCTCGAAACTTAAACTGGAAAAAGGACCCTGGGCTTCGGCCCGGGGTCCTTTTTCATTACGGTTTAGGTTGGCCGATGGCCCTACCGTTGCTTCGCGGTGCTAGGTAGTCCTGGAGACTTATTATGAAGTCCATTCTTGCTGCCGTGGCGTGCCTTTCCCTCACCGGCTGCATGGGCTACACGCTTACGCCCGAAAGGCCGACATCCATGCCCAGGGCGGAAGCCCCTCCTCTGCCTTTGACCGTGGGGGTGGTATTCGAGAAGGACGGCGGCTTCGGCTCGAAGTTCACCGAGGCTCTCGAGGGCGCACGGCTGTTCAGAGAGGTCCGTCGGGGCGCGCAGACCGGCGTCGACCTGGTCCTTCAAGGCCGGTCCAGTGCCGAGTTCATCCAGGACCCCATGCAGGCGCCGAAGATCCTTCTCGTGTGCTTCACCGGCTTTGTGACCGGAGCCATCATGTCCGAGACAAGCCATCACACGGCCAAAAGCGAGTTGTCGGTCGCATACCCTCGCGGCGAGACGCTCAAATCGTATGACGTGAACGTCGATGTCGTCGCCAAATCCATGGTCTCCATGTTCGCCGAGCAGAAGACCATGAAGCTGGGCCCCCCCGCCGCCATGGACAACCTCGTCGCCAAGCTGGTCCAGACCCTCATCGACGACCGGCCTTTCTTCGCGGGCCTGGGCAAGGCGCCGCCGGCGCCGGCCGCCCCGGTCGTCGTCGTCGAGGATTCCCCGAAGGTCGAGCCCGCGGACGTTGCGGCCGTCGAGCCGGCGCCGGAGCCGAAGGCGACCGTCCGGCCCGAGCCCGCCAAGCGCGGCCCGTTGACTCCCGCCGAGGAAAGCGAGATCGACGAGCAGCTGATGCCCTAGTCGTGGCCTCGCGCCGGTCCGCGGGTCGCGGCCCTTGACAGACATCGAATTGTACATTACAATGACATATCGGCAGGCTGGAGGCATCATGAGAACTGCGACATTCAGCGAATTTCGCAACCAGGCGAAAAAATATTTCGACGCCGTAGAGAACGGCGAGTCGATCGAGATCTACCGGCATGGCAAGCCTGTCGCCATTCTGACGCCGGTCCGAAAGCATTCTCTGGAGCGCTGGAAGACCGCCCGGCCCTTGACTCTCACCGGAGCGTCCTTGAGCCACGCCGTCCTCGCGGACCGAGAGGACGACCGCTGATGCGCATTCTCCTCGATTCCTCCGCTCTGGCGAAACGGTATGTTTCCGAGCCGGGGACGGAGCAGGTCCTCCGTCGTTGCAGGGAGGCCGACGAGATCGTTCTCAGCGTTTTATGCGTCCCGGAGCTTATCTCGGCGTTCAATCGCCTCCGGCGCGAAGGGAAATTGTCGGAGTCGCGCTACCGCCGGCTCAAGTCTGACCTTGCGGCCGATCTTGAGCAGGCGACGATCATCGATCTGACGCCCTCCGTCGTTCATCGGACGGTCTTCTGCTTGGAGCATGCGCCCTTTCGGACCTTGGACGCGATCCACGTGGCATCGGCGATCGAGTCCCTATGCGATCTATTCATCAGCGCCGACCGCCGGCAATGCGAGGCCGCTGCGCGTTTGAAGCTGAGGACCGAGAACGTCGGAAGCCTGAGCTGACGCTGCTAAGACTTTCGTGTTTTTCGCGGCGAGAAGGTCGGCTGAGGCAGACCTGACACGGCGCGGAAAGAATCCCGCGCGATGAGCAGCTCCTCGTTGGTTGGGATGACGAAGATCTTCACCCGCGAGCCCTTCTGCGAGATCTCCCCCGTCTGCCCTTTCTTGAGCGCGGCGTTGCGCGTCTCGTCGATGGCGATGCCCAGCGCGTCGAGCCCGGCGCAGATGCGCCTGCGGATGGGGGCGGAGTTCTCGCCGATGCCGCCGGAGAAGACCAGGGCGTCGGCCCCGTTCATCTCAGCGAGGTAGGAGCCGATGCGGCGGCGCGCGCTCGCGCAGAACACGTCGATGGCCACCGTCGCGCGGCGGTCGTCGTTCTCCTTCTCTTCCTCAAGAAGCTCGCGCATGTCGCTGGTCAGGCCGGAGAGGCCGAGCAGGCCCGACTGCTTGTTGAGCATCGTGATCATGTCGGGAAGGCTCAGGCCTTCCTTGTGCGCTAAATACTCGATGACGGAGACGTCCACGTCGCCGGCGCGCGTGCCCATCACCATGCCCTCGAGCGGGGTGAAGCCCATGCTCGTGTTGACGGAGTCCCCGCCCTTGATCGCGCAGGCCGAGCAGCCGTTGCCGAGGTGGAGCGTGATGATGTTCACCTTCTCTTTGGGAATGTCGTTCAAGACGCGATATCGGTAGGCGAGGTAGCGGTGCGAGGTGCCATGGAAGCCGTAGCGGCGGATCTTGTAGCGGCGATAGAGATGGTAGGGGATGCCGTACAGGTAGGCGGTCTCGGGCATGGTGGCGTGAAAGGCGGTGTCGAACACAGCCACCTGCGGCACTCCCGGGCCGAAGACCTCGGTGGCCGCGCGTATGCCGCGGATGTTGGCGGGGTTGTGCAGGGGTGCCAACTCGATGCAGTCCTCGATGCCTTCGAGAACGGCGTCGGTGATGACCGTGGAGGCGCGGAACTTCTCCCCGCCGTGGACCACGCGGTGGCCGATGATGTGGATGTCGGCCATGGACTTGATGCCCTCGATGCCGGACTCCGGCGAGATGACCCAGCGCACGATGCGGTCGAGCGCGGTGCGATAGTCGCGCAGGGGCACATCCTCCTTGAACGAAGGGCGCCCGGTCGCCTGGAAGGTGACGAGCGCCAGGCTGCCGATGCGCTCGATCTGGCCCTTGGCCAGGCAGCGGTCGCTGTCTGAGGCGATGAGCGCCGAGTCGGTCTGCACGACCTGGAACTTGATCGAGGAGGAGCCGGAGTTCAGGACGAGGATGTTCATAGGGGTAGTGAACTACTTATCTGGTTTCGGGTCATTGACTATCCTCAACCTGGATTTTGCGATAGCCGCTGCAATGCATTAGGAACCGGAAAGAAATGTCCTGAACGACATCAACGCATCCAACGCGAAAGCGATGATGACGTTCAAGACATAATCATCGTTCCAGGACGAGATTAATGACCTTGGTGAGATTAATCCGGCCGAGTAATTGTTTTTATTTTTAGCGATTCCGCCTGATGACAAATCTGGATCAAGGATAGCCGCCCTCAGTCGGTCAGCGTGTTCCTCCAAGGTCCGGCATTGACGACCTCCTTGAATCCGTTGCGCGCGAGCAGGGCCGCCGCCATCCCGCTGCGCGTCCCCGACGCGCAGCAGACGATCACGGGCTTGGACGCGTCGAGCTCTTTTAGGCGCCCTCCGAGCTCGCCCAAGGGGATGTTGAGGCTGCCCGGCCGCGCGCCCGCGGCGTACTCGGCGGGGCCGCGCACGTCGACGACGACGGCGCCCCGGCGCAGGAGCTCCGGCAAACGCGACTTCACCGCGCGAAACCTGAAAAAGCGCCAGCCGAACCAGACGGCGACCGCAGCCGGCACGAGGTAAGATTGCAGGGCCTCGGCGTCCATGCTCAGGACGCCTCGGTCACGATCTCGAAAGCGGGCGGGTTCAGGATGTGCTTCTTGGCCGTGCACAGGTTCGCCGTGGAGATCAGCGCGTCCTTGTACTTGTCGGGGAAGCCCTTGGGCAGGCGGATCTTCAGGACGATCTTGGAGACGCGGTGCTCGGCCTCGTTCCATTCCGCTGTCTGCGTGAGCTCGAGGCCTTCGGTGGGCAGGTCGCGCTTGCGGCAGAAGCTCAGCGCGAAGATGCCCGCGCAGGTGCCGAGCGAAGCGAGGAACAGCTCGAACGGCGCGGGGGCGGTGCCGTCGCCGCCCGACTCCTTGGGCTGATCGGTGACGACCGTGTAGCCGTCGAACTCGGCGGTGACCTTCTTGTTCCCCGGAAAGCGGATCTTCATCTCCATGGCGTTCTCCATGACTCTTGAGATGCGCGCGGCCGCGAAAGGATTCGGGCTTAGGCCAGGCGTCCGATCTCGCCGCGAAGCGACCAGAGCACGGCCAGCTGGAGCGCGAACACGCCGATCATGAGGGCCGTGAACGGCCCCAGTCTCGAGGCATGTATAAGCAACGGAAAGGCCACGGCCGCGCCTATGATGCGGCCGCCCTGCATCAACGAAATACCGAGCGAATAGTAGAAGCCCCCCTTGCCGCCGCCCGGCGTCAGGCGCATCAAGGTGTACTGCGCCGTCGAGCCGACCATGAGCTCGCCGAGCGTGATGAGAAGCATGCCTCCGAACACCCAGAGCTGGGAGGCCATGCCCCAGCCGGCGAGCAGGATGCCGAGCACGGTCAATATCATGCCGCCGACGATCGTGATCCAGGGCCTGCGAAAAAGCTTGGTGGCCTGCACGGCGAAGCCGGCGCACAGGACCGTGTTCAGGATCATCATCGTGGAGAAGCGGCGCAGGCCTTCGCCGGGATGGAGGATCTCGAGGCGGCCCGCGCCACCCTCGAGGAAAAGCTCGTAGAAGAACGACCAGCCCATCAGGACGAGCGCCATGCGAAAGAAGGTCCACTTGGACGCGGCGCCCCCCTCCGGGGCGCCTTCGAGGCCGCGGCCGCTCTGTGCCGGACCTTCGCGGCGCGGAAGGATCTTGCGGCCGAGGAAGAATGCGCCGAGCGAGGTCGCCGAGTCGAACAAGCATAACGGCGTCAGGCCGAAGCGCGCGCCCAGGGCCGCGACCGAGAAGCTGAAGACCTGGGCGAAGTTGTTGACCATGCGCATCCAGCCCAGCGCTTCCTTTTGATGCGCGTGCTCGACCTGGTCCATCAGGAGCAGGCGTTGGACGACGTTCATCAGCGCCTCGGAGAACTGCGCGAGCATGCCGCACAGAAGGATCAACCAGAGCGAGGTCTGAAACGGCAGGAAGCCGAGGCCCGCGGCGGACATCAGGAGCGCCGCGAGCACCAAGGTCCGCGAGCTGAAGCGGGAGGTCAGCGCGCCGCCGACGAGCGTTCCCGCGAGCATCGTCCCCTTCAGCATGGAGAGCACGAAGGTGCCCTCGCCGGTCGAGACCCCGCGGTCGACGAGGAGGATGGTGATCAGGCTCAGGCCGATCGAGCCGACCTTGTTGGTGAACGTCGTGAGGAGAACCGGACGGCTCTGGCGAAAAGCCGGCGACTGGGCGATCAGAATCTGAAGCTGCCGCCGAAGTTGAAGTACTTGGTGTCGTCGACGCCCTTCTGGCGGACGAGCTCGTAGCCGAGGTCCACGGCGAGGCCGCCGTATCTGAGCGTCGCGCCGGCGCCGGACGTGAGCGAGGCGGGCTGGGGCTGGATCTTGTAGCGGGTCGCGGCGGCGGAGACGTAGGGGACGCAGGCGCGCCAACGCCCGTACTCAAGGCGCGCGGAGCCGCTTCGTTCGGGGAAGCCGTTGACGAGCGAGGCGGCCTGGGCCAGGCGCGGGCGCCGGCGGGAGGCGTCCGGGAGGTCGTCGAAATTCTGGTCGTAGATGGAGCGGGAGGCGTCCACGGAGAGGGTCACGTCCCAGCCCGTGAGCGCTGCGCTCAGCCCCAGGTCGTGCTGGTTGATGATGATGTTGCGCTCCTGCGGTAGGGCCCGCGTCGCGGGGATGATCTGCGAGTGGCGGGTCTGTGACCAGAAGGCTCCGAGCTCGAAGTCCTCGAGGCCGGACGAGTCCTCGCTTCCCTCGTTGAGAATGAAGGTCCAGCCGCCGTCGGCGCCGAAGGAGCGGTTGGCGTAGCTGTCGTTGCGCGGGGTGACCGAGGCGTTGAGACCGACCGAGAGATTCTCGCCCTGATAGGATGCGCGCAGGCCGGCGGTGCGCGTCGTGCCCGTGCTGCCCTCGAAACGGTAGTCCGAGTAGCTGCCCTTGAGCCGCCAGGCATCGCCATATTGGAGATAGGCGCCGCGTCCCAGGTATCCGCCGGTGCCGACGGTTCCGCGCACGCCGGTCCTTACGCCGATCGGCTTCGCGTCCCCCTCCTCGGCGCGCACGGCGCCGGCGGAGAATATCAGGACGCACGCAAGGATGAGGGAGTAGCCTTTCATTGTAAGGCTATTTTAGCAGGTTTTGGTTAGACGAACATCGCCACGAAGGCGTTGAGGCGGCGGGCGACGTCGAGCAGCAGGCCGTGCAGCTGCAGCGGCTCGGCGTACACCTCGACGGGCCGGTACATGTCCACCGGCGCGATCGGGATGGTGAAGCAGAAGGTGGAGCCCGAGCCCTTCCAGGACTCGGCCCAGATGCGGCCGCCGTGGAGCTCGACCATCGCGCGGGCGAGCGTGAGGCCCAGGCCGGTGCCCGAGGACTGGCGCTGCTGCGAGCCGCAGGCCTGCTCGAACATGCCGAAGATCTTCTCGAGCTCTTCGTGCGGGATGCCGCAGCCGGTGTCCTTGACCTTGAAGATCAAGGTCCCGGCATGCTCGTACTTGCCCTCGGCGACCGTGACGGTCACGAGGCCGCGCGTGGGCGTGAACTTGATCGCATTCGAGATCAGGTTCATCAGGACCTGCACGACGCGGCGGCTCTCCGCCGCGCAGCGCGGCAGGAGCGGCGCGTACTCCTTGTTGATCTTCACGCCCTTGGCCGTAGCCGTGGCGCGAAGCGAGTCGGAGGCGTCGTCGACGAGCGTACGGGCGTCACAGGGTTCCTTGACGATCGCGAGCTTGCCGGCCGCGATCTTGCTGTAATCCATGATGTCGTTCACGAGACCTTCGAGCCTCATCGTGTTGCGGATCGCCAAGGAAAGCATCTGCTTCTCATCGCCCTGCAGTCGGCCCTCGATCTGCTCCGACAGGATCTCGAGGCCGAGGCGAATGGAGGTGACCGGCGCGCGCAGCTCGTGAGCCAGGTAGGCGGCCTGGACCTTGGGCTCGGGGCGGCGGATGGCCTTGGGGATGGGATTCTTGTCGGAGAGCTTTGCGGGCTCCAGCTCGAAAGCCGGGGCCTCGCGGATCACCATGTCTTCCCACTGCGGCTGTGTCGCGTCCATGTCCATAATGTACCCCCATCCTGTTACAACGATATTACGGGTAAACTTACGCTCGGCGATGCAACTTTTTGCCCCCCTCAATCGTATAGTAGGTGGAATGCCTGAACTGGACTGGGAAGCGCTGATCGACGCGAACGCCAATAAGGCCTATTGCTTCGCATTTGGGTTGTGCGGCAATGAGGACGACGCCAAAGAGCTCGTTCAAGAGGCTTTTACCAGGGCTATGGATCGCATCGACAGCCACGATGCGTCTTTGCCCTTCGAAGCCTGGTTTTTGACCATTTTAAAGCATCTGTACCTGGATGGGACGAAAAAGCACGAGAAACGTTACGGCCAGTCGCTGGACCTGCCGATCACTGAATCAGGCCTGACCGTGGCCGACGCAATAGTCGACGATCAGGAGATGTCGTTGCTTGACCGCATGGAACGCCAGGAAAATACGAAGCTGGTGCGCCGCGCGATGAGGGCGCTGACGCCGGACGCGCGGGCTGTGCTGTTGATGATCGATCTGCAAGGGCTCGGTTATGAAGAGGCGGCCGCGGTGATGGGCTGTCCGCTGAACACGCTGCGCTCGCGCATCGTTCGCGCCCGCACCGCGTTGAAGGAACGACTGCTGGCCCTGGAGGTATCCTTATGAAAGAAGAAGACGAAGCCCGTCTGGCGAAAGCCGCGATGAAGTCCCTGCTCGTCCCGGCTCCGCAAAGCCTGAAGGACGATCTCAAGCGCATGGCCCGCAACCGGAAGCCGGCGCCGTCGCTCTGGGAGCGATTCGCCGTCGGCCTGGGCGCCGTTCGCGAATCGGCGTGGGCGTACGGCGCGGGAGCCGCGTTCGCCGCGGCCGCGATCGGGGTGTTCATCCTGCGCGCTGTCCCGGAGCGCGAAGCGCCGCCGAGCGTCGCGGAACGTCCGGTGCCGCGCATTGAGGTCGCCGCTCCTCAGGCCCTGGCCGATCTTTGGGCCGATGACTCGGGAGAAGATAATGATGAGATTTAAGCTGGGCGTCATCCTCGCGCTGACGGCCATTCCCCTTCAGGCCAAGCCGCGCGCGCCGCTTCCGGACGCGGACGCCCTCGTGCTGAAGGCTCTGGCGGGGCCCGCGACCGGCTACGCCGCAGTCGAACGGGTGCAGGTGTTCCTTCCCGGTAAAAAGCCGAAGGCCATCAAGGCGAATATCACGGCTCTTCCCGGGAGGCCTGTCCGCCGCGAAGTGCTTCCGGCGAAGAAGAAGGCGGCGCCGCTCGTCCAGGTGCGCGAGCGAGAAGCGGCGGAGAAGGGCCTCGCCCGCCTGCGCTCCCTCTATGAGATCACGGTGTCCACCGGAGGCGTCGTGGCCAAGCGAAAGACCTGGAAGCTCGAGCTGCGGTTGCGCGCTGGCTCGCTGCGCCGCGCGCTCTGGGTGGACCGTGACAGCGGCCTTCTGATGAAGCGCGAGACGTATCGCGATGACGGGTCCTTGGCGCGGCGCGAACGTCTTGTGAAGCTCTCGCTCCCGGCACCGGTCGATCCGGCCTCGCTGAAGCCGGATGCGCCCTCCGGGCCGTGGGCGCCGGACGGCTTCATGTTCACGGGCGAGAGCGGCGGGACTCGGCGCTATTCGAACGGGCTCGAGAGCTATGAGGTCCGGCTCGTCTCCGGCAAGACCGTCGTATCGGGCGACCTTGCCGAGGATGACGCGGCTCGCGTGCTCGGATCGGTGGCAAAATGACGTTCACGGACCAGGAGCTCCCGCGAGAAAAGCTGGCGCGCCGGGGTCCGGAGTCTCTCACCGATGCCGAGCTGGTGGGCGTGATCCTCGGCGTCAACGCGGTGAGGGCGGCGTCGATCGTCAAGGAGGGCTCGGCGGGCCGCGGCCGGGAGGCCGCTCTCGAGGAATACGCCAAGCGCCGGCGTGCGTTCGACCCGCGCCCGGTGGTGGACGGGGCGCGTGCCGCCGCGGGGCTCGTCCCGGCCGAGGTGCGCAGCGCCCGCAAGGAGCACTTTCTCGTGCTGTGCCTCAACGCACGACGCCAGCTTTTGCGCATCGAGACGGTCTCGATCGGGACCCTGTCGGCGAGCCTCGTGCATCCGCGCGAGGTGTTCTCCCCTGCGATCTCCAACGGTGCGGCGGCCGTCGTCGCCGTTCATAACCATCCGTCGGGAGACCCGTCCCCCTCGGCCGAGGACCGGGAGGCGACACGACGCCTTCAGCGCGCAGGCGAGCTTCTCGGCATACCCTTGGCCGACCATGTGATCGTGTCGGAGTCGTCGTTCTTCAGCTTCCGAGAGAGCGGCCTCCTGTGACTGTTTCCGGAAACAGTTCACTATCGATAATAATCACTAGTTCCGGAACGAGTGATTATCAGCAGCCAGAGCCCGGCAAAAGTTAAAATCACTCATGCTTCCCGTTCTGATGCTTTTCCTCATCCCCGTCGGCGGCGGCATCCCCGCCGGCGTGCTGCTCGCGCGCCACAACGGCCTCGCCTGGCCCGTGGCGGCGGGGCTTTATTTCGTCTCGGACGTGATCCTCGCCTGCGCGTTCGAGCCCATCCTCCGTTTTTTCGTCAAGCTCGGAAGGAAGGTCGAGTTCCTCGCGCGCGTGGCCGCGGCGATGAAGGTCGCGATGGACCGCACCGCGGCCCACTATGGCGGCGTGGGCGCGGGCCCGTTCACGCTCATCATGATCGCCTTCGGCGTGGACCCGATGACGGGCCGCGCCGCGGCGATGGCGGCCGGGCATGGGTTCGTCGCGGGCTGGGCGATCGCGATTGCGGGCGACATGATGTATTACGGCGTGATCGCGTATACGACCTTGCGTTTGAACGCTTATTTTAAAGACCCGAACACCACGATGCTGATCGTCCTGGGCGCGATGATCGTCGTGCCCGTATTGGTTCGTCGCTTGAAATTGGCATACTCTAAAAAGTGATCACACGCGTCCGGATCGCCGTCCTCGCCGCCGCCGCCCTTCTCTCGGGGTGCGACACCTATCATTACCTCGCCGGCACGTTACACGAGGACTCGCGGCGCCCGGTCCAGGCCATGAAGCACTACGAAAAATTCCTAGCTTCGCGCCCGAAGGATCCGCGCGCCTGCGAGGTCCGCCTGCGCGCGGCCGAGCTGTACCGGACTTTTTTCGGGCGCTGCGAAGAGGCTCGTGTGCACTATGAGGCCGCCGCCCGCGATTTCCCGCGCCAGGAAGCCTGCCTCGAGCGCGCCAAGACCGGCCTCCTGCGCTGCCCCGACTACTTCCCGACCGACACCGGCCGGACCTGGGCGTACGTGGACAGCGCCAGCGGCGGCAAGGCCATGCGTCTTGAATGGGAGGCACGGCTATCCTCGGGGACGCTCGGCTCGATCCAGTCGGCGCTGTACGCCGGCAACCGCCGCATCCAGGTCAAGACCGAATACTACACGAAGGCCGATTGGGCCATCTGGCGCGTGGACAAGGACGGGCGCGAGGCGATACTGCGCTACCCCTACAACGAGGCGATGAGCTGGAGCGCCAGGCGCGGCAAGACCACGGTCGAGTACCTCGTCGTCGCGGGCTCGACGACGGTCACGGCCGCCGCCGGCGCCTTCACCGGCTGCCTCAAGATACGCGAGCGGGACTCCGCGTTCAAAAGCTCCTGGCGCTACGACTACTATTGCCCCGGCGTCGGCCGCGTGAAGACCACCATCGGCGGCCCGGGCTTCGAGAACCCGAATACGGAGCTGCTCCGGTTTGGTAGAATAGACTGACGCCGCTTCCCCGCCGATGAAACTCCCTCGCCCCCTGTCGCACTCGTCGATCACGCTCTACAACGAGTGCCCTCAAAAGTGGAAGTTCAAGTACATCGACGCGATCCCGGAGAAGCCCAAGCACTTCTTCTCCTACGGCCGCAGCGTTCACGCGGCGCTCGAGTATTTCTACAGCCCCAAGGAACCCAAGGCGCCTTCGCTCGAGGAGCTGCTCGCGCACTTCCGCGCGATCTGGGAGAAGCCCGGCTACCGCGACGAGAACCACGAGGCCGAGCTCTTCGAGGAGGGCCGCCAGCTCCTGACCCGCTTCCACGACAAGCACGCGAAATCCTTCCATGTGCCGTTCTCGGTCGAGTACAAGTTCGAGTTCGCGCACGAGGGCATCCCGCTGACCGGCATGGTCGACCGCATCGACACCTTGCCCGACGGGCGGCTCTCGATCCTCGACTACAAGACCGGCAAGAAGCTCGCGGCCGGACGCCTCGACATCGACGCCCAGCTCACGATGTACCAGTTCGCCTGCGAGAGCCAGCTCGGCAAGGAGGTCGGCGAGCTGATCTTCTATCACCTCCCCACCCTCAAGGAGCACCGCACCGTGCGCCGCGACACGCCGCTGGTCAAGGAGCTGACCACGCGCATCGTGGCCACCGCCGAGGGCATCACGAAGGACCGCTTCGATCCGAAGCCCACCGAGAACGCCTGCCGTTGGTGCGACTACAAGCCGCTGTGCCCGATCTACAAGGACCAGTACGCGGGCATGCCGCCCGTCGCCGCGAAGGCTGCGGGCGAGCCCGAGCTCGCGGCGCTCGTGGATAAATATGGCGACGCCCTCGCGGCTGTCGAAGCGGCGAAGTCCGCCGCGGAAGCAGCCGGCAAGGAGCTCGCTGCGGCGCTCAAGAAGAAGAATTATGTCCGCGCCTTCGGCGACCGCTTCGAGGTGTCCTCCGCTCCCGCCGTGAAGTGGGAGTTCGCGGACAAGAAGAAGGTCATCGAGATGCTGAAGAAGGCGGGGCTGTATGAGCAGGTGCTGGCGCCCTCGGCGCCGCTCGTCAACAAGCTCATCGAGGATAAGGCGACCGACGCGGACCTGCGCGCGCGCCTGACCGAGATCGGCGAGCGCGTCGAGACGACGGACCTGAAGCTCAAGGGATTATGACTATCCACGGGGATAGTCGTCTGATAGCCGGGGGGCTGTGACATGAAGACCCGCGATCTGCTTCTGGCGCTCGACCAAGGCTCGTCGTCTTCGCGCGCCGTGCTCTTCGATCTGAAGGGGCGCATCGTCGCGCTCGCGCAGCGGCCGGTGCGCACCAAGCGGCCGAAGGCCGGCTGGGCGGAGCACGATCCGTTGGAGCTCGCCCGGACGCTGGAATCAGCGCTCGACGCCGTATTAGGGAAACTCGGTCCGAAGGACCGCGTGCTCGCCGCCGGCCTCGCCGTTCAGCGCTCGACCATCGTGTTCTGCGAGCGCGGCACCTTCAAGCCCGTCGCCGCCGCCCCGAGCTGGATGGACGGCCGCGCCGCCGAGTTCGTCGCGCCCCTCCAGGAGCGCCAGGGCGAGGTGCATGGACTTTCGGGCTTGTACGCGACGCCCTACTACTCCGCCCCGAAGATACGCTGGTTCATCGACCATGAGCCCAAGGTGCGCGCTCTCGCCGACGCGGGGCGGCTCTTGTGCGCGCCCGTTTCGACCTTCATCGCCGCGCGCTTGACCAAGGGTGCCGTCGTCGCGGCGGATCCGACTTGCGCCCAGCGCACATTGCTGATGAACCTGGACACCGCGGCCTGGGATCCCGGCCTTCTCGCTCTGTTCGGCTTGTCCGCCGAGATCCTCCCCTTGATACGGTCTTCGGCCGGCGACTGGGGCGTCATCGAGAGGAAAGGAAGAAAGATCCCGCTGCTCGCGACCGTCGGCGATCAGCAATCGGCCGCGATCGGCCTGGGCGCGGCGAACGAGGGAGACGCCGTCGCCAACTACGGCACCGGCGCGTTCCTCCTGCGCCACACGGGGCCCCGGCCCGAGCGCGCGCCCGGCCTTCTCGCCTCGGCGGCCGCGACGGTGGGCCATCTGCGCGGGTACTATCTCGAGGGAACCGTCCATGCGGCCGGCACCTCGTTCGAGTGGCTCAAGGACAATCTGGGCTTGATGAAGGACGCCAAGGCCATCGACGAGGCGTTTAAAAGATCGAAGCGGCGGGTGCTCATGCTGCCCGCGATCGGCGGCCTCGGCGCTCCGCGCTGGGACTATAAGACCAAGACGGCTTTTTTCGGGCTCGATTCGCAGACGACGCAACATGATCTCGTGCGCGCGACCGCCGAGGGCCTGTGCATGCTTCTGGCGGACGCCGCCGCCGTGATGACGGCCTGCGGCTCCCCGGTGACGCGTGCGCGCGTGGCGGGCGGCCTGTCTCGGTCGGATGCGATGATGTCCTTCCAGTCGGACGCGCTCGGAGCGACGCTCGAGCGCCGCAAGGAGGTCGAGGCGACCGCGCTGGGTGCCGCGATCCTCGCCGCAAAGGCGGCGGGACTGCCTGATCCGGAGCGCATGGCCGACGCGCGCGTCGAGAAGACCTTCTCTCCCCGGTCCGATGAAAGCGCGCGCGCGCGGCGCCGCTCGGAGTGGGCGGCCTTCGTCGAGTCGACCCAGCGCTTGAGCCGCGAGATCGTTCTATAAGGCCCTAAAAGAATTGGGCCTTAAGGCCTAAATTCTTTCGCCGGAAGTTTTTGGCTGTGGTACAATAATTACCATGAACCCCCGATACCTTCCCCTCGTCGCCGTGCTTCTCGCCGTAGCCGGATGCGATTTCAAAGAAACGCGTTCCGGATCGATCAGCCTGACCGCCGGCACCGCCGGCATCCCCCTGAACGGGAAAGCCGGCGCGGCCACGCTCGCTGCGGGCAACGCCGAGATCACGTTCAAGAAGGGCTCGAGCGACAAGTCGATCGCGATCCGCGTCAAGCAGAGCGGCCGCCCCGACGTCGAGCTCGAAGCGACCGTAGCCGGCGATTACCGGACCGGGAACTTCACGCTCAAGGGCTCCGAGATCGGCCAGCCCGTGGACATGTCCAGCGCCCGCGCGTATGCGATCACCGGCGCGAACGTGCGCTATTCGAACTGGGAAGACCAGGGCAGCCAGACCTGCATGGTCGAGGTCAGCTTCGATCCCTGCGATGAGAACTGGACCGTGGGCTTCCGCTCCGTCGCCGGCGTCGAGCTCGGCTCCTTCGCGTCGCGCTACGCGATGCGCTGCAACGAGCGCCGCTACACCACGTGGTGCCGCCAGAATCCGCGTAACGACTACCCCCGCCCGGATTTCCCGCGCGGCGGCGGACGTCACTCGATCCTGGAGAAGGCTTCCGCGATCGATCCCGCGACCCTGAAGTTCGACTAGAGTCGCGAAGCTGCTTAGATAGACGGCCGGTGTCGCTTCACGCGACGCCGGCCGTTTCATTTATCCCCAGCGCTTTCAACGTTGGAAACGCTGGGGATAGCTTCAGCGTCTGAGGTGGGCGACCAATCGGTCGTAGTCGAGCCCGGCGAAGCTGCCCAGCTCGAAGTCCGCGGTGGAGAGGTCCTGGCCTTCGTTGTGCGCGGTGCGGTAGGCCGCGACCCTCATGCCCGCGCGTTTGGCGGAGAGCAGACCGATCGAGGAGTCCTCGATGGCCAGGCATTCGCCGGTCGGGACCTGAAGCCGCGTGGCGGCCTCGAGATAGATGTCGGGCAAGGGCTTGGTCTTTCCCCCCACGTCATCGGCGGACACGATGGTGTCGAGCAACGGCGACAGCTCGAAGCGCTCCACGACGATCTTGATCCAGCGCTCGGGCGAGGACGAGGCGATCGCGGTGCGGATGCCCTTGTGCTTGAGATGGCGCGCGAGGTCGAGGAAGCCCTCGGAGCAGTCCACGCGGTCGCGGTAGACCTTCTTCGCGGAGACGTCGCAGTGGTCGAGGAACTCGACCTTGCCCATGGTGAAGTCGAACTCCTTGACGAGGAAGCGGTGCAGGTCCTCGACGCCGAGGCCGGTGATGCGGTCGTTGTCGGCCTCCTTCCAGCCCGGCACGGTGTCGCGGAAGAACTCGGCCTCGACGGCCTTCCACTGCGCCTCGGAATCGACGATCACGCCGTCCATGTCGAAGATGACGGCCTTCATGAGGGTTCCGGCGCCTCGAGCTGCTGGTAGCGGGTGAGCGTGGCGTAGACGCCGTTTTTGGCGAGGAGCTCGCCGTGCGTCCCTGCCTCCTCGATGCGGCCGTGGCGCATCACGACGATGCGGTCGGCCTTCTGCACGGTGGAGAGGCGGTGGGCGATCATGACGACGGTGCGGCCGGGATAGAGGCGCTCCATCGCGTTTTGCACGGCGCGCTCGGAGCCGGCGTCGAGGTTCGAGGTCGCCTCGTCGAGTATCAGGAGCTTGGGGTCCTTGAGCACCGCGCGCGCGATGGCGAGGCGCTGCCGCTGGCCGCCGGAGAGGCGCGCGCCGCGGTCGCCGAGCGGCGTGTCGAGGCCCTGCAGCATCGCGCCGACGAACTCCGCGGCGTCGGCGATCTCAAGGGCCTTCTGCACGTCGGCCCGGGAGGCGCCTTCGCGGCCGATGGCGACGTTGCCGAAGACGGTGTCGTTGAAAAGTATTGTTTCCTGGGAAACAAGTCCTAGACGCATTCGCAATTCGTGAGAGGACATGTCTTTGAGATCGATGCCGTCGATGGTGATCCGCCCTTCGGTCGGATCAAAAAGCCGTAAAAGCAGATGAACGAACGTCGTTTTACCGGAGCCCGATGGACCGGCCAGCGCGACGACCTCGCCCGGTTCGATCGTAAGCGACACATCCTTGAGGGCCCAAAGTTCGCGGGACGGATATTTGAACGACACATTCTCGAACACCACGCCTTTCGTGAGCGCCGGAAACGGCACGGGATGCGCAGGCTCGATGACGGAAGGCGTTTCGTCGAGGACCGAGAAGACCCGCTCCGCCGCCGAGAGGCCCAGCTGCAAAGTGGAATTCATCTGCGCCAGGTTCTTGATCGGGCCGTAGGCCGTGAAGAACGAGCCGATGAAGACGGCGAACTGCGAGGCGGTCATCTTGCCGGCGCCGATGGCGCTGCCGCCGAGCCAGATGATCGCGGCCATGATCAGGGAGCCGAGGAACTCCATGAGCGGCCCCGAGAGCGCGGTCGCTCTGAAGTAACGCATCATCTGGTGGAAAAATTCGTCGTTCTCGACGCGGAACTTCGCGATCGAGCCCTTCTCGTAGTTGAACGACTTGACCACGAGCATGCCCTGCAGGCTTTCCTGGAAGCGGTGGTAGATCTCGCCCATGACCTCCTGGCCGCGGCGTCCGGCGGAGCGCAGCTTGCGGCCGAGGATGCCCAGCACGCCGCCCGCCATGGGGACGACGATCAGGGCAACGAGTGCGAATTTTGGATTGGTCCAGATCATGACGCCCAATACCACGACGACGGTGAGAGAGTCTCGGATCGCGTACAACGGGACGAAATGCAGCGCGGATTGTAATGCGTTCATGTCGTTGGTGAGCTTCGACAGGACCTCGCCGGCCTTGGACTTCCAGAAGAAATCCATCGAGAGCGCGTGCAGATGGGTGAACAGGTCCTCGCGGATCTTCTGCGTGATCTTCTGGCCGAGCCAGCTCATCAGATAGCTTTGCGTGTATTGAAAAATGAGCCGGAGAAAGAATATCCCGGGTATTAAGCAGGCTACGAGGCGGAGCTTATCCGGATCGGAGTCGATGAACAGGCTGTTGGTGACGGGCCCGAGGACCACGACGAGCGCGCCGTTGAGGGATGCCACGACGACCATGACGCAGGTCGCCTGGATCAGGCGGACGCGATGCGGCTTGACGTACGTGAGGAGGCGTTCGAGCGAGCGGCGGTCCGTGGTCACTTCGCCCCGACCGCCGAGAGCCTGGGAAGGGCGGCCTTCATCGCGGCCAGGGCCGTCTCGATGTTCTCGACCGAGTTCGCGTAGGAGAAGCGCAGGTAGCCCTCGCCCATAGCGCCGAACGAGGTGCCGGGAAGACAAGCAACCCCTGCCTCGGCCAGCAGGGCGTCGGCTAAGACCTTCGATTTCAAGCCGGTGCCCTTGATGCTCGGGAAGACGTAAAAGGCGGCTTTCGGAGTTTTACAGGTCACTCCCGGCAAGGAATTTAATCCCTTCACGATCACATCGCGGCGCTTCTTGAACTCCGCGACCATGGCCGTGACGGAATCCTGAGGGCCGGTCAAGGCCTCGATCGCGGCGAACTGCGAGAACGCGGGGACGCAGGAGTGGTCGTTGGTCGACAGCTTCGCGATCGCGTCGATGAGCCATTTGGGGCCCACGCCGTAGCCCAGGCGCCAGCCGGTCATGGCCCAGGTCTTGGAGAAGCCGTCGAGCAGGATGGTGCGCTCCTTCATGCCCGGGTAGGCGAGCAGGGAAAGATGCTTCCCTTCATAGACGATGCGCGAGTAGATCTCGTCGGCGAGCAGCATGGCGTCGGGGAACTTGGCCAGCGCCTTGGCGACGCGGTCCATCGTCTCCTTGGTCATCACGCCCCCGGTCGGGTTGGCGGGCGAGTTGAGGATGACGAGCTTGGTCTTGGGCGTGAGGAGCTTCTCGAACTCGGCGGCGTCGAAGTCCCAATCGAGTTCCTCGCGGATGGGCAGGGGCACGGGCTTTCCCCCCACGTAGTTGATCATGGACTCATAGATCGGGAAGCCGGGGTTGGGATAGATGACCTCGTCGCCGGGCTCGACCAGGGCGAGGATGGTGAAGAAGATGATCGGCTTGCCGCCGGGGACGATGATGGTCTCTTCGGCGGCGTACGAGACGCCGCGGGACTTGCTCACGTACTCCGCGATGGCCTTGCGCGTATCCGGCAGGCCGGCGGAAGGGCCGTAATGCGTGTGCCCCGCGTCGATGGCCTTCTTGGCCGCGTCGCGGATGTTGGGCGGGGTGTCGAAGTCGGGCTCGCCGATCTCGAGGTGGACGATCTTGCGTCCTTGGGCTTCGAGGGCGCGCGCGCGGGCGAGGACTTCGAAGGCGGTTTCGGTTCCGAGGCGGGAAAAGCTTTGAGCGAGTCTCATAGGGGGATTTTAGCTTTTTTCGGCCGTTTGGCCTAGGATGCGGCGCTGGTCGTTGTCATTGAGGACCATGAAGCGGCCGTCCGCGTAGGCGTAGACGACGTGGTCCGGGCCGCTGAGGGTGCCCTCAAGGATCACCAGGCGGTGGCGCTCGCGGATCAGGCGGGTCTCGACGAGCATGGTGGCACCCAGCGGCACGCCCTTGCGGAATTCCGTGGTCAGGCGCGCGGTCATGACGGGCCGGCCGGCGAGCCAGGCCGCGGCGCCCAAGGCCTCGTCGAGCGCCGTCAGGATCGCCCCGCCGTGCACCAGGCCCGGGGCGCCCTCGGACAGGCTTCCGAATTTCGCCGTGGCCACCAGAGAGCCGTCTTCTCGCCGGTAATACTTGAGCACGATCCTGTCCACCGTGCCGGTCATGCCCGCGAAGGCCCCCCGCGCCGCGGCGAACGGGAATGGCTGGACCTCCTCCCAGTCGGGGTGGGGCCAGGGCGCGGCGTGGGGCTCTTTCATTCCGGCATTTTAGGAAATTTGACGGCCACCGGGTCGCCATTCAGCGCGTTCATGAAGGCGACGAGGTCCTTCTTCTCCGCTTCGCTCAGGCCGAGAGGCTTAATGCGGCCGTCGAGATGGGGGCTTTTGAAGCCGCCCTTGTCGTAGTACTCCATCACCGTCTCCAAGGTCGCCTCGGAGCCGTCGTGCATGTAGGGCGCGGTGTGCTTGAGATTGCGCAAGGTCGGGGTCTTGAAGGCGCCCATGTGCTTCTCATCCTTGGTCTGCCCGAAGCGGCCGGCGTTGGGCTTTTCGTCCTGCATGCCGACGCCGATGTTGTGGAAGTCGGAGTTCGAGAAGTTGAAGCCGTCATGGCAGATCGCGCAGTTGGCCTTGGCGTGGAACAGGTTGAAGCCGCGAACGGCGGACGCGCTCATCGCATCCTTGCTCCCCGCCTGCCACCGGTCGTAGGGAGAGTTGCCGGTGAGCACGGTGCGCTCGAAGGTCGCGATGGCCTTGGCCACGCGCTCGATGTCGATGGCCTCGTCGCCGAAGGCCTTCTTGAACAGCGGGGCGTAGCCTTTTATCGTCTTGAGGCGCGCGACGGCCTCCTCATGGGTGAAGCCCATCTCGATGGGGTTCTGGATGGGGCCCTTGGCCTGCTCTTCGAGGCTCGGGGCGCGGCCGTCCCAGAAATGCAGATCCATGTAGGCGGAGTTGAGCACGGTCGGCGCGGAGACGCCGCCCTTCTGTCCCTTGATGCCCGTAGACACCGGCGACTGGTCGGTCCAGCCCTTCTCCGGGGCGTGGCAGGTGGCGCAGGAGACGGTGGCGTCCCGCGAGAGGCGCTTGTCGAAATACAGCTTCTTGCCGAGGTCGACCTTGGCGTCGGTGACCGGGTTGTCGGCGGGAACGTCGGGCGCCTTGAGCCCGAGCGGAACCTTGTAAGGGTATTCCGGGCCGTCGAAATCACCGGCGGAGGCCGAAAAGGCGAGCGCGGCAAGAAGGGCGGCGGCGAGAAGTCGGGTCATGGGGTCTCCTGGGGTGTTGAACCACACATCGGCGCAACAGTCCGGCCTGACGGGTGCCAACGCGCTTCGAATTTGGTTGAATAAAGCCAGCCGCCCGACGAGACCGGAACAAGGTGTCAGGCCTATAGTTACTTCAATTGTTTGTCTGGAATCTCCTCATCAAACAATTGAAGTAACTATAGGCCTGACACCGCCTACATGGAGGACGAATGAGCACCGCGACCTTGCCCGAAGTTCACCCCCTTTTGAAGGATTTCCTGTCGCGCAAGGTCCATAAGCTCCTCATCGACGGCCAGCCCGCCGATGCGGCCTCGGGGAAGACCTTCACGACCTTGAACCCCGCGACCGGCGAGACGCTCGCCGTCGTCGCCGAGGCTGATTCCGCCGACATCGACCGCGCCGTCGCGGCCGCGCGCAAGGCGCTCGAGGGGCCTTGGTCGAAGATGTCCCCCGCCGAGCGAGAAAAGGTTCTGCATAAAGCCGCCGACCTGCTCGAAGCCCGCGCCGAGGCCTTCGCCCAGCTCGAGACGCTCGACAACGGCAAGCCGATCCGCGAGGCCAAGAACGGCGATCTGCCGTTGGCCATCGGCCTGCTCCGCTACTTCGGCGGCTGGCCGACGAAGATCCATGGCGAGACGACGCCGGTCTCCGTGCCCTACTTCCCCGGAGCCAAGTTCCTTCATTACACCGTCCGCGAGCCCGTTGGAGTGGTCGGGGCGATCATTCCCTGGAACTTCCCCCTGCTGATGGCGATCGAGCGGCTCGCGCCGGCGCTGGCCTGCGGCAACGCGATCGTCCTCAAGCCCGCCGAGCAAACTCCGTTGAGCGCGCTTTGGCTGGGAGAGCTCCTGCTCGAGGCCGGGGTTCCTGCCGGCGTCGTGAACGTGGTGCCGGGCTTCGGGCCCACCGCCGGTGCTGCGATCGCCCGGCACATGGGTATCGACAAGGTCACCTTCACGGGCTCCACCGAGGTCGGCCGCGAGGTCGTGAAGGCCTCGGCCGGCAACATGAAGCGCATCTCCATGGAGCTCGGCGGCAAGTCGCCGAACATCGTGTTCGCCGACGCGGATCTTGACGCGGCGGCGAAGGGCATCTTCATGGGCATTTTTTATAACCAGGGCCAGTGCTGCTCGGCCGGGTCGCGGGTCTTCATCGAACGCCCCGCCTATGACAAGATGGTCGCCGCGCTCGCGGAGCGAGCGAAGACGGTCAAGCAGGGAAATCCTCTGGATCCCAAAACGCACATGGGTCCCTTGGTTTCCAAGGAGCAACGCGATCGAGTCCTCTCCTACATCGAGTCGGGAAAAAAGGAAGGCGCTCAATTGCTGTCCGGCGGCGCAGCCGCCGAAGGTCCGGGGTTCTTCGTCCAGCCGACGGTGTTCGGCGGCGTGAAGGACGATATGAAGATCTCCCGCGAGGAGATCTTCGGGCCGGTGGTGTCCGTCATGCCCTTCGATACCCTCGACGAGGTCATGGCGCGCGCGAATTCGAGCGATTACGGCCTCGTCGCCGCTGTCTGGACCAAGGATGTGAAGAAGGCCCACCAGGCTGCCGCCAAGCTCAAGGCGGGCACGGTCTGGATCAACTGCTACCACTTCGTGGACGCGGCCGCTCCGTGGGGCGGCGTGAAGCAGAGCGGTTACGGGCGAGAGAAAGGGCAGTACGCCTTGGAGAACTACACGTCGCTTAAATCGGTTTGGGTGGATTTGAATTGATATGTCGCTGACAACGGCGCAGGAAGTCCTCAGCGAGACCGAAGGCGCGATCGGGATCGTCACGATCAACAGGCCTCAGGCGCTCAACGCGCTGTCGGTGTCGGTGATGGATGCCGTCATCGAGTTGTTGGGCTCTTTTGATCGCGATCCCAAGATCAACGCGATGGTCTTGTGCGGTCTGCCGAAGGCGTTCGCCGCCGGCGCCGACATCGGCGAAATGAAAAATATCACCGGCGCCGAAGGCGCCGAAAAGCAGCTCGCGCGCCACCTGTCGCATTGGGACAAGATCGGTTTATTGAAGAAGCCGGTGATCGCCGCCGTTTCGGGGTTCGCCTTGGGCGGCGGGTGTGAATTGGCGATGGCCTGCGACATGATCGTGGCGTCGGAAACGGCATGCTTCGGTCAGCCGGAGGTTTTGATCGGCGTAATGGCGGGAGCGGGCGGGACTCAACGCTTAACCAAGGTCGTCGGCAAGGCGCTGTCCATGGAGATGAACCTCACCGGCCGAAGGCTAACCGCGCGCGAAGCGTTGTCGTTCGGTTTAGTGAACAAGGTTGTTCCCGTGGAATCGTTTTTAAGCGAAGCTAAAAAGCTCGCCCAACACATCGCCGCTCAACCGCCCCTCGCCGTGCAAGCGGCGAAAGCTTCAGTCCTTATCGCCGTCGATTCGAAGTTGTCGGAAGGTCTGGTATTCGAACGCCAGTCGTTTTTTCGTTTGTTCGATACTCAGGACCAGAAAGAAGGCATGAAGGCCTTCTCCGAAAAAAGAAAGCCCGTTTGGAACGGCAAATAAACATGAACGCGACCGCGGCCCAGGAACTGCTGACCGATCAAAAAGACGGCGTATTAACGTTGACCTTGAACCGGCCTGAAGTGCTCAACGCATTGACGATGCAGATGATGCGCGGAATCAAGGACGCCCTGAAGAGCGCCGCGACCGACAAAGCCATCAAGGCCGTCATCCTCACGGCCTCCGGCCGCGCCTTCTGCGCGGGCGCCGACCTCGGCGACCTCAAGAAGCGCCAGTCCGTCAAAACGTTCTCCCTCGGCGACGAGCTCCGCGACCATTTCAATCCGCTGGTCGCGCAGATCCGCAAGCTCGAGAAGCCCGTCATCGGCGCCATCAACGGCCTCGCCGCCGGCGCCGGCGCCAGCATCATCCTCGCGACGGACCTGAAGGTCTGCGCCGAGAAGGCGACCTTTCTCAACGCCTTCGTCCGCGTCGGCCTGGTCCCGGACTCGGGCATGACCTACTCTCTCCCCCGCTTCGTCGGCTACTCCAAGGCCCTCGAGCACATGTGGCTCGCCAAGCCCGTCACCGCGGAGCAGGCGCTCGCCTGCGGCTGGGTCAACAAGGTCGTCCCCGCGGAGTTCGTGCTCGTGGAGGCGCAGATGATGGCCGTCGAGCTGGCCAAGATGCCGCCGCTCGCCGTCGCGCTCACCAAGCGGGCGGTGAACCGCTCGCTCGAGGCGTCCTCGCTCGACGAGCAGATGGAATACGAAGCCCAGCTTCAGGAAATACTCGGAAGGACGAAGGATCACGCCGAAGGCGTGAGCGCCTTTCTCGAGAAGCGCCCCGCGCAGTTCAAAGGAGAATGATGATGACCCTCGAACCGAACCGCATCCGCGAAGAGAAGCTCCTCGCCAAGATCGCCAAAGGCCAGAAGATCACCGAGCTGTCGGAGATGAGCGACGAGTACCGCGAGCACCTCACCAATCTGATGTCCATGCAGGCCGACTCCGAGCTCGCCGGCGCGTTCGGCTACGTGCCCTGGATCACGAAGTCCCCCGACATCAAGGAGACTTTGCAGGTCTCCCAGATCGTCAAGGACGAGGTCCGTCATGCGCGCGTGATGTACCGCCTGCTCGAGGGCGTGGGCGTGGATGTCGATGAGTACTACAAGACCCACAACTTCAACATGCGCGTGGACTCCGACGATATCGGGACGCTCCGGGCCGCCGACGACAAGCGCGTCAACATCTTCTACTACCCGATCGACACCTGGTACGACTTCATCATGTTCAACTTCTGCATGGACCGCGGCGCGGGGCATCAGCTCGAGGACAACCTCGACTGCTCCTACAAGCCCTGGTGCGACGGCATGGAGGGCATCTTCAAGGAAGAGGAGATGCACATGGCGCACGGCGACCAGTGGGCCGAGAAGCTCTCCAAGGACCCGAAGACGCACGACGACCTTCAGAAGGCGTTCGACAAGTGGTACCCGCGCACGATGAACATCTTCGGCCGCGCCAACTCGCCGAAGAATGCGATCTACCGGAAGTACGGGCTGAAGAAGCGCGACAACGACGAGGTCCGCCAGGCCTATGCGGCGGATATCAAGGACAAGTCCGCGAAGTACGGCCTGAAGGTCCCCGCGTGGACGCCGGTCGCGTCCAAGATGTCCGAAGAGCCGTTTATCCCCGGCTGATGACGGGCCGTCTCCTCAACGAGGTTCGCGACCGCGCGCTGACGCGGCCCTGGCTGCTCGTGCCGCCTTTGCTGGGGCTGCTCGGCCAGAACGTGCTGTCCCTCCTGTCCCCGGGCGCTCCGGGAGCCATGGCGCTGAAGACCGTGCTGACCGCGCTGTTCACCGTCGCGGTCACGACGCTCTTCGCCGAGCTGTGGCTCGGCGACGGCAAGAGCGTGAGCCCGGGGCGTCTGGTCGAGACCGGGTCCCTGTTCATCCTGCCCTATCCCCTGCTGCTCGTGTTCGGCGTCATGACCACGCCTATCGTGTACTGGGTGCTGCATGCGGACGTTCCTCGGGCCGTTTCCGTGGGAGCGCTTTACCTCGTGCTCGCCGCGGGCAAGCTCGCGGCCTTCGCCCTGGGCGCGGTGTCCGCGATCGCGGCCGCTCGAAGACGCGAGTCCGCCGGGACGCTCGGCGCCTTGCTGCTCGGCGCGCGCGTGCTGTGGGCGAACTTCGGATTCTTCTTCCTGCTGCTCGCCGGGTTCTGGGTGTTCCAGGAGGCGTGCGTGTTCCTGTCTCGGACTTTGGCCCCGGGCGTGGTCTCGGGATTTTTTACGACCGCGATCCCGCTGTTCGGCGCCGTCGCGTTCCCCATCGAGGCCTGGCGCTCGGGACGTTTGAGCAAGTGATCCAGCGCGTGGCGGTCGTCGGGGCGGGCACGATGGGCGCGGGCATCGCGCAGCTGTGCGCGCAGGCGGGGTTCTCGGTGAAGGTGCACGACCCGCTGCCGGCGGCGCTGGCGGCGCTTCCGGGGCGCCTGAAAAAATCTTTCGACGCGGGGGTTCTCAAGGGAAAGCTGACGACGCAGCAGGCGGAGAGGGCGTTTCATTCGATCTCCGCGGTGGCGGATATGGCCGACCTCGCGGGCGCGGATCTGGTGATCGAGGCGGCGCCTGAGAACCTGGCGCTGAAGCAGGAGCTGTTTGAGAAGCTGTCCGGGATATGTCCGGACGCGCTGCTTGCGACGAACACGTCCTCGTTGTCGGTCGCGGAGATCATGAAAAAGGCGCAATCCCCGGAACGGACTCTGGGAGTTCACTTTTTCAACCCCCCCGTCGCGATGAAATTGGTCGAGATGATCAGGACGGACGCGACGGCTCCGGAGGCGTTCCAGGCGGCGTGGGAGTTCCTGCTGATGGGGCTGAGAAGGACGCCGGTCGATGTTAAAGACGTGCCGGGGTTCATCGTGAACCGCGTGATGCGGCCATACTATGTCGCGGCACAGCGGATGGTGAATTCACGGACGAGCTGCGCCGCCGTTGATGAAAGCTGTCGAGGCATTGGCGGCGTGCCGATGGGACCGTTTGAATTGATGGATCTGATCGGGCTGGACACGAACCTGGCCATTACGAAGGCTATCTATGAGGCTCTGGGGAGACCGGAGAGATTTGCGCCGCCCGCGCTGCAGGAAAAGCTCGTGGCCGCGGGCGAGCTTGGGCGGAAGACCGGGAAGGGCTTTTACCTTTATACCGACGGAAAAAAGACTGGCGAGAACCCCGTAGCGACGGCATTCTTGCGCGAGGGAACGGATAGACCGGCAAAAGAAATTTGGAGTGACCTTGCGGGCGCCCTTATATCCGAGGCAGAACGGCTAGTGGCTGAGGGGACGGCGGGAGCACATGATATCGACACCGCGATCAAGCTTGCGATGAATTTCCCCAAAGGACCTTTTGAATGGCAAAAAGAAAACACGGCGGCTTAGCGATAAAGAAGAAGCTCCCCACCTTGCTGGACCTTCTTAAGAAGGACCAGAAGCGGGTCCTGGGCGTGCTGCACAAGCACGGAGTGTATTTCGACACGGGCACCTACCTCACCCTCATCGCTTCGCTCGACAAGGTCGCCGCGTATCACGTCGTGCCCAACAAGAAGAAGTTCCTCGCCGATCTTCTCGGCCGTTGATGTCCGTCGCAGCCATCTATCCAGGCCCCGCATGCGCAGATTCCAATCACTAGTTCCGGAACGAGTGATTATTATCAACAGCTGAGTCCGTTGGCGGGGATTCGCGTAATTAACCGGCCTTGACGCCGGCGCGTTCTTCAGCGCCGGAAGTCTTTGATGCGGTGGACCGAGGTGTGCGGCTCGATCGGCTTGCCCGAGTGCTTGGTCTCGAGCAGGAAGTGGCGCCCCTTGGGGAAGCGCTCGGCGAACAGGTTCACGTGCGCGGGCTCGTTCTCGAATGACCCGACGACGTCGCCCATCTCCGCGATCTTGTGAAGGGCCTCGTTCTTGAAGGCGAAATCGGGGGTGTCGAAGCGCGGCTTGAGCACGAGGGTCGCGCTTTTGCCGTCGGGGTCCGGAAAGCCGTGGCGCAACAGCGACGCCTCCGTTCCCTCCCTCATGCCCTCGTCCCGTCCGGTCATGTAGAAGGACCGCCCCCCGCGGGCGATGACATCGGCGGCGTACTCGGGGCCGCCGGGGATGATGGAGTCCTCGAGCAGATACGGGTTCTTGAAGAAGCGCGCGAACCAGAAGTCGCGCAGGTCCTTGGCGAGCTTCTCCTCGAGGCCGTGGTCCTTGGCGGTGTCGTTGATCGCGTAGCGAAGCTTTTCCCTCTGTATACCCCTGAGGATTCCGGCGGAGCGGGCGTCCTGCGTCTCGATGAGCGCGGCGAACTCCGCGAGGATTCGCAGGTGCCGGTCGGCCGTCGAGAACAAAGTGTCGTCGAGGTCGAAGACGACGATCGCGGCTCCTCGCTTAGAAGCGGCCTCGATCTCCGTCAGCAGCGTGTCCAACAGCTCTTTTTGCGTCACATGCCCGGTAGATTGCGGAATCATGCATCTATTGTATGATTTCACCATGGATTATCCGCGACACTCCTCCGACTACCGACTTCGCCGCGCCCTCAACTGGGTTCCGATGGGACTCGCCTACGCTTTCCTTTACATGGGACGCTACAACCTGACCGTCGCCAAGAGCGCGCTCGGCGACGTCCTGATGACGAAGGCGCAGTTCGGGACGATCTTCGCGGTCGGCGCGTGGGTTTACGGCCTCTCGTTCCTCGCCACGGGGCCTCTGACCGACAAGCTCGGCGGACGCAAGGCGATGCTCGTCGGCACGGCGGGCGCGATCCTCGTCAACTTCACGATGGGCGCGGCGCTGTACGGCATGTCGAACTGGGGCTGGAACATCTCGCTGTTCTGGATGTTCACCATCCTCTATGCCGTCAACATGCACTTCCAAAGCTACGGCGCGGTCGCGATCGTGACCGTCAAGGCGCCGTGGTTCCACGTGCGCGAGCGCGGGACCTTCTCGACGATGTTCGGCATCATGATCGCCATGGGCATCCTGTTCGCGTTCGACTGGGGCTTCGCCATCGTCGAGGTGACGCGGGCCGTGCTGCCCGAGAAGCTGGGCGTGTGGGCGAGCATCGCCCACTTCTTCCTGCCCGGCGGCAGCGGCGTGAACCAGAACTGGTGGCTGTTCTTCGCCCCGGCCGCCTTGCTTTCTGTGACCTGGCTGGTCATGTACTTCTACCTTTGCGATTCGCCGAGCGAGGCGGGCTTCAAGGATTTCGATACCGGCGAGGAGGCTCTGTCCCACGACGGCAAGCGCCTTCCGGTCATGCAGGTCTTCAAGAAGATCATCACCCATCCGGTGCTCGTCGTCGTCTGCGGCATCGAGTTCTGCTCGGGGATCCTGCGCAACGGCGTCATGCACTGGTACCCGCTGTTCGCGGCCGAGGTCGGCTTCAAGAAGACCTTCTGGGTGCCCCAGAACTGGGGCATGGTGCTGTTCATCGCGGGCGTGGCCGGCTCCATCCTGACGGGCTGGGCCTCGGACCGGCTCTTCCAGTCGCGGCGCGCGCCCATGGCGGGCGTCCTCTACGGATTGATGGCGGTCTGCACGGTGGTGCTGGCGTTCACGCTCGATCAGGCCCTGTGGTGGGCGGGCGCGTCGGTCATCCTGATGTCGATGGCGGTCATCGGCGTGCACGGCATCCTGTCGGGGACCTCGACCACGGACTTCGGAGGCGCCAAGAACGCGGGCGCGGCCGTCGGCATCGTCGACGGCATGGTCTATCTCGGCACGGGCCTGCAGTCGGTCATCATCGGCTCGCTCACGCCGACGGGAGAGGCGGCGAAGATCGCGTCGAACTGGTTCTGGTGGCCGGTCTTCCTGGTGCCTTTCGCTTTGATCGGCCTCGCGCTCTCGCTGAAGATCTGGCACGCGGCGCCGAAGAAGCGCCAGTCCACCGTCGCTCAGTTCGTCAAAGGGCAGGATCCCGAACTTCAGCCCTGAGGGCGCCAAGCGCGAGGCTCGTCGCGGCGCCGGCGATGCTGAAGGGGATCATCGTCATGGTCCAGGCGCCCCAGCCTCCGCGGTTAAGCAGCGCTCCGATCAGCAGAAGTGAGAGGCCTCCGGCCGCATGATGCACGCCGTCGAGCAGGCCGCAGACGGCTCCCGCCGAGCGCCGGCCGCCGGCGTCCATCGCGGCGGCGCCGCTGAGCAGGGCGTGAACGCCGAACGCCGCGGCGCAGGCCAGGACGAGGAAGACGACGGCCATGCCGGCGTCCTTGGCAAGTCCGAGCGCGGCAAGCGACGTGGCCTGTGCCGCGAAGAAGATCATGATCGCCGGCGCGCGGCGCCCGTTGAAGGCCTTGTCAGACAGCAGGCCGCACAGCGCGGGGCCCGCGGCGGACCCGGCCGCGACCGCCGTGAGCGCCGCCGCGAACAGCGGAACGCCGGGGCGGATCTGATGCACCTCGCTCAGGAACTGGGCCGACCAGCCGAGCAGGCCCCAGCGCACGACGCCTGCGCAGGCCTCCAGCGCGGCCAGCACGAGCACCTCTCCGCGGCACGCGAGGGCGAGCAGCCCGGCGAGGGTCGGCCCTGATCCCTCTTCGCCGGATTCGTCGGGAGCGCGCAGCGCGGCCGTGAGCCCGAGGAGCGCCGTCGCGGCCGGCAGGAATAACAGCGCCGAGTGAGGGATGCGCGTGCCGAGCCATAGCCCGGCCGGCAAGGCGAGGAACTCCGCCGGGAAGGCCAGCGCGCCGTAGAGGCCCGCGTGCCTCCCGCGCTCGGCGGGGCCGAGGCGGGCGGCATTGAGATGGGCCGCGGCGGGGCCGGGGAAGGTGAGAAAGTAGCACGCCAAGGCCTGCAGGATCGCCACGCCGACGAACATCGATCCCTCCCGCCCGCCGAGGAAGACAAGCCCAAGCCCGAGGCACGCGACGGCGGCGCCTATCGAGGCGGTGCGCAGCGCCCGGCGCCCGCCGAAGCGATCGGTGAGCGCGCCCGAAAAGCAGGCGGTCGCCGCGCGTGTCCACAGGCCGATGCTGAGCAGCAAGGCGATCTGGGCCTTGGACATATCCAGCCGCGCGCCTGATGCCGCCGCCGCGGGCAGGGCGCTCGCCGCGAGGCCGAGCCCCAGCCCGGCCAGGCCGATGGCGGCGGTGCCGAGCAGCTTGTTCATTTTTTAGGCTTCGGGTAGTCTTTGGGGATCTGCAGCGGCTCGGCATATGCCGAGCCCCACAGATGGGCGTGGATCTTGGCGGCGCGGGCCGCGAGAAGCTCATCCTTCACCACGATCTCGAGGTTGCGGGAGGTGTCGAGATAGCCCCCCGCCCAGTTGCTCGTGCCGACCCAGGAGACCTTTCCGTCGACGACCATATACTTCGAATGGATCACGCGGGCGAACGGGATGTAGCCTTGAGCGGCCGCGGGGACCGTCAGGACCTTGATCTCGATGCCGGGGATCAGCGAAAGGCTCTTGAGGTGGACGACGGAGTGCTCGTCGGTGTTCCAGTGAGAGACCATCAGCCTTATCTTCACGCCTCGTACGGCGGCATCGCGCAAGGCGTTATCGATGGGCGTGTAGAATCGCTTGGGTCGCGAATAGGTCGTGGGGTTGTAGTCGAGAAGCTGGATCGCCAGCTCCGACTTCGCTTCCCCGATGAGCTTCGTCAACTCAGACTCGGAGTCCCCCACGCCGCTCGGATTTTTTCGCCAGGGGCTGGCGACGAGATAGGCTCGTCCGGAGCGGTCCGCGTCAGGGCTCGAGGCCTCCCCTCGGGCCGCGTCCTTCCTCTCCGCGGCCTCGGGCGCGAACCCGCGCTCGTAGACCTTCGTGTCCGTCTCCTCCCAATCGTGATCGAACACGCGCTGGACGTTCTTGACCACGCCTGGGTCCGTGACCCTCAGCCCGATCTCGTGGATGTGCTTGAGCGCCCTCCAGTCGAAGTTCTGGCTGCCCACATACGCCTGCGTCGAGTCCACGATGATGAACTTGGCGTGGATGATGCCGTCGCCGTTGACCTTGGACCACTCCAGTATGCGCAGGTCGAGGCCGGGGATGCTCTTCAGGCGCGCGATGCCATCGAGCGAGTTCTTCTCGAACTTCTTCTCGAGGATGACTCGGATCTTCACGCCGCGCTTGGCGGCGCGCTCGAGGGCCTGCAGGGACTGCTCGAGGGGCTCGCCGGTGGAGGGCGTCACGTAGAACTGCTCGATATCGATCGATCTCGTCGCCGAGTCGAACATCGCGGGCCAGGCGTCCTGGGCCAATCGGAGATCGGGCTCTGCGAGGGACGTCTCGACCGGGTATGAATAGACGAGCTCGAAGCCGGGGACCGAGAACTCGGCGCGGGCGGCCGTCGAGAGAAGCGCCAAGAGCAGCGAAGCGTGTCGTATCATGAGTCCTCCAGAATGGTCATCTGCCCGAAGTATTGAAGCATCGCCTGCCCGACGGCCTTCGTGACGGCCGCCTCGTCCACGGAGGAGCCTGTAATCTTCGCCATCGAGGTCATGGCGTCGCCCTCGAGCTTGCAGGGGTGGATGAGCTTGAACGCGGCCAGGGAGTTGTTCATGTTCAGCGCGAAGCCGTGGTACGCGACGCCCCTTCGTACCGCGACGCCGATGGAGGCCAGCTTCTTGCGGCCGGCCCACAGCCCGGTGAATCCTTTCACCGTGGTCGCCTTGACGCCGAAGGGCGCGATCGCCTCGATGAGCACGGCCTCGAGCGCGGCGAGGTACGACCGCGGCTTGAGCCCGAGGCCGGGCAGGTGGAAGATCGGGTAGCCGACGAGCTGGCTGGGGCCGTGCCAGGTGAGGTCGCCGCCGCGCTCGATCACGTGGACAGGATAGGGCAGGGCCTTCGGCACGGGCTGCTTGGAGGATCGCCCGATCGTGTATACCTCGTGGTGCTGGCACAGGATCACGGTGTCCGGGATCTTCCCTTCGCCGCGCTCGAAGACGAGCTTGCGCTGGAGATTCCAGACCTCCTCGTACTCCTTGAGGCCCAGATCCCGGACGAGCATCGCTTAGGAGAAAACCGGCGCTTCGCGCTTGATCTGCAGCATGTGCACCGGATGGCCGAGCGCGACCTCGCACGCCTCGGCGAAGGTCTCGGTCAGGGTCGGATGAGGGTGGATGGTCTGGGCGACCTGTTCGAGAGTCACGCCGACGGACACCGCCAGGCACGCTTCTCCGATAAGATCCGACGCGTTGGTTCCCACAAAGCCCGCGCCCAGGATGCGGTGCGTGGCCTTGTCGGCGACGACCTTGCAGAAGCCGTCGGTCTCGCGCACGGCCATCGCGCGCCCGGAGGCGGCGAACGGGAACTTGCCGACGATGGTCGTGAATCCCGCGGCCTTGGCCTCGGGGTCCGTCATGCCGACCCAGGAGATCTCCGGGTCGGTGAACACGGCCCAGGGCACTTGCCCGCGGGGCTCCAGGGGCTCGCCGGCGATGGACTGCGCGGCGAGTATTCCCTCGCGGCTGGCCTTATGGGCCAGATAGGGCTGGCCGACGACGTCGCCGATCGCGTAGATGTTGTCCGCGGAGGAGAGCATCTCCGTGTCCACGATGATGTGCCCGCGCTTGTCCGTCTCGACGCCGGCCTTGTCGAGGCCGAGGTCCTTGGAGCGCGGCGCTCGGCCCACGGACATGAGGATTTTATCGCAGGCAAACTTCTTGGCGCCTTCCGGGGTTTCAACGACCAGTTCCAGGCGCTTCCCCTTTTTGGTCCAGGATGTCGCCTTCGATGATAGAAAAACCTCGACGCCGAGCTTGGACAGATTCCTCATGACCGGAGCGACCAGGTCTTTTTCGATCACCGGCAATAATGCATCGGTGAACTCGACGACCGTGACCTTCGTGCCCAATTTCGCGAAGAACGTGCCGATCTCGAGGCCGATCACGCCGCCGCCCACGACCACGAGGGCCTCGGGCGGGGTCTTGAGGTCGAGGGCCTCCTTGGAGCCAAGGATGTCCTGGCCATCGATCTTGAAGCCGGGGATGGTCGAGATCTCGGAGCCGGTCGCGATGATCGCGTGCTTGAACTCGACGACCTCGGTGCCGCCGTCCGCCTTCGTGACGACGGCCGTGTGTGCCGAGGTGAGCTGCGCGGAGCCCTGGATGTGCTCGCCCTTGTTCCCCTTGATGAGGACGCCGATGTTCTTGACGAAGCCGCCGACCATCTGGTCCTTCCAGGCCACGACCTTGGTCCAGTCGAGCTGATGCTTGGGGTCGTCGAAGCCGGCGTCCTTGGACTTCTTGGACTTGTGGGCGTGGCCCGCGGCGGCGATCAGCGCCTTCGAGGGGATGCACCCGTAGTTGAGGCACTCGCCGCCGAGCTTGTCGCGGTCCACGACGAGGACCTTCTTGCCGAGCTGGCCGGCCTTGATCGCGGCCACGTAGCCGCCGGGCCCGCCGCCGATGATGAGAACGTCGGTATAGATCGCCATGGGTTCCTCGTTAGAGAAGGGTTTGGGGATTCTCGAGATGCTTGATGATCGTGTTCATGAAGCTCGCCGCGTCGGCGCCGTCGACGATGCGGTGATCGAAGGAGAGCACCAGGTTCATCATATCTCGTGCAACGATCTTGCCGTCGCGCACGACGGGGCGCGGGGACATCTTCATGAGGCCGAGGATCGCGACCTCGGGGTGATTCACGATGGGGGTCGCGAATAAGCCCCCGATAGGTCCGATGTTGGTGATGGTGACCGTGCCATCCTGCAGCGACGATACTTCGATCGTTTTGGCACGCACCTTTTCGGCCAGCGTCGAGATCTCGGCCGCGATCGCCCAGATGTCCTTATCCTGGGCGCCCTTGACGTTGGGAACCACCAAGCCCTGAGGCGCCGCCACCGCGATGCCTATATTATGGCGCCGCTTAACAACTATCTCGCCGGCGCTTTCATCCAAAGACGAGTTGAACATCGGGAACTCGGCCAACGCCTTGGAAAGCGCGCGAACGATAAAAGGCAAAAACGTCAACTTGACGCCGCGCTTAGCGGCGTCAGGCTTCATCTTCCCGCGCAGCGCCTGCACCGCGGTCATCTCGCATTCATCCACATGCGTCACATGCGCCACGGTGCGGCGTGATTGCTGCATCTTCTCAGCAATTTTGCGGCGTATGCCCGAGAATGGAACCGTCGTGTCCCCGTTCTGTCGTGCTATCGACACCGGCGCATACCCGGATGCCGTCGTGGATGCGATCGCGGGTTCTAGTCTTGCCGTTGTCGTTGCCGTCGGCGCCGCAGGCGCCACCGCTCGAACATCCGTCTCCGAGATGCGTCCTCCCGGTCCTGTTCCGGCGATTTTAGAGAGATCGACTCCAAGCGCGGACGCCAAAGCCTTTACTCCAGGCGTCGCGTTCGCCTTCGAGTTGTCATACGAAGCCCCGCGCGACTGCGTCACGGCGGCGAAGCCGCCAGCCATGAACCCCGCCACATCCGCCGCGAGCACCCGCCCCTGCGGCCCCGTGCCGTTGATCTGCCCGATATCGATGTTCTTATCCTTCGCCATCTTCCGGACCATGGGGGTGGCCAGCACCTCGTTCGCAGGCCGTGTCGGCCGCGGCGCCGCTGGCGCGGCGGCGGCCTCAGGAGCGGAAACGGCAACGAAATGGGTGCTCGGAGAAGAAGCCCCTTTAACGCCTGAATACGTCACCAACGGGGAATGCACCGCGACCTTTTGACCGGCTTTCGCGTGGAGAATTTTAATCGTACCCGCCTTCGGCGACGGGATCTCGACCTCCGCCTTATCCGTCAGCACCACGGCGATCGGCTGGTTCTCCTCAACGGAGGCTCCCTCCTTCACGAACCACTTCACGAGCTCCCCCTCGACGAGCCCCTCCCCAATATCAGGCAGGTTGAAGACGAACGTCCCGGAGCTTGCGGCTGGGCGCTCGATGACCGCGACCGCTTGCGCCGCCGGCGCCTTCGGCGCCGCGACGGAATTCTTGACC
>CAZIBN010000018.1:43966-54945 GCA_964537395.1 uncultured Elusimicrobia bacterium
GACCTCGATCGAGGCCAGCGGCGAGTGCACCTTGATCTTCTCTCCGGGCTTCCCGTAAAGCCTCGTGATCTTCCCCGCCTTCGGCGACGGGATCTCGACCTCCGCTTTATCCGTCAAAACGGCCGCCAGCGGCTGATGCTCGGCGACGCTGTCGCCGACCTTCACGAACCACTTGACGATCTCCCCCTCGACGAGGCCCTCGCCGATGTCCGGCAGATTGAATTCGAAGTTCATAAGTTTATCTCCGAGTTATCCCCAGCGTTTTCAACGTTGAAAGTGCGGTGGATAACTTGTGCTTCATAATTAAAATGCGAGCGTCTTGCGCGCCGCCATCACGACGCGGTCGGCATCTGGAATGTAGTATTGCTCGAGTCGAAAGAGAGGCATACGGATGTCCCAGCCGCCGACGCGCGCGACGGGGGCCAGAAGCTTGAGCAATCCCCGCTCCGCGATCAGCGCGGAGAGCTCGGCGGCCCAGGAGCCGGTATTCGGCGCCTCGTGGGCGATGACGCAGCGGCCGGTTTTCCCCACGGAGGCCAGCACCGCGTCGAGGTCGAGCGGCGCCAGCGTGCGCAGGTCGAGGATCTCGACGGAGGCTCCGTCTTCCTTTTCGAGACGCTCAGCGGCCTTCTCGCAGGTCACGGTCATCGCGCCCCAGGTCAGCAAGGTGATGTCCTTGCCTTCCTTGACGAGGCGCGCCTTGCCGATCTCGACGGTGTAATGCCCGGCGGGAACCTCTCCCTTCGCGGAGCGGTACAATAACTTCGGCTCGAAGAAGACGACCGGGTCGGGCGACTCGATGGCGGCGAGCAGGAGGCCCTTCGCGTCGTAGGGTGTGGAGGGGATCACGACGGTGATGCCGGGGGTGTGGCAGAAGTACGCCTCGGGGCTCTCGGAGTGATGCTCGGGCGCGTGGATCAGGCCGCCGTGCGGGGCGCGCAGGACGAGCGGCACGGACATCCGGCCTCGCGAGCGTGAGCGGATGCGGCCGAGGTGGCAGACGACCTGGTCGAACACGGAGGGCATGAAGCCGTCGAACTGGATCTCGGCTACGGGGCGATAGCCCGTGATCGCCAGACCGATGGCCGAGCCCATGATGCCGATCTCCGCTAGCGGGGTATCGACGACGCGCTCGTCGCCGTACTTCTTCCACAGGCCTTCGGTGGCGCGGAACACGCCGCCGTTGCGCCCGACGTCCTCGCCCAGGATCATGACGCGCTTGTCCGCGGCCATGGCGACGTCGAGGGCTTCGTTGACCGCCTGCACGAGGTTGAGGGTCCGCGTCGCCGCCGGCTTGCTCGCCGTCTTCACGGAAACCTCCCTTCGCTCGGAGGCAGCTCCATGAGGATCTTCGCCCCGCCCTTGAACTTGAGCAGCTCCTCGAGCTCGGCGCGCTGCTCGATCAAGGCGCGGGGCGCAGTCGCGTAGTTGTCGGCGAACATGTTCAGCGGATTGGGCGCCGGGAACTCTTCGTACGCCTTCACCTCCTGATTGATCCAGGTTTCCGTGGCGCTCTTAAGAGCCCCCTCTGCCTTGTCGTTCCAAAGCTTCTTTGCCGTCAGGAATTTCTTGAAGCGCGAGATCGGGTCCCGCTTCTTCCACAGCTCGACTTCCTTGTTGTCTCGATAGCGCGTCGCGTCGTCGGCGGTCGTGTGATGCCCCATCCGGTAGGTCTCGCACTCGATCAAGGTCGCGCCTTCACCCTTGCGGGCCCGCGCCACGGCCTCGACGGTCGCGGCATACACGGCCAGCGCGTCGTTGCCGTCCACCTGGATGCCGTGCACGCCGTAGCCCCACGCTTTTTGGGCCAAGGTCTGCGACGCGGCCTGGCGCTTGCGCGGCACCGAGATCGCCCAGCCGTTATTCTCGATGATATAGATCGCGGGCAGCTTGAACTGGCCGGCGAAGGTCAGCGCCTCGTGCAGGTCTCCCTTCGAGGAGGTCCCGTCGCCGCAGTAGGTCATGGCCACGCCGCCCATGCCCTTGAGCTTCTGCCCCCAGGCGAGGCCCGCGACCTGGGTCAGGTGCGTGCCGACGGGGATCGAGAAGATCATGTCGTTGTTGCCGTCGGGGAAATTCGTGCCGCGGTCGTCGCCGGCCCAGTACAGCAAGCCGTAGCGCATCTGCATGCCGCGCGCGAAATAGACGCCGCCGCCGCGATAGGTGGGCACCACCCAATCCGAGGGCTTCAGCGCCAGCGGCGGAACGCACTGGGTCGCTTCCTGGCCGGTGATCATGGGGTACGTGCCGAGCCTTCCTGAACGCTGAAGCAGGATCGCGCGCTCGTCGAAGGCCCGGATCTGGAACATGAGCCGGTACATTTCCAATAAAAGTTTATCCGAGACCTTCGGCATGAGCGTCTTGTCGACGGAGCCGTCTATTCCGAGGATCTCGAGGCGCTTAATGTCGATGGAAGCGACGGTCTTAAGAGGCATGGGTTTCCAGATATCCTTTCATGAACAGTTCGGCTGCCCGGTAAGATGATCGTACAAAGGGTCCGGATGCGACATAACGAAAGCCGTGCTCCTTTGCTATCTCGCCATATCTTTTGAATTCGTCGGGATGAATAAATTGCTCGACCATGAGATGATGACGCGACCCCGAGGGCCTCAAATATTGCCCAAGCGTCAGTATATCGACCCCAACCGCGCGAATGTCTTTGAATGCCTGGATGAGTTCCTCTTCGGTCTCTCCGAGACCTAACATTAAAGAGGTCTTTGTCGGGGTCTTCGGCAGGTACTCCTTGGCGTGCGCCAGGACATCCAGGGACTGCCGATACCCGGCCTTCGCGTCACGCACCGTTGCCGTTAATCTCTCCACGCATTCAACGTTGTGGGCGACGACATCAGGACCGGCGTCGAGGACCGTTTCAAGAAGCCCCTTATCAGCCCGGAAATCTTGAAGAAGCATCTCGAGCTTCATGTTCGGACGAACTTTTTTTATTTCGCGTATGCACGCCGCCAGATGCCCTGCGCCCTGGTCGGGAAGGTCGTCGCGGCAGACCGTCGTCAGGACGGCGTAATCGACCGCCATTTCCTTTAACGTCAAAGATAATTTAACCGGCTCCTCGGCGTCAGGCAACGGGGGTCTCACGGCGGTACCAACGGAGCAGAATCGACAGCCTCGGGTGCAGGTGTCGCCCATCACCATAAATGTCGCCGTTCCCCCGCCCCAGCACTCGCCGAGGTTGGGGCACCGGGCTTCTTCGCAGACCGTGGAGAGCCCGCGTGAACGCGAGGCTTCCTTGAGCCGCGCGACGACGGGGCCGGTCGGCAGCTTGACCTTCAGCCAGGGCGGAAGGCTTTTCCGCTCCGAGACGGAGGACATGCTCAGTGCGTGCCCTGATCCGCGAGCCAGCGTTCCGCTTCCAGGGCGGCCTTGCAGCCGTTGCCCGCGGCGGTGATCGCCTGGCGGTAGCGGTGGTCCATGACGTCGCCCGCGGCGAACACGCCTTCGACCGAGGTGCGCGTGCGGTCGTCAGCGACGATATAGCCGTTCTCATCGGTCTTGAGCTGTCCGCCGAGGAAGCCGGTGGTGGGCTGGTGGCCGATGGCCATGAACACTCCGCCGGTCTTGAGCTCGGAGACCGCGTTCGTCTTGAGGTTCTTGAGCTTGACGCCCTCGACATGGTCGCTGCCGAGGACCTCTTCGATCGCGCTGTCCCAGATGAAGGAGATCTTGGGGTTCTTACGGGCGCGGTCCTCCATGATCTTGGAGGCGCGCAGGCTGTCGCGCCGGTGGACCACGACGACCTTGGAGGCAAACTTGGTGAGGAAGTTCGCCTCCTCCATGGCGGTGTCGCCGCCGCCGACGACGACGACGTCCTTGTTCTTGAAGAAGAAGCCGTCGCAGGTGGCGCAGGCGGACACGCCATGTCCCATCAGGCGCTTCTCGCTTTCGATGCCCAGCCACTTCGCGTTGGCGCCGGTGGCGATGATCAGGGCCTGGGCCGAGGCGGCCGTGCCCTCCGTGGTCTCGACGAAGAACGGGCTTCCGTTCTTGAGGTCCACCTTGATGACATATTCGTTGATGATCTTCACGCCCAGGCGCTCGACCTGCTTCTGCATGCGCTCCATGAGCTCGGGGCCCGCGATGGGCTCCGGGAAGCCGGGGAAGTTCTCAACGTCAGAGGTGATCATGAGCTGTCCGCCCATGGAGACGCCGCCGAAAACGAGGGGGTCCATGTTCGCGCGTGCAGCGTAGATGGCCGCGGTATAGGCCGCGGAGCCGGAGCCGATGATGACGACTTTCTTGGATTCTGCCATGAGGCGATTATAACATTTCACCCCCCCGCGCCCCGTGTGGTGTCAGGCTTACCGGTATTTGCAGTATTCCTATCGGAAATTCCAGTCGGAATACTGCAAATACCGGTAAGCCTGACACCTTTTGCTAGAATAGGGGCAATGGCCGACATGATTTGGCTCAAGGGCGTCGAATGCCGCGCAAAGATCGGGGTTCCGGCCGCCGAGAGGGCGCGCCGCCAGAAGCTCTTGGTGGACGCGGGCCTCGAGGTGGACGCCCGCCCGGCCGCCGCGCGCGACGACTTCCGACGGGCCGTGGACTACTGTGCCGTCGAGAAGCTCATCCGCGCCGAGGCCGAGGCTGGCGAGCGCTGCCTGATCGAGACCTTGGCCGAGCGCCTGGCCGCCGCGATCCTGCGGACCCAGCCGCTCGTCGTCGCCGCGACGATCCGCGTGCATAAGACGCCCGCCGTGATGCCCAAGACCCGTGAAGTCGTCGTTGAGATCCGGAGGACTAGATGATCATCCGCAAGCTGTACCGGTTTGAAGCCTCGCACATCGTGCGCAACTGCTCCTCGGACCGGTGCAAGTACTCCGTGCACGGGCACAGCTTCCGCTGCGAGCTGCTGCTCACCTCCGACCGCCTCGACCGCGGCCAGATGGTCTACGACTTCGGCCTGCTCAAGGGCGGCGTGAAGGATTTCCTCGACGCCTTCGACCACGCCTCGCTGTTCTGGGACAAGGAGGAGGCGTCCTACATCAAGGCGATGAAGGACAACTCCAAGCGCTGGGTCTCCCTGCCCGTCTCCCCGACGGCCGAGCAGCTCACCCGCGTGATCTTCGTCGCGGTCCAGGCGTTGCTCGACAACACGGTGAAGTCGAATGGCGACGACACCGCGCGCGTCCACTCCGTCATCCTGCACGAGACCGAGACCGGCTACGCGCAGTGCTTCCGCCAGGACGCCTATGACGCGCAGATGGGCGAGATCGCCCTGAAGGACATCGTTTTCTCCGCGCAGGCGAAGGCCGAGTGGGCCGACCCGAAGATGTGGGACAAGCTTCTCAAGGGCGTGAAGTCCCAGAATCCAAAGATCGAGATGCAGCTCGACGCGCCGTTCACCGGCAAGCCCAGGTCCCGCGCGCGTTAGGCGATGAGGCGGCCGCCGTCGACGGTGAGCTCCGCACCCGTCGAATAATCGGCCGACTCCGCGAGGTACAGGCAGGCGCGTGCGACCGCCTCGGGGGTGCCCAGGCGCTTGAGCAAGGTGGCTTCAGCCACCTTCCGCTTCTCCACCTCGCCCATGCCTTCCGGCGCGAGAACGGGCCCGGGCAGGATCGCGTTGACGCGGATCTCGGGAGCGAGCGATTTGGCGAGCAGCTTGTTGGCGCAGAGCAGGGCCGCCTTCGACGCGCAGTACGGGCCGAAGTCGGCGTAGGGGCGGTGCCCGGCCCAGTCCGCGATGTTGATGACCACGCCTTCTCCCGAGCGCTTGAGCCAGGGGGCGCAGGCCTGCGCGAGGTAATAAGGCGCGCGTGCGTTGACCGCCATGTGCCGGTCCCAGTCCTCGGGGGTCGCGGACGCGAACGGCGTGCGCTCGTACAATGAAGCGGAGTTGATGAGGATGTCGATGCCACCGAACCGGCGGGCGACCGCGTCGGCGAGCTTCCGGGGCGCGGCCGCGTCGAATAGGTTGGCTCGAAAGATGTCGGCGTCCGTGCCCGACAGGGACTTCACGCCCGTGACGAGCTTGCGGGCCTCGGCGGCGGAGGTGTTGTAGTGCGCGGCGATGCGCGCGCCCTTGGCGGCGAAGGCGAGCGCGATCACGCGCCCGACGCGCTTCGCGGAGCCGGTGACGAGGACGACCTTGCCCTTCAAGCTCACGGCTTCGCCCCCGGCGCGGGCGCCGCTTGCGGCGCCGGCATGGGGAGGCCGGCGCTCATCATGCGCATCGTCAGCTGCTGGATCTTCATCATCCTTGCCTGCTGCTCCTGCGGGGAGGTGATCCTGTTCTCGATCATCCCGGTCTTCATGTCCGCCATCATCCGTTTGAGCTCGACGTAATCGGCCTTCTGCTGGAGCGACATGCCCTTCGTGATCGCGGGATTGTTCAGCAGCGGCGCCATGGAGTCGAGCATGGCGATCACGCTCCTGTTCATCGCGTCGCCCGAGGCGCTCATCTGAGCGAGCTGCTCACGCTGGGTCGGGCCGCTTGAGGGCGCGCTTGCAGCCTCGGGGCCGCTCAGGAGATCGAGGCTGGAGCGATTCGACGCAGGCGAATCGCTCGGATCGCCCGGCTGAGCCGTATCGCCCGCCTGCGGCAGCTGGGAGGCCGCCGTCTGGATCTGCTGCATCTGCTGCTGAAGCTCGGAGAGCTGGCTCGCGGTGGAGGCGCCCTGCACGGCGACCGCGGCGAGCTGTGCTGTCGCCGCATATTTCTCCACGACCAAGCCCGCTCCGTACTGGAGGGCGAGGACGCCGGCGGCGAGCACCGCGCAGACGCCGCGCGCGGCCCAGGGGTCCGTCTTGAACAGCGCGCTTATGCCGCAGGAGAGGATCCACGCCGCGACGAGCGCCGGCACGACCCAGGCCATGGGGAACCAGGTGCACAGCGCCTGCACGGGCGCCGCCGAGAGCGTGACCGCCGTGATGAGCAGGGCGCGGTCGAAGTCTCCCGCGGAGCCCAGCGCGCGGCCGATCCCGTAGATAAGGCTCGAGCCGAGAAGGAACATCGCCGTCCAGACGCCGAGGCCGAGGAAGGCGACGACGCCGACCTGCCACGGCGCGTACGCCTGCAGCGCCCCGGGGTTCGCGATCGTCACATGGAGCAGGTTCAGCGCGAAGAACGCGGCTCCCCAGGCAAGCGCCACGAGGAAGGACATGCCGGGCCCGGGCGCCGGGCGGGCCTCGAGCTTGGCGAAGACGCCGGGCGCGTTGATGAGCGATGTCAGCGCGAGCTCGAACAGCTCGCCGAGCTTCGGCGCAGTGGGAGCGGGCGCTTCCTTCTCTTCGGTCGAGGGTTCGCTCATGATGGTCTCAATGCTCCGCGCGTCGGCCGGCCCAGGTGGAGTCCTCGAGCCGGATGTTCGGAAGCTCGCGTTCAAGCGGCACGACAAGCAGGACGGCGGTGTAGCCGCCCTTGCTCTTGACGCGCAGGCCGCCGCCGATGCGCTCGAGGAAGCGGCGCGACATGGACAGGCCGAGCCCCAGGCCGTGCGCGCCGCCGCGCGCGGAGATGAAGGGCTCGAAGAGGGTGGCCTTGTTGGTCTCGGAGACGCCGCCGCCGTCGTCGGAGATCTCGATCTCGGCGTTCGCCCCCTCGCGGCGCAGAAGCACGGTCACCGCTCCCCCGCCGCGCGCCGAGCAGGCCTCGAACGAGTTTTGCAGCACGGCCAGGAGCACCAGCTCGATGGAGCGGCGGTCGGAGCGGATGGGCGGCGTCGCGCTCTCGACGAGGACGGACACCTGCACGCCGTCCGGCGCGAAGGTGTCGCGGCTGTCGTCCACGCAGGAGTTGACGAGCGAGAGGAGATCCACGCTCATCGACGTCGGCGGGCGCGCCGTCGTGAGCGCGCTTTGGTCTCCGAGGACGTGCGACAGCTTGAAGCCGAGCTCGGCGGCGGCCTTGCGCAGGCGCTCCATGCGCTCCGTCTGCTTGGGATCTTCCTTGGGAGCCAGCGCGATCGCCTCGGACAGCGAGGTGATCGTGATCGCGTAGTCGCGCAGCTGGAAAAGGGCGAAGGAGAGATACTCTCCGACCTGGGCCGCGCGCAGGCGGGCGACGGTGCCGCGGGCGACGGCCGCGGCGCGGGAGCGCGCGGGGCCGAGTGCCAAGCCGGCGGCGACCGGAGCCAATGCGAGCAGCAGGCCGCGCAGGACGAGGGTCGGGGCGAGGACGGGATCGGCGGACTGCCCGGGCCCGAGGGTGGAGATCAGGACCGCGGTGAAGAGCGAGGGCACGAGGGCGGCGAGCCCCCCCGCGGCGGCGCCGAATTCGAGGGCCAGCATGACCGACGGAGCCAGCGCGCCGAGGTCGATCAGGCCGGCCCACTGCTGGGTCCACTGCGCGATCCACATGACGTACAGGATCTCCGTTATGGAGAAGCCCGCCGCGGCGAGGCGGCGCGCCCTCGGAGTCTGCAGTTTATTGGAGAAGACCGTCCCGGCCGACGCGCCGAGCACGGCCAGCGCCGCGAGCGCGGGCAAGGTGATGCTGACGGCCTTGCCGCGCGCGCCCAGATAGGCGGCGGCGAGAACGAGGAGAAGATTGACGGCGCGCAGCGCCCAGAGCGCGGGTGTCATGGCGCGCCAAGTATAGCCGAAATTCATAGAATGAGCCAGGTCCGAAAGAACATGCGACTCAGCTATCGCCTCGCCCTCGTCTTCGCCGTGTCCGGCGGCCTTGTCGCCGGCGGCCTCGTGCTGCTCGGCGTTCGCTCCTCCCGGCACGAGGCCTACGCCCAGGCCGAGCACCTGGGCGGCGTGACCTTGACCGCGGTGCGCGCGGTTGTCCAGACCGAGGCGCGCCAGGGACGCCTCGCCCAGGTCGGCAAGAGCTTCACCGAGCTCCTGCGCCAGGCGGAGATCGCGACCATCGTGGTGCGCGACAAGAAGGGCAAGCGCCTCGTCGGCAGCTCCGAAGACCCCAAGCTCATCGGCCGCGAGCCCAAGCCGGGTCGCCGGCTCGCCGAGGTGGACGACGGCATCTACGACGTGGAGGGCCCGGTGGACCTCGGGCCGCGCGGCCGGGGCGTGGTGCAGGTCGGCTTTCGCACCGGCGCCCTCGAGACGCGCCTCGATGAGATCGGCGCGAACGGCGTGCAGGCGGGCGTCACCGCGTTTCTCACGATCACCTTGATCGCCTGGCTGATCGGCCTGTTCGCGGGCGAGCGCCTCGAGCGGCTCGTCGGCCGCCTCGAGGCCATGGCCGCCGATCCCCAGAACTTCCGGCGCGTCGGCGGCGAGGGCGGCAGCGACGAGGTCTCCCGCCTGACCGCCGCGTTCAACCGCATGGGCGTGAGCCTGCGGGCCGAGACCCGCCGCCGGCGCATCCTCGAGGCCGAGAAGCGTGAGCTCGCCGCCATGCTCGTTCATGACCTCAAGACCCCGATGACCGTGATCCGCTCCGGCATCACCCTGCTCGCCGACTTCGCGACCAAGTCCGGCAAGCGCGAGCACAACCGCACCTTCGAGCTTCTGGAGATGTCCACCGCGCGCCTTCAGCGCATGGTCGAGGACGTGCTTCAGCTCGCCAAGCTCGAGGAGATGTCGGGCCTGGCCTACACCGAGCTCGTGGAGATGAGCGCGCTCGCCCGCGCCTGCGCCAAGGATTTCGGCCTGATCGTGGCCGACCGCAAGCAGCACCTGGACCTGAGCCTTCCCGAGTCGGCGCCCCCGCCCGTGCTCGGCGACCCGGGCCTTCTGCGGCGGGTGCTCGACAACCTGGTGCATAACGCCGTGGAGCATACGCCGAAAGACGGGCACATCACGATCGGCGTTCGCGTCGAAGGCCTGAGGGTGCTCGTCGAGGTGAGCGACTCGGGCCCCGGCGTGCCGCTCGAGGCGCGCGAGCAGCTCTTCCTGAAATTCTTCCAGCGCGACATGAAGCGCCATGTGGGCAACGTCGGCCTCGGGCTGGCCCTTTGCGAGAAGGTCGTCTCGCGCCACGGCGGCACGATCGGCATCGGCGACGCGGTGGGGAAAGGCGCCCGGTTCTACTTTACTTTGCCCGTCGCGCCTTCGCCAGAAGACGTTTAACGGACCGCATCGGCAACCCGGTCACGTTGTCCCGGTCGCCTTCGATCCGCGCCACCAGCGGATCATGCCGGTCTTGTATCGCGTAAGCCCCGGCCTTATCCATATGCTTTCCCGCCAACCGCCGAAGGCGGTCAGCTTCAAGCCGTCGGGCGTACACGATCGTCACGGCGACGTCGGTGTAGACTCGCCGTCCGACCACGAGCGCCGTTCCGGTATAAACGCGCTGCGTCCGTCCCGATTGCAGCGTGATCATCCTGACCGCATCTTTAAGATTTTTCGGCTTGCCCAATATTTCGCCCGCACACACCACTATCGTATCCGCCCCCAGCACCACGGCATCTGGATGTCGCTTCGCGACATCCAACGCCTTTAGGCGGGCAAGCTTCAAGACGTGTCGCCGTGGGTTCTTCTCGTCGATGTTCTCGTCCACGCCGCTCGGATCGACGCTAAAGCTGATCCCGGCCGCGCGCAGTATCGCGCGGCGCCGAGGCGAAGCCGAGGCAAGTATCAGCCTCAAAAGAGATCCGTGTAATCGCCCCATTTTTCCGTTTTTATATTGATCATCGGCACGCCGATCTGTTCAAGCCCGTCCTTGAGCTCCTGAACCATCTTATTCGGCCCACACAGGTAATAAACCGCCGCCGCGTCGTTCGCGGCGGCGAACACCGAGCCCGCCGTCCACCGTCCGATTTCTCCGTCCCAATTCGTCCCGGCGCCCGGTTGAGTAATCTTCTCTTTGACGTTCACGCCGTTCTTTCGCCAGTCCTCATATTCCGCGCGATACAGCAGCCCCTCCGGCGTCTTCGCCGCACAGCACAGCGTGATCTTCCTCGCGACCCCCATCTCCCCGTTCAGCAGGCACATCGCCCGGAACGGCGTGAGCCCCGTGCCGCCCGAGACGAGCACCGCATGCCGGATCGAGCCGTCATACACCCACTTCCCAAACGGCCTTGGTGAGCGCCACTCGTCTTTTTACGCTGTGC